>JAVTWO010000134.1:3590-6546 GCA_032229765.1 Phycisphaerales bacterium | reverse complement strand
CCCTGCGTCACCTCCACACACCGCCCCGCGATCCCCAGCGCCCCCGCCACCAACTCCACGATCGCTTCGTTCGCCTTCCCCTTCTCGGGCGGCGCACTCACCCGCACCTTCAACCGATCCCCCAACACCCCCGCGATCTCCTCCCGCCGACTCCCGGCACCGCCTTCACCCGCACCACCGCGCTCCCCACCTCCCGCTCATCCAACGTGTACCAACCCGCACTCTTCATCATGAACCTCTTCTCCCCCGCGCCCCCTTCAGCATACCCCACCCTACGCTGAGCCCATGCCCCCCAAGTACGACCTCATCGCCGTCGATCTCGACGGCACCCTCCTCGACCATTCAGGCCGCGTCAGTGACCGCAACCTCGACGCCCTCGCCCGCGCCCGAAAGGCCGGCATCATCGTCACCGTCTGCACCGGCCGCGCCCTGATCGAAAGCACACCCATCCTCAAAGCCATCGCCCAGAGCGACCCCGTCGTCGTCTCAGGCGGCGCCATGGTCGCCTGCCCCAACACAGGCGAAACCCTCGAACGCTTCACCCTCGACACCGACCTCGTCCACGAGGCCGTGCACTTCCTCCGCGAGCGCAACCACCCCGCCCTCATCCTCAAAGACCCGCACCCAACCCGCTACGACTACCTCGCCATCACCCCCGACCACCCAACCGCAGGCCCGGGCGAGCACGCCCTCGACGCCGCCTCACGCTGGTGGTTCAGAAAAATGGGCGTCCGCGTCCGCTACGCAACCAGCGTCCACCTCGACGAAGATCACCAGCACTCCGTCCGCGTCGGCGCATACAAAGCCAACGACAGCATCGACGACCTCGCTTCCCAGCTCGCCCAGCGCTTCCAAGGCCGCGCCAGCATGCAGCACTTCCAGGGCGCCCTGCTCCCCAAAGACCGCGTCGACGACGGCATCCACAGCGTCCACATCGTCGAGCTCTTCCACACCAAGGCCGACAAGTGGCAAGCCATCGAGCGCCTCTCCAAACGCCTGAACATCAACCCCGCCCGCACCGCCGCCATCGGCGACCAGCTCAACGACCTCTCCATGATCACCCACGCCGGCCTGGGCATCGCCATGGGCAACGCCCGCCCAGAAATCAAAGCCGTCAGCAAACGCCAAACCGCCACCTGCGACAACTCGGGCGTCGCCGACGCAATCGACAAAATCCTCGCGGGAGAGTGGTGAACAAAAACGCAAACGCAAACGCGAACATGAACGCGAAACAAACCTGACCTTCCCACACCGCCCAATCATCCAATCACCGATTCCTTTTCGCGTTCCCGTTCACGTTCCCGTTTCTCCTCATGCAATCCCTCCAACAAATCCGCGCCATGCTCGAGGCCCGCGGCCTCTCGCCCCGCCACGCCCTGGGCCAGAACTTCCTCATCGACCAAAACCTCGTCGCCAAACTCGTCGACGCCGCAGCTGTTCATCCCTCCGAAACCATCCTCGAAGTCGGCCCCGGCACCGGCACCCTCACCGACGCCCTCCTCCACCGCAACTGCCGCGTCGTCGCCTGCGAAATGGACACAGGCCTCGCCCAGCTCCTCCGCGATCGCCTCCTCACCCCAAACACACCAACCGCCTCACGCTTCACCCTCATCGAGGGCGACTGTCTCGCCACAGGCAAGCACCTCAACCCCGCCGCCGTCGCCGCGCTGAACGCCGCCCCCTTCAAGCTCGTCGCCAACCTCCCCTATCAAGCCGCCACCCCGCTGATGCTCTCCCTGCTCATCGATCATCCCCTCTGCTCGCTCCAAGCCGTCACCATCCAACGCGAAGTCGCCGACCGTCTCCTCGCCCCGCCCGGCTCCAAGGACTACGGCCTGCTCGGCATCGTCGCCCAAGCCATGGGCGAAGTCTCACTCATCGCCAAGCTCCCCCCCGAGTGCTTCTGGCCCCGCCCCAAAGTCCACAGCGCCATGGTCCTCATCCGCCGCCGCGAGAAACCCCTGACCGACCAACCCGCGAATCTCGCCCGCTTCTGCCAAACCCTCTTCAGCAAACGCCGCAAGCAACTCGGCGCGATCCTCGGGCGCTCCCTCCCCTTCCCGCCCTCCATCAACCCAACCCAGCGCCCCGAAGAACTCTCCCCTCAGCAAATCATCGAGCTCATGCACACCGCCCAGCTTCACGCCCCGATAAACGCCGCCGATACCGATCCGTCCTGATACCTCCACTCCCGGCTCGACAACCACGCCCCCGCGCGGTACGGTGTCTTTGGTGGCACGTCTCCCGGTGGCACGGCTCTCCAGAGCCGTGCTCTTTCCGCCTCTGTTCATTTCCGCACATCACAACCAGACTCACCGCCCCTCATCCTTCATCATCATGCCCGACCAACCGGAGCACCAAGCCCAGCCCGCTCCCGCCCTCGGCGCCTCCCTCGGGCCCATGCTCGAGCCCGTCCTCGCTCAATCCATCCAAAACCAAGGTGCCTCGCTCTCACCCATCCAGTGGTTCCGCTCCGACCATCAACGCGGCGGCGGCTCCACCGGCATGACCGTCATCACCACCCCCCAAGGCCAACAACTCCCCGCCGTCGTCAAACTCCCCGTCGGCCCAGTCGAATACCGCTGGACCTGCGCCCTCGGCTCCGACCCCCTCTCCCCAACTCCCCGCCTCATCGCCTCCGGATCCTCCCTCGCCGGTTACGACCTCGCCTGGCTCATCATCGAAAAAATCCCCGGCTCAACCGTCGGCAAAAACCTCGACCGCCCAACCATCAACGACCTCCTCCGCGCCTGCGCACACATGCAGGCCCGCTGCGAACACATCGCACCCCTCAACGCCCCCTCCGCCACCCCTCACCCAGCACCCAAACCACTCCCCTTCGAAAAACTCATCGAAAAATCCCGCGAGGTCGCCCGCCGAGGCTCCATCGCCGACGCACCCAAATGGGCCCACGAACTCCGCGAAGTCAGCCGCGCACTCCCCAGCCTCATCCACC
>JAVTWO010000134.1:0-3580 GCA_032229765.1 Phycisphaerales bacterium | reverse complement strand
CACCGCTGGGACCGCCGTCAAATCAACTCCTGGTGCCACGGCGATCTCCACGGCGGCAACGCCATCCGCACCCCCGACAACCGCCTCGTCCTCATCGACCTCGCCCTCGTTCACACCGGTCACTGGCTCGAAGACGCCCTCTACCTCGAACGCGTCTGCTGGGCTCGCACCCACCTCGAAGCCGCCTCCGCCGACAAACCCGCCAAAAAAACCGCCGCCACCACCGACGGCGCCTGGCACGGCCAGCACTTCGGTGATCGCCACGCCTTCTCTCACACCCTCGATCACCCCGCCACCAACGACCACCACCAACGCCCCGACAAAAAGGCCAAAACCCCCGCCACCAAAGACAACCCCAGCCTCCTCTCACAACTCGCAACCTTCCGCCGAGAAGCCGGCCTCGTCTGCGACGACGACTACGGCACCCTCGCCAACATCCGCCGCGTCCTCATGGCCGCCTGCGCACCCGCCTGGATCGAACGCGAAGGAAGCCCCGCCCACCTCGCCCACGCCCTGACGCTCCTGCAAAAACTCCTCCCCCAAGTCGGCCGCGCCTGATTCCCCGCCTTGCAGGTGGCACGGCTCTCCAGAGCCGTGCGTCTTCGTCTTCACGTGGAACAACGATCCACCCCCCCTCCTCACGCCGCCGCCGAGCGCCGCTCCACACCATCCCACATCTCACCCATCATCGCCACAGGCGTCTTCCCCACCTCAACGCTCGGCACAATCACCCTCACCCCACGCCTCGTCCTCATCAACAGATCCCGCGCAAACAACATCGGCCCGGGCGACATCGTCCCCACCACAAGAGCGTCAACCTCCCCAGCCTCCCGCTCATCCTCCACAATCTTCACCCCCGCCTCATGCAGCGCCCGGCGCACCAGCCCCGCGTTCTTCCCCTCCATCACCACGCACGCGCTCTCGATCGCCTTCACCTTCATCTCCGCCGCGATCGCCTCCCGCGCCGCGCTCAAACCCGTGAACCGATCCCACACCGCCGCGCTCATCTCCCGTCGCGGCTGCACCATCAATGTCGCCAGCGCCTCCGCCGCGCCGTACACATACCCGCGCACCGCCCGCTCCTTCTTCGCGATCCGCCAGTACCGCTCAAAGACCCCGCGCACCTCCGCCCCGCGCACCGCGCTCGGCGCGTACCGCTGCATCACCCACGCGTTGTTCCGCACCAGCCGCCGCGCGATGCGTCCGAAGTTCCGGTTCGCCGCCGACTTGCAATGCATCACCGTGAAGCGGTGGTCATAGCTCACCCGCAGCCCCGCCAGGAGCAGCCGCGCGCACAGGTCATACTCCTCCGCGTAATAGTCAAACCGCGCGTCGTACCCGCCGCTGCTCTCAAAGACCTCGCGCCGGATCGCCGCCCCGCACCCGACAAAGACCTCGGGCAACCCGCCCGCCTCGCGCGCCGCGATCCCCGCGCTCACCGCCTCCGCCCCGCGATGTTCCTCGGGCAAAAAGATCTGCCCGCCCACCGCCCCCACATCCTCGCCCGCCTCACGCAGCGCGCTGACCAACCCCTCACCGCTGATCGGGTACGAATCATCGTCCAGCATCACCACCCACTCACCCCGGCTGTGCGCCGCGCCAAGGTTCCTTGCCGCCGCCGATCGGTTCTGCTCCAGCCGAATCGCCCGCACGTCCATCGCCCCGCGCAGCCCCGCCCGCAGCGCCGCGCTGCTGACCTTTCGCGACGACGCGTTGTCCACCACGATCAGCTCCGCCTCCACACCCCGCGGCAGCGCCAGCTCCGACAAACGCGCCAGCGTCTGCGCCAGCACCGCCTCACGGTTCCGCGTCGGCATCACAAACGAGATCTTCACGCGCCAGCTCCTCGTCCGATCAACCCCGCCGTCGAAACCTGCTCCACCGGCGCCGCCGCACTCGCCTCACCGCGCAGCAAGCCCTCCAGCCCGCCCGCCCCTCCGCCGATCCCCCCCGTCCCAACCGCCAGCTTCGCCGACATCACCCGCACCAGCGCCGCACGCAGATCCCCCGCCGAAACCGCCACATTCCCCAGCCGCTGCGCCTGCACCGCCGCGCTCAACGACCCGATCATCGCCGCCGCCAGCACACTCCCCCCGCAGCACATCGTCAGCGTCGCCGCCGCGAGCAACGCATCCCCGCACCCCAGCGGATCAACCGGATACCCGCTCAGCGCCGGCACATGCTGCCCCCGCACCCGCGAGCGATACTCCTCGCCCACCTGCCGCGCATCGGGCAACTCCTCGAACGCAATCAGCCCGTCGCCGCCCATCGTCAGCATCGTGTTCCTGCACCCCGTCTCCTGCATCAACCGCCACGCAACCGCGGGCAGACTCTCCTCAAAGCACCGCAGCGCATCCCGCGCCTCCCGCTCGCTGGGGCACAAAAGATCCACACCCTTGAAGCTCAGCAGCGCACTCTTCCGCCCACTCACATCCCCCGACAGCGTCCGCACATTCCCCCGCACCGCCCCGCACAACCGCTCCACCACCGTGGGCGACAACAACCCGTTCCCAAAGTCCGCGATCACGCACGCGTCCATCCCGCGCGAAAGCTCCTCCGCCCGCGCAACCAACTCGTCCTGACGCAGCGCATCCAGAACAATCGGCTCCAACATATTCAACTTCATCACCTTCTGCGGCCCGACCAAAAACCTCTGCTTCTGCGCAACCGCCACATCCGTCCGCACACTCTCAACCCGCACACCCTCCTGCATCAACCTCTTCCGCAGCGCCTCCGCCTCCGGACTCTGAGGCAACCCCGTCAGCAGAACAGGCCTCGCCCCCAGCGCCGCCGCATGCCGCGCAATGATCGCCGCCCCGCCGTCATACTGCACCCGCCGCAAAGGCCGAAGCGTCATCACCGGCGACTCGCTGGCAACCTCCGGCTGGTCACAATGCACATACACATCCACGATGCTCTCACCCACCACGAGCATCTGCTTCCCACGAAACTGACTGATCAGCGCATTGAGCTGCGACCCGTCCAGCGAAGGCTCGCTGACAAGCTGCTTCAGCCGCGCGTGATACGGATCCGCCGACCGCTCCAGCGTCCCGATCAGCGCCGTCGACGAAAAAATCACATCCCCCGACGAAAACACCACCCGCCCGCCCGCCTCTTCAACCGCCTTCCGCTCCGCCAAAAACCGCGGGTCCTCGTTGTGCTCATACTCCTTCCCCTTGATGTACACATCCGGCTCAACCTGCTTCAGCACCTCCTCCGCCGTGCCGTGCTGATCGATGTACACCCAGTCCACACAATCCAGCTCCGCCAGGTTCTCCGCGCGCAGATCCTCCGGGATCAGCGGCGCCCCGCCCCGCTTGGCATAGCACGAATCCCCCGTGATGCTCACCAGCAGAATGTCCCCGTGGCTCTTCGCCTGCCGAAGATGCCGAATGTGCCCCGGGTGCACAATGTCAAAGCACCCGTGACACTGCACCACGTTCAACCCCATCGACCGCGCCCCGCGCCGCCGCTCCAGCAGCTCATGCAAAGTGACAACCTTGCTCCGCCCCCGCACACCCCCACCCCCACCACCGCCGCCACCACCAACGCCATCGCCCCACCCACCCCGCCCGTCCGC
>JAVTWO010000133.1:0-6648 GCA_032229765.1 Phycisphaerales bacterium | reverse complement strand
CTCCTCTTATTTGCCATTTGCAAATTTGCCATTTGCTATTTGCAATCCCCTACCCTCCCCCGTGTCCAAATCCCGCCAAATCTTCGCCTGTCGGTCCTGCGGCGCCGTTCAAACCAAATGGATGGGTAAATGCCCAGACTGCGGCTCGTGGGATTCTCTCGACGCACAACGCCTCGAGCCCAAGGCCAAGATCGACCCCCGCGCGGCCCAGACGACCCCGCCTCCACCACCTCCTCCTCCTCCGCCTCACCTTTCCTCACCGACCCAGACCTCCCCAGCAACGCCGCCCGTCCCTTCGCTGATCTCGCCCTCTCCGCCAGCAAGCCCGCTCGACGAATCCCCACCAGCATCCCCGAGTTCGACCGCGTCCTCGGCGGCGGCTTCGTCCCCGGCTCCGCCGTACTCCTGGGCGGCGACCCCGGCATCGGCAAATCCACCCTCCTCCTCCAAGCCGCCGGCGCACTCGCCGCCTCAGGCACCCGCACCCTCTACGTCTCCAGCGAAGAGTCCGCCGAGCAAGTCGCCCTCCGCGCCAGCCGTCTGGGCGTCGCCGCCAAATCCCCCAACACCGACCTCTTCCTCCTCTCCGAAACCTCCCTCTCCCGAATCCTCGAACAAGCTTCCCGCGTCCTCTCCGACGCCCCAGATGCCAAGCCCCCCGTCCTCATCATCGACTCCGTCCAGATGATCTACAAGGCCGACCTCGACGCCTTCCCCGGCTCCCTCACCCAGCTCCGCCGCTGCTGCGCCGAACTCACCTACTTCGCCAAAGCCTCGGGCGTCACCGTCGTCCTCGTCGGGCACGTCACCAAAGACGGCCAGCTCGCCGGCCCTCGCCTCCTCGAACACCTCGTCGACGCCGTGCTCTACTTCGAAGGCGACCGATACCACGCCCACCGCATCGTCCGCGCCGTCAAAAACCGCTTCGGCACAACCCTCGAGCTCGGCCTCTTCGAAATGACCGGCTCAGGCCTCCAACAAGCCCCCGACGGCCCGGGCCTCGCCCTCCTCGCCTCCCTCAATCAACCCCGCCCCGGCACCGTCGTCTGCCCCGTCATGACCGGCACCCGCTGCCTCATGGTCGAACTCCAGGCCCTCACCGCCACCGGCTTCCTCGGCGCCGCCAAACGAAAAGCCTCAGGCATCGACGCCAACCGCCTCGCCATGCTCATCGCCGTCCTCGAACAACACGCCGGCATGCGCCTCGCCGACCGCGACATCTTCACCTCCTCCGTCGGCGGCGTAAAAATCACCGAACCCGCCGCCGACCTCCCCCTCCTCCTCGCCATCGCCGGCGCCATGCTCCGCCGATCCCTCACGCCCCCGAACGCCAAATCCAACACCGCCGCCATCGCCGCAGTGGGGGAGGTGGGCCTCGGAGGCGAAATCCGCCCAGTCTCCCAGCTCAACTCCAGAATCCACGAAGCCCAAAGACTGGGATTCACATCCCTCGTCATCCCCGCCCCCCTCAAACCCTCCGAACTCCCCAAAAACTCGGGCATCGAACTGATCCCGGTGAAAAACATCTCGCAGGCGATGGAGCTGCTGGGGTGATCCGCTTCAATCGCACCGAAGGGGCGAAGGATCTTCAATGCCCGGCACCTACTCCCAACTCCTGCTCCACGTCGTCTTCTCAACGAAAGGCCGCACGCCGTGGATCACCACCGACATCGCCGAACGCCTCTATCCCTACATCGGCGGCATCATCCGCGCCGAGCACGCCACGCTCTACACCATCGGCGGCATCGAAGACCACATCCACATCTATCTTCGCTGGAGACCCGACGGCTCAATCTCGGACCTCATGCGCACCGTAAAGGCGCGATCGAGCAAGTGGCTCCATGATGAGTTCCCGACCCTCCGCGAGTTCGCCTGGCAAGAGGGCTACAGCGTCTTCTCCGTCAGCAAGTCGCAAGAAGAAGCCGTGAAAAAGTACATCGCCGCTCAGGCAGAGCATCACAAGAAAGAAGACTTCAAGTCCGAACTCCTCCGCATTCTCCGCGCCCACGGCGTGGAGTTCGACGAGAAGTACGTTCACGATTGATTGCCCCGCTCCGCCCCGAAGGGGCGCAGGCCTGTAGCCACGGGTGAAGCAGGGCCGCTTTGGGCCCCGGCCCAACCGGTGGAAAACTGCGCCCGCGAAAACGCGGGCTCCGCTCCACCCGTGGCTACACACCGCGGCCCCTCCGGGGCCTCTGCCTCCTCAAAGTCCAAAGAGACATGCTCAACGAACAGATCGCGCCTTCAACCATCGACCACGTTCCACCCCTCACCCCTCCACCCCCTCCACGAACCCCCTTTCGGATTCCGTTCACCCCTCCCCCAACCCACTTGCCTTTCCCCATCACCCGCCTAAGAATCCCCTCCTATCCGTCCCCCGTTTCCGGAGTAGTCCCATGCCCTACGTCTGCGCTCTCACCGGCAAAAAATCATCCTTCGGCAAGCGCCGCGCCTGGCGCGGTCAGGCCATCAAGAAGGGCGGCTTCGGTTTGAAGCCCACCGGCATCACCCGCCGCCAGTTCCGCCCCAACCTCCAGAAGGTCCTCGCCCTCGTCGATGGCTCCCCCGAGCGCATCCTCGTCTCCACCAAGGCCATCAAGTCCGGCCTCGTGGTCAAGCCCCTCCGCCGCCGCGACGGCTACACCCGTCTGCAGAAGCTCAACGGCAAGGCCTGATCCGCCTCCTCGGGCTCAGCCAAGCAATCCAAAGCAATCACTCAGAGCCGACGGCTTCAGCCGTCGGTTTCTTTTTTTGCCCCAACCCAAAGCCCCCAACCACCCAGCCGCCGCCGCACACTTTCCGCCCCTACCCTCCACTCCAGCATGAAGTGCGACCGCTGCGAGAACCAGGCCACCATCCACGAGGTGACCATCCGCGCCGGCGAAAAAGTCGAACGCCACCTCTGCGAGGCCTGCGCCCGCCAGCTCGGCGTCTCCGTCCAGCAACCCGCCGACGCCGCCACCCCGCTCACCAGCCTCCTCACCCAGTTCGTCACCGTCCAAACCTCCGCCGAGTCCGCCCGCGCCCAGGCCATGGGCCAGGTGCAGCAGTGCCCCGCCTGCCGCCTCACCTTCGGCTCATTCAAAACCGACGGCAAGCTCGGCTGCCCCCTCTGCTACCGCGCGTTCGAATCCCAACTCTCCTCCATCCTCCAACGCGCCCACGAAGGCGGCACCCACCACTCGGGCAAGTTCCCCCGCCGCCTCGCAAGAATCTCCGCCGCACCCGATCACCCCGCGTCACGCTCGCAAACCGATTCCGACGCCGCCACCGACCTCACCGCCCTCGCTGAAAAAGCCCGCCGCCTCGCCTCGCTGCGCAAGCACCTCACCGACGCCGTCGCGGCCGAGCAATACGAACGCGCCGCCCAGATCCGCGACGAACTCAAGCAACTCCAGTCCGAGCTCGCCGCCATCGCCCGCGAGCACCACGCCCAAAATCCCGACGCCCCGGAGTCCTCCGCGTGACCACCACCCGCGGCCCACTCTCCCCCGACGCCGTCCAACGCGGCGCACACTGGCTCAGCGGCGACGGCGCCGACAGCGACGTGGTCATCTCCTCACGCGTCCGCCTCGCTCGAAACCTCGCCGGCTTCCCCTTCCTCAACCGCGCCACACCCGAGCAACGCGCCTCCATCCTCACACACTGCCGCGATCACCTCATGCACGCCGGCCTCGCCCGCGAAATCCTCTGGGTCGACGTCCACAAACTCCCACAGGTCGACCGCACACTCCTCGTCGAACGACACCTCGTCTCCAAAGAACACGCCCGCGGCGGTTCCGGCCCCGGCGCCGATTGGCCCCGCGGTCTCGCCGTCTCCATCCCCGACGAACGCCTCTCCATCATGATCAACGAGGAGGACCACCTCCGCCTCCAGGTCATCCGCTCAGGCCTCGCTCTCTCCGAAGCTTGGAGCCAACTCGATGCCGCCGACGACCTCGCCGAAGCCGGCCTCGACTTCGCCTTCTCCCCACGCTTCGGCTACCTCACCGCCTGCCCCACCAACGTCGGCTGCGCCCTCCGCATGTCCGTCATGCTCCACCTCCCCGGCCTCAAACTCACCGGCGAAATCGACAAACTCCGCCGCGCAACCAAAGAGCTCTGCCTCGCCGTCCGCGGCTACTACGGCGAAGGCACCGACGCCGCCGGCGACCTCTTCCAAGTCTCCAACCAAACCACCCTCGGCAAAACCGAAGAAACCATCCGCCACGAGTTCGAAAAGTCCATCCTCCCCCAAGTCCTCGAGTACGAACGCGCCAGCCGACGCATGCTCCTCGAAAAACGCCGCCGCGCAACCGAGGACCAAATCTACCGCGCCCTCGGCGCCATGAAGTCCGCCCGCCTCCTCGCACCCGAAGAAGCCATGACCCAGCTCTCCCTCGTCCGCCTCGGTGTGCTCATGGGCCTCATCCGAGGCATCTCCGATCAAACCATCACCCAACTCCTCCTCCTCACCCAACCCGCCCACCTCCAACGCCTCCTGGGCAAAGACCTCGACCAACAACGCCGCCGCGAAGCCCGCGCCGACCTCGTCCGCGAACGCTTAGCGCCCGCGAACTGATCGCCTCCAACGTGGCACGGCTCTCCAGAGCCCTGCGGCTTTCAGAGTCTTCGTTTCCTCCCGACATCCACCAACCAACCCTTCAAAGTCCCCCTCCAAGCCCACCACAAAGGCCGGCGCTCTCCCGCGCACATCACACCCACCAAGCCTTCGCCTTCCCTTCCTTCCCTCCCTTCGTTGATCCAACTTTCCGGTATACTGCCCCAAAGCACCACACCCACCGGACCGCTCTCCCCATGCCTCCACTCGCCGCCACCGCACCCTTCGGCTTCACCTTCGACCTCCCCCGCCTCCTCTCCGCCTACCGCTCCCTCGGCGTCCAACAACTCCAGTTCTACCGCAACGAGAAAAACCCCCCGACCGTCGAAGCCGCACTCCGCCTCTCCCAACAACTCGCCCTCCCCTTCGACTCAATCCACGGCCTCTTCGGCCCCCACATCGACCCCACCTCCCCAGACGCCTCCGCCCGCGACGCCGCCCTCCGCATCTATGAAGACGAAGGCAAGCTCGCCCGCGACCTCAACGGGCCCATGGTCGTCGTCCACCCCTCCGCACAATCCCCCGACCTCAAGCCCATCCCCAAAGACGAACTTGAGCGCCAAGCCGCCGAACGCACCCCGCGCTTGCACGACTGGCTCAAACGCCTCGCCGACGTCGGCTCCAAACTCAACGTCGTCTACCTCATCGAAAACCAACCCTTCAACTGCCCGCTCGGCCACGACCCGCAAGCCCTCGCACAGTCCATCCGCCAGATCAACTCCCCCTTCATCCGCATGTGCTTCGACACCGGGCACGCCCACCTCACCGCCAACGTCAGCGACGCCTTCATCAGCGCCGCCGACGTCATCACCTACCTCCACATCCACGACAACGATGCCACCCTCGACGACCACCGCATGCCCGCCGACGGCACAATCAACTGGCCTTCCTTCGCCAACGCCCTCAAAGCCACCAACAACCAATCCCCCAGAATGCTCGAAGTCTTCTACGAAGAACCACGCGTAGAAAACCTCGTCAAACAAGGCTTCAAATCACGCCTAGCCGAAATGTGCGGCCTCTAAACGCAGGCATCAGGCATCAGGCATCAGGCACCAGCAAGAAGGCAAAGGAAATGGCATGATCCGGAGCACTCGTTCGCCGCTTCGCCGCTTTGCCGCTTTGCTGATTTGCTGATTTGCTGCTTTGAGCTTTGAGCTTTCTCTTCCCTCCGTGCCCTCCGTGACTCCGTGGTAAAAAATCTTGCGCCCATGCCGCCCAACCCCGGTGACAAGCCGAGCACCTTCACCTGGCCTCCAAAGCCCATATCGCCCGATCGTCTGAACGCCCCCGCCCGCCCGCTCCGCGTTCGGCCTCCCGCCGATCCACCCAAGCCGCGCCGCCCGCTCACCCTCCTCGAGCGCATCGAGCTCGCCTGGCTGCAACCCACCTCCCCCTCGCCCAGTCTCCGCCTCATCGACTTCACCCCCGACACCCCCGCGCGATACTGCCGCCGCTGCGGCCAGGGCACCTCCTCCCAAGCAAACGCCCTCTCCGCCGCCACCAACACCGAACCGCACGCCAATCCCACAGACAGAACACGTTCTTCACCCGCGGCAGTGGGGGGCACGCCCTGCCCACACTGCCGCGAACGCACCATCCGCTGGCAACGTCTCATCCGCGTGGGGCCATACGCCTCGACGCTGCGTAACGCCGTCCGCAATCTGAAGTTCCACCGCGACCGCGCGATGGGCCATCACCTCGCAAGCCTGCTCGCCACCTCCATCACCCAGCAGCTCCGCCGTCTCAGCCCCGCCCGCGCGCCCACGCACATCTTCATCGTCCCGGTTCCCAGCTCCAACCGCCGCCGCCTCGCCCGAGGGATCGATCACACCCTCGTCCTCGCCCGTGCTCTGCGTTCGCACCTCGCCACGACGAACACCACCCAGCAGATCAACCTCGCCCGCGTGCTTCGCAAGAAGCACACAGTCTCGCAAGTCACCCTCCCAACCTCCAAGCGCTCCCTGAACGTCGTCGGCGTCTTCCGCCCACGCCGACTCCCACTCAGACCAACCCCCGCCGCTCGCTTCTCCCGCCGACTTTTCTCCCTC
>JAVTWO010000132.1:0-6806 GCA_032229765.1 Phycisphaerales bacterium | reverse complement strand
TGCCGCTCAAACACGCCCCGTGCCACCGATCGCCGATAGGCGATCGGTGCTCGAACCCCAACACACCCACATCCCGTGCCACCGATCGTCGAAGACGATCGGTGCTAAACCTCCCCAACCCCAACCGCATCCATCCCTGTCTTCTGTCTCTCTCGTATTTGCCATTTGCCAATGTGCTACTTGCCATTTGACCTCCCTCTCTCGCCTTCCTTCGCGCCTTCGCGTCTTCGTGCCAAAAAAGGACACACCCGCGCGCAATCTCCAGCCCATGACCCGCCGACGCGCGCCATCTTCTGTCCATTCCCACAACACCCCTTCCCGCCGCTCCCTCGGCCTGCGAAACTCCCCGCATGCCGAACAATCAACACGAAAATCCCGACCGCGAGCTGATCAACCGCGCCCTCGCCCTGCTCATCGAGTCCGACCTGCCGATCCCGCACGTTGCCAGCGAGCTCGAGCTCCCTTTGCACGAGCTGCTCGCCATCGTCAACTCTCCCCGCGCCCAGCGCGCGATGCAAGCCCTCAGCGAGCTCAACAGCTTCCGCGCCAAGCACCGCCCCAACTTTCAGCGTGACCAAGCCCTCCACCGCCTCGCTTCGTTGGTCGCCGAGGAAACCACCCCGCCCGAAACCGCCCGCAAAGCCGCCGCGGCCCTTCTCCACGCCACCGATTCACACCCCCAGCAAGCTCCTTCCAAACTCCACCGCCATCCGCGGCTTCGTCAGCGCGAACCGCATCAAATCCAACGCGCCGACCTGCCCGCGCAGCCCCTTCGCCACCGACTCGGGCGAGAGCCCCTGCATCACCCGCGTCACCCGGTCCCACTCATCGTCCGTGAACCGCGCGATGCGGACATTCATCCGCCAAGTCAGATCAAACGCCCGCCCGTGCGTCGTACGCCACCAGCGCTCGTACCCGCGCAGCCGCTTGGTCGCCTCGACGTACGCATCCTCGCTTCGATCATCACGCACCAGGAGCGCCGCCGCCGCGCACGCCTTGCCCGCCTCGCGCCCCGCCTCGATGCAATACCGGATCCCCTCGCCGATCAGCGGCAGCGCCTGCATCGCCGTATCCCCCACGCACACCACAGGCCCGAAGACGCACCGCTCGTTGGGCCTCTCGCTGGGCAGCACGCCAACATGCCGCTCGATGACCTTGCCGCACCGCACACCCAGCCGCTCCAACCACCCGCTGATCATGAGCTCATCCAGCAAGGGCCCGGGTTTGACCTTCACATCGGGCTGCAAAACCCCAACCCCCACCCGCACCGTTCCCGCCATCGTGGGCAGCGCCCAGCCGTACCCCGCCGGGCAGTACTTCGACCCCACCAGCAGCAGGCACAGCCGCTGATCCTCGGAGAGATTCTCAACCTCATACTCCGCGCCAACGCCGTAGCGCACCGCCCGCTTCTGCAACCCCAGCGGCACACTCACCGCCCGCGCCGAGCCCGAGGCGTCGACAATCAGCCGCGACCGCACGCGCAGAACCTCCTCGCCATCTACCGCTCGGACATCGCTGACAAACCCGCCCTCAGGCCACGCGTCGAAGCCGAGCTGTTCAACCTCAAACCCGCCGACCGCTTCGCAGCCAACGAACCGCATCCCCGCCAGGACCGTCGCGCCGCTCTGCCTTGCCAGCTCCGCCAGATACTCGTACGTCGCGGTGACATCGAGCGAAACCGCCGGGTCCTCGGGCCTCAGCACCGTATGGGCAACTTCATTGGGCGAAGCGAACCGAGCCCCGGTGAGCGTGTGCCAGAGGTGCTCCGGAATGCCGAGCTGCTTGAGATGAAAAGCCCACGACCCGCCGCTGGTCCGCACGGGATACCCAAACCGCCGATCGCGATGCACAAGAACAACACGCCCGCGCGAACCGAGCGCCCGAGCGGCACCGTACGCCGCACTCAGCCCGGCCGGACCACCGCCGACAACCAGAACGTCGCAGTCAATCTCGCGCATACCGCGCGCAGTGTACCGCGGACGTGCGCGTTACGACTTGTGCTGGCTGCCGATGCCGAAGGCGACCGAAACGCCCACCGCGAGCCACACAAAGTCGAGCACCGAAAACTGGTACGCCACCGAGAAGTACTTGGAGTCCTCCGCGAACGCGTCCGCCGTCCTGCGTTTCTGCTGAACAACTTCCGCGGGGGACAACTCCGCGAAGGAAGCGTTGGCGATCGCCTTCGCATCGCCCGGCAGGTCGGCGAAGTTCTTGTAGAACTTGAACTCGGGTCCGTTGTTTCGACGCCCGCGCCGGGTCGGGGCGCCGGGGTTTTCCGCCGCCGCGATGGCCGCGGCGTTGGCGTACATCATCCCGCCGACGAGTTTGTAGTCATCGTCGGACATGTTCGGATCGGTCAAGCGGGACATGGTGTCGCCGAAGGTTTCGTACACGCACCACTGCCGGGCGCCGATGACGCCGACGATGGTGAACAGGGCCGCGATGAAACCGGTCGCCGCCCCGGCCTTGTCGCGCGCGACAATCGCCGCGCCGAGCCCAGCCAGGAATCCAACCCCGATGGCGCTGATAAAGAAGATGCTTCCCGTGCCGACGTAGATCGCGTAAATGCCCAGCGCACCGAGGAACGCGCCCGCGCCGGCGCCGAGGACCCACAGCAGCGGGTTGGACTTGATCGCGGCGTCGTCAACCTTGCTGAAATCAGCGCCGGGGCCGGCGACTTTGGTCTTGGACTTCTTGCCGGTTTTTGATGTTCGTGCCGCAGGTCAGGCAGAGGGTCGCGTCCTTGGCGGCGGGGGAGCCGCAGCCCGGGCAGGTGACCCAGTTGGCGGAAACGACCTGGCCGACGGACGGATCGGAGCGGAAGGAGGAGAGATCGATCCCGTCGTCGTCGGGGTTGTCGAAGCCCGAACTGGCGGGCTTGCCGGCGCCAACCGGTGCGGCGACGCTGGCGGCCTTGGGCACGGCGGCGGACTTCACCACAACCTTCGGTGCAGCGGCGGCGGTCGGCGCTGCTTGGGCCTTGACGGTGCCGTCGGCGTTGAGCAGGCCCTTCTTCGTCAGGCAGTCTTTGCAGGCGTACTGGCCCTGGGCGTCACGGACGCGCGGGCGGTTGGAGCAGTCTTGCTTGCAATGAACACAGGTCTTCGCTGAACCGGCGGGTGCGGGCATGTGGTGGGCTCCACGAGGGTTGATGTTTCAACCTGCGGAGTGTAACACAAGCCGGGGAGAAGATGTATGAAATGTGTACGGCAAGGGTTCTTCCGTACGTTTTTCGTTTCGTCGCCCGAAGTCGTGTGGGAGTTTCGGGGATTTGGTGAACTTCGGTGATTGCGTGATCAACTTTCGCGCACCCCCTACGCAGGTGTCTCGGTGGATTTGGGCTGAGATGTTGAGGGGGTGGAAGATGTGGTGGGGGGCGTGTGGCAGTCCATGCGCCAAGTTGCGCGGACGGCGGCGAGGAGTTTGTCGGCGGTTTGCGCGTCGATGTTTCGGCGTTGCATGGCGTAGCGGGCGAGGGCGAGGCCGGTTTCGCCTTCTTCGAAGACAACATAGGTTGCGCCAGCGTCGCGGAGGGCTTCGCCCTCGGCGAGGTAGCGTGCGCGGACGATGACTTCGATGGTGGGGTTGATCTCGCGGGCGGTGACGACGAGGGAGGCGAGGCCTTCGACGCTGGGGTGGGTGATGATGAGGTGGCTGGCCTTGCGGAGGTTGGCTTCTTCGAGGATGGCGTGCTGGGTGGCGTCGCCGAAGAGGGCGAGGCGGTTGGCGCTGGTGAGTGATTGGACGGTGTCGACGTTCATGTCGATGACGAGGGTTTCGAAGTTGGCATCGCGGAGCATGGCGTCGACGAGGCGGCCGACTGGGCCGTAGCCGGCGATGATGGCGTAGGGCTTGGTGGAGTCGGCGCTGGCGGCGAGTTTTTCGTGTGTGGTTGCGTTGAAGGTGGCGGCGCGGCGGGCGTGGCGTGCGCTCAGGAGGTTGTAGAGCTTGGGGAGTTTGCGGAGCGCGTTTTCGAAGCGGTCGATGGAGCGGAAGAGGAGCGGGTTGATGGTGATGGAGACGATGGCGGCGGCGACGAGGATTTGCATTGCCGATTCGGGCATGAGGTTGTGCTGGAGGGCGGCTTGACCCACGATGAAGGAGAACTCACCGATCTGGGCGAGGCCGAGGGCGACGGTGAGTGCGGTGCGGACGGGGTAGCCGCAGATGGCGACGATGGCGAGGGCGGCGAGAGGTTTGACGATGAGGACCACGGCGAGGGCGGCGACGAGGAGGAGGGGTTGTTCGATGAGGAAGCGGGGGTTGAGGAGCATGCCGATGGAGACGAAGAAGATGACGGCGAAGGCGTGGCGCATGGGGAGGGCGTCGGCGGCGGCCTGGTGGCTGAGTTTGGATTGGGCGACGACCATGCCGGCGAGGAAGGCGCCGAGGGCGACGGAGGTGCCGAAGAGTGCGGCGCTGCCGACGGCGATGGCGACGGAGAGGACGAGGACGGTGAGGGTGAAGAGCTCGGAGGAGCGGAGTTTGGCGATGGCGTTGAGGACTTTGGGGATGACGCGTGAGCCGATGACGAAGACAACGAGGACCATGAGGGCGAGCTTGCCCAGTGCGAGGAGGACGGCGAGTGCGGGGTGGAGGGAGGAGGTTGGTGCGGCGGTGGTGGAGAGCGCGGTGGAGGTTGAGGCGGGATCTGGGGGAGGGGTGAAGGCGAAGAGCGGGATGAGGACGAGGAGGATGACGGTGAGGATGTCTTCGACAATGAGCCAACCGACGGCGACGTGGCCGTGGGAGGTGTTGAGCATTCCTTGGTCGAGGAGGACGCGGAGGAGGACGACGGTGCTGGCGACGGCCATGGCGATGCCGAGGGTGATGCCGGCGGGGAGGTTGAAGCCGAGGAGTGAGAAGATGATGGCGGAGGCGAGGGTGGCGAGGAGGGATTGGCCGAGGGCGCCGGGGATGGCGACGTCTTTGACGGCGAGGAGGTCTTTGAGGTGGAAGTGGAGGCCGACGCCGAACATGAGGAGGATGACGCCGACTTCGGCGAGTTGGGAGGCGAGGGTGACGTCGCCTGTGTAGCCGGGGGTGTATGGGCCGATGACGACGCCGGCGAGGAGGTAGCCGACAATGGGGGAGAGTTTGAGTTTTTGGGTGATGAGGCCGAGGACCCATGCGACGGCGAAGGCGGCGGCGATGGTGGTGAGGAGGGGGAGGTCGTGGACGTTCGCGCCGGCGAGGGTGAGGGCGAGGGCGGAAGAATCGGTGAGGATGGTGGTTGTGTGCTGCATGGCGAAAGATGGTAGAACGCGGTGGAGGTTTTTTGGTTGCGGAGTTTGCTGTGCTTGATGGTGAAGAGTGGGCGAGCGGAAGAAGCGGAAGAGTGGTGTGTTGCGGTGAGCGGATGGATTGAACGGCAGGAGGATGTGCGATGGATCAGACGCGGATCGATCAGATTGCCCTTGAGGCGGCGGTTGAGCAGGCGGAGAAGTCTCGGCGGGAAGGTGGGATACCCATCGGCTCGGCGCTGGTGGATCGGGATGGGAAGGTGGTTGGGCGCGGGCACAACCTGCGCGTGCAGAAGGGTGACCCGACGGCGCACGGGGAGATGACGGCGATTCGCAACTGCGGGCGGCGGCGGGATTGGCACACGCTGACGCTGGCGAGCACGCTGAGCCCGTGCGCGATGTGCACGGGGACGGTGGTGCTGCATCGGCTGCCGCGGGTGATCATCGCGGAGAACACGACGTTTCAGGGGCGGGAGGATTGGTTGAAGGCGGAGGGTGTGGAGGTTGTTTTGGTGAACGATGAGCGGTGTGTGCGGATGATGCGGGAGTTTATTGCGGCGAAGGCTGATCTTTGGAATGAGGATATTGGATTGTGAAATAGCAAATTTGCAAATTTGCAAATGGCAAATAAGACAGGGAGTGGAGATGGTGTGGGGTCTTTGCCAGGTGCGGCGCCAACTCTTGTGATTTTTTTCTTTTTGCTTTGCTCCCCACGCGGAGCGTGGGGGTACGCAAGACGAAAGGCACCGACGACTGAAGTCGTCGGCTCTGAACTGGTTGTGATTTGATCAGTCTTTGAGGCTGAAGGGGGTGAAGTTGGTGTTGGTGTCGTAGAAGTCTTCGTTTTCGGCGCGTTTGAGGAAGTTGACGACGAGGTAGGTGATGGGGGTGAAGAGGACTTCGATGGCGATTTTGAAGAGCCAGTTGAAGATGATGGCGGCGAAGAGGGTTTCGGTTTTCCAGATGCCGTAGAAGGCGATGGGGTAGAAGATGATGCAGTCGACGCCTTGGCCGGCGATGGTGGAGCCGATGGTTCGGGTCCAGAGGTATTTGCCTTTGGTGAGGAGTTTGAGTTTGGCCATGACGTAGGAGTTGACGAAGTCACCGACCCAGAAGGCGAGCATGGAACCGAGGACGATGCGGTAGGTGGTGCCGAAGACGGTTTCGAGGGCGGGCTGGATTTGTTTGTTGTAGGGTTCGTTTGGGTTGAGGGGGAGGCGGATGATGATGTAGGACATGATGGTGGCGAAGAGGATGGCGGCGAAGCCTGCCCAGATGACTTTGCGGGCGCGGGCGTAGCCGTAGACCTCGGTGAGGACGTCGCCGAAGATGTAGGAGATGGGGAAGAAGATGTTGCCGGCGCCGAAGATGAGGACGGAGGTGAGGAAGAAGCCTTTGTCGGGCTCGAAGGTGGGGACGATGTTGGCGTGGAGGTCGATGGCGCAGGATTTTCCGGGGCCGATGAGGTTTGAGCAGAGCAGGACGGTGACGAAGCCGGCGAGGCAGAGGTCGTAATATTTGTAGTGGCGGTTTCGGTGGGATTCGGCGTTGGGGAGGTCGGGG
>JAVTWO010000131.1:0-6864 GCA_032229765.1 Phycisphaerales bacterium | reverse complement strand
ACCCGCGCCCACAACCCCCGCGCCCGCAACCAACGGAGCCAACCCATGAGCATGACCGACCTGATGAGCCGAATGGACCTGACGACCAACCCGCTCGTGGCGCTGGTGATCTTCTTCGGCGTCTTCGTGATGGTCTTCCTCCGCCTGATGCGTGTCCGCGATTCCGAGATCCGACACGGGGCTCAGCTCCCGCTCGACGATCTCACCACCGCGAGCACCGACCTCGCCGCCGATCACGCCTCGCGCCCCGACGAAAAGTCCACAACCCCGGCGCACGGCTGAACCAACCGACCGAGCACCAACCGCGAGCACACAACCGCACCAAGCAATTACCAACACAACGCAACAGCGTTGTCCGCAGAGTGGAGCCGAATCATGAACGTTGAAACCCAAGCAGCAAAGAGCATCGCCGACGCGGGCGGGCCCATGACCGACCACGCCTACGACGGGATTCAGGAATACGACAACCCCACCCCGGGCTGGTGGTGGGCCATCTTCATCGGGTCCGTGGTCTTCAGCGCCGCGTACCTCCTCGTCTACAACGTCGACCCCACGGCACCGACCGTCCACTCCGCCCTCAAGGACGATCAGGCCTACTTCAACAAGAAACTCTTCGCCACCGTGGGCGATCTTCAGCCCGATGACCAGACGATCCTCAGCTTCATCAAAGACCCGGTCCGCCGCAGCACCTTCCGTCCGGTCGCGGACGCGATCTTCAAGGGTAACTGCGCGAGCTGTCACGGCGCCTCGGGCGAAGGGGCAGTGGGCGTGAACCTGACGGACAACAACTACAAGAACGTCAAGACGCTGAGCGACTTCCACAAGGTCATCACCAACGGCGCCGCCAACGGCGCGATGCCCGCGTGGGGCCAGCGCTTCAACAAGAACGAGATCGTGCTCCTCTCCGCCTACGTCGCCGAGATGCGCGGCACCAACGTCGCCGGCCGCTTGCCCGAAGGCGAAGTCCCGCCCCCCTGGCCCGAGTTCACGGGAACCACCAGCTCCGCCGCGCCGTCAAAGAAGTAAGTGACGCGCGCCAGCTCTCGATCGGCCGGTCCGATCCGCCGTCACGCCCACAAAGCCAGCGGCGATCGGTCAATGCCGGGTTTGTTCGACCCACCCGAAGGTACCGCGTGAAAGGACGAGTCCCGTGTCAGGCCCGCTACTTCAACCCGAGGATCAGGTCCTCTCGACCCTTAACGCCGACGGCTCGCGCCGCTGGATCAAACCCCGCCTCGCACCCGGGCGCTTCCTCAGCGCCCGCCGCGCCGTCGCGTGGTTCCTGATCGTCCTCTTCTGCACGCTGCCGCACATCACCATCAACGACAAGCCCGCGGTGCTGCTCGACGCCGTGCGCCGTGAGTACACGCTCTTCGGCAAAACCTTCCTCCCCACCGACACCGTCCTCTTCATGCTCCTGATCGTGGGGATCGGGCTCTCCATCTTCCTCATCACCGCCCTCTTCGGGCGCGTCTGGTGCGGGTGGGGCTGCCCGCAAACCGTCTACATGGAGTTCGTCTTCAGGCCCCTCGAACGCCTCTTCGACGGCGCGCCGGGTCGCCCCGCGCCGACCACAGCCGTCGGCCCGCGCAAGATCCTGAAGTACCTCTGCTACTTCCTCATCTCCATCTTCCTCGCGCACACCTTCCTCGCCTACTTCGTCTCTTTCGACGCCCTCCGCCACTGGGTCTTCAACTCGCCCAGCGAGCACCCCTTCGGCTTCGGGCTCGTCGTCTTCGTCACCGCCATGATGATGTTCGACTTCTCCTTCTTCCGCGAGCAAACCTGCATCGTCGCCTGCCCCTACGGCCGCTTCCAATCCGCACTCCTCGACCGCGACTCGCTCATCATCACCTACGACACCATCCGCGGCGAACCCCGCGGCAAAGCCAAACGCTCACCAGCCCCCGACAGCATCAGCCTCAACGTCCTGCCCACCGACCCAGCTTCAACCAAACGCGGCGACTGCGTCGACTGCGGCATGTGCGTCGCCGTCTGCCCCACAGGCATCGACATCCGCAAAGGCCTCCAGCTCGAGTGCATCGGCTGCGCCCAGTGCATCGACGCCTGCGACAGCGTCATGACCAAGATCAAACGCCCAACAGGCCTCATCCGCTACAGCTCACAGAACGCCGTCAAAGGCCAGGGCCACTTCATCCGCCCGCGCGTGCTCATCTACCCGCTGGTCATCCTCATCATCGCAAGCGTCTTCGTCTGGAGAATCCTCACCGCCGCCCCCGCCGACGTCATGATGCTCCGCCAGCGCGGCCTGCCCTTCAACACCCTCGCCTCGGGCGAAGTCACCAACCAGCTCAGCGTCAAAATCACCAACCGCGAACGCGAAAAACGCGCCTACACCATCGACCTCAGCGAGCAAGACAAAGCCGCGGGCGTCAGCATCGTCCTCACCGAGAACCCGCTGGTGCTCAACCCGGGCGAAATGCGTGCCGAACCTTTCGTCGTCCACCTCCAGCCCGGCGCACTCAACGACGGCAAACGCACCGTCACCTTCCTCATCTCCGCACCCCCCGATTTCTCCACCACCAAAACCTTCCAAATGCTCGGCCCAGGCGACGCCACCAAGAAAGCCCCCAACCCATGAACACCAACACACCCAACGCCCGCGACGACCGCCCCACGCCCAAGCAGCTCCGCCAAGGCCGCCGCTGGGTCGTCTTCATCATCTCCCTCCTCGCGCTCAACGTCGCCGTCTGCGCCGTCACCGTCACCAAAGCCCTCTCCAACGGCGGCCTCGTCGTCGAGCCCGACTACGACCGCAAAGCCTCTAACCACACCCAGGCCATGCGCACCGCCCAAGCCTCGCGCAACCTCCACTGGACCTGCACAACCGAAACACCCATCGCCACCGACACCACCAACCAATCTCCCGCCACCAACGCCGCGCTCTGCCTGAAGTTCCTCACCGCCGAAGGCCAGCCCGTCACCGACCTCGACGTCCGCGTGACCTACTTCCACCGCGCCGCCGCCAAACAACAAACCCTCGTCCGCCTCCCAGAAATCGCCCCCGGCATCTACCAAGCCCACGCCCCGCTCAACCGCCCCGGCATCTGGGAACTCCGCATCACCGCCAAGCGCCAAGGCGAACGCACCACCGAGCACTTCGAAGACACCCTCGACCTCGTTGTCCTCCCCAACGCCCACGGCAATCAGGCAACCTCCCACACCAACCGCACCAACCGCACCCAGCCATGACCGCCCTCGTCCTCGCCATCCTGCTCGCATCACTCCTCGGCAGCATGCACTGCGCAGGCATGTGCGGCGCATTCCTCGCCATCGCCATCAGCGACTCCTCCGCTCCCGCCTGGCGACTCCAATCCGCCTACCACCTCGGCCGCCTTTTCACCTACCTCACCCTGGGCTTCCTCGCCGGTCTCCTCGGCGCAACCATCGACCTCGCCGGCGCACTCTCCGGAATGCACCGCGCCGCCACCGCACTCGCCGCCTTCACCCTCATCCTCTTCGGCACACTCTCCCTCCTCCGCGCCCTGGGCCTCCGCACCTCCCGCACACCCATCCCCGCCTCCTTCCTCAAACTCTCCGAACGCGCACACCGCGCCGCCATGACGCTCCCCGCAACCTCCCGCGCTCTCTCCATCGGCCTGCTCACCTCCCTCCTCCCCTGCGGCTGGCTCTACGCCTTCGTCCTCGTCGCCGCAGGCTCCGCCAGCATCACCCTCGCCCCCATCATCATGGCCGTCTTCTGGCTCGGCACCCTGCCCCTGCTCGTCAGCATCGGCGCAGGCCTCCGCCTGCTCACAGGCCCCCTCGCTCGCAAGGCACCCCTCATCGCCTCCATCGCCCTCATCACCGTCGGCACCCTCTCCCTCTTCTCACGCTCAACGCCCCTCGCCGCCCTCGATTCACGCCTCACCGCCCTCCGCACGGACAAGCCCGACGCACAACCCATCAGCGAGCTCACGACCTCCGCGCAGCTCATCCAATCCACCGCCGCAGACTCGGGCGCACACTGCCACTCCACTCCTTCAACCGCCCCTTCACCGCAACCAACCAACAGCGAGCTCGCCTCCACGCCCAGGAGCTTCCGATGACCGCCGCCGCCGCAACAGCAGCCCGCACCTCCATCACCCCCTGCGCCCACTGCTCCCTCCCCGTCCCCGCCGGGCTCATCGATCCCGCCGCCTCCAAGCACTTCTGCTGCTCAGGTTGCCAGACTGCCTACGACCTCATCAACTCCTGCGGCCTCTCCAACTACTACACCTTCATGCAACGCCTCAACGACCGCCCCGCAAAGGCCGACTCCGCCTCACTCTCCACCAACCGCGAAGAGTTCGACCACCCCGCCTTCATCGAGCAATCCACCACCGACGCGGGCAACGGCCTCCGCCAGATCGAGCTCACCGTCCTGAACATGCACTGCTCCGCCTGCGTCTGGCTGCTGGAAAAACTCCCCGCCTTCATCAAAGGCGTCCGCACCGCCGAGGTCCGCCTTCACGGCTCCGCCCTCACCCTCACCTTCGATCCCCAGATCGTCAAACTCTCCGCGCTCATGCGCACCCTCGCCTCACTGGGCTACCCCGCCCACCCAGCCCGCGAGGTCTCCGCCGCCGCCGCCCGCCGCATCAACGACCGCGCTCACCTCATCCGCATCGCCATCGCCGGCGCGCTCGCCAGCAACATCATGATCTTCTCCTTCGTCCTCTACGGCGGGCTCTTCGTCGGTATCGAACCCCTCTACGAACAACTCTTCCGTTGGCTCTCCGCCATCCTCGGCGTCGCCTGCCTCCTCGGCCCCGGCATGGTCTTCTTCCGCTCCGCCTTCGCCTCCCTCCGCGCTCGCTCTCTCAACCTCGACGTCCCCATCTGCACCGCCCTCCTCGTCGGCGGCCTCATGGGCACCATCAACACCGTCCTCGCCTCGGGCGAGATGTACTTCGACTCCCTCGCCATGCTCGTCTTCTTCCTCCTCGTCGGACGCTTCCTCCAACACCGCCAACAACGCTGGGCCACCGACGAAGTCGAACTCCTCTACAGCCTCACACCCTCCACCGCAAACCTCATCGACGCCCCAGGCTCCTCCGCCTCCTCGAAAGTCCCAACCATCGCCCTTGAGCCCGGCCAGTTCGTCCGCGTCCTCCCCGGCGAATCCATCCCCAGCGACGGCCTCATCGTCCGCGGCGAAACCTCCATCGATTCCTCCATCCTCACCGGCGAGTCCCGCCCCGTCAAAGCCGAAGTCGGCGCAACCGTCTTCGCCGGCGCCGTCAACGTCGCCTCACCGATCGACCTCCGCGTCACCGCCGCCGGCCGCGCCACCCGCGCCGCCCGCCTCATGCAGCTCGTCTCCCAAGGCGCCCAGCGCCGCGCCCGCATCATCCGCTTCACCGACCGCGTCGCCTCATGGTTCGTCGTGGGCACCGCCCTCGCCGCCATCGTCACCTTCCTCGCCTGGATGGGCATCGACAAACGCACCGCCCTTGAGCACGCCTCCGCCATGCTCATCGTCACCTGCCCCTGCGCCCTGGGCCTCGCCGCACCGCTGGTCATGTCCGTCGCCATGGGCCGCGGCGCCCGCGCAGGCGTCATGGTTAAAGGCCCCGACGTCCTCGAAGACCTCTCCACACCCGCCGTCCTCGTCCTCGACAAAACCGGCACCGTCACCGAAGGCCGCATGCGCGTCACACGCTTTCAGGGCGCTCTCTCCGCCGCCGCTCTCGCCGCTCAGCTCGAACGCCAGAGCACCCACCCAGTCGCCCGCGCCATCGTCGAATACGCCGATCACCTCACCGACTCACCCGCCCCGCCCTCCTCCACCCGCCACGTCCTCGGCAGCGGCATCACCGGCTTCGTCGACGGCCTCTTCGTCGCCGTCGGCTCCCCCGCCTTCATCACCTCCCTGGGCATCGACACCTCCGCCGATCCGCGCCTCGATCGTCAGATCACCGCTGCTCTCGACGAAGCCCTCACCCCCGTCCTCGTCGCGGTCGAGGACGCCGTGCTGGGCGTCTTCAGCCTGGGCGACCGCCTCCGTCCCGAGGCTCCCGCCGCGATCGAGACCCTCCAGCGCCAAGGTTGGGACATCCGCCTCCTCTCAGGCGACGACCCCGCCGTCGTGCGCCAAACCGCCAAGCGTCTGGGCATCGATCCCCAGTACGCCCTTGGTCGCTTCTCTCCCGAAGAAAAACTCGACTACATCCGCACCATCGCCTCACAAGGCAAACGCGTCGTCATGATGGGCGACGGCGTCAACGACGCCGCGGCCCTCGCCGCCGCCAGCGTCGGCATCGCCGTGCACCGCGGCGCCGAGGCCTGCATCTCCGCCGCCGACGTCTACTTCGCCCGCGAAGGCCTCGATCCCCTCCTCGCCCTCACCGACGCCTCCCGCCGCGCCATGAAGGCCGTGCGCCTGACCCTCTACGCCTCGCTCGCGTACAACATCCTCGCCGGCTCGCTCACCCTCATCGGGCTCATCCACCCGCTCATCGCCGCGATCCTCATGCCGCTCAGCTCGCTGACAATGCTCCTGATCGCCATGCGTGCAAAGACCTTCAGCCGCGAGAGCAACGCGAGCGTGCACCTCATCGACGAGCTCGCCTCGGACCGGGCACAAACGCGAAACCCCCTCGCCCGCACCAGCCCCGAGCTGCCCATCGCCGAAACAACCCTCACCACCACCGGAGCACACCCATGAGCGTGATGTGGATCGCCCTCCCCGTCGCGGTGCTTCTCGCCGGCGCAGGCCTCTTCGCCTTCATCCGCATGGCCCGCACAGGCCAATACGACGACCTCGACACGCCGCCGCTGCGCATGCTCGCCGACGACGAAACCACCACACCCAACTGAGATCACCGTGCCACCGATCGTCCAAAGGACGATCGGTGCTGT
>JAVTWO010000130.1:0-43769 GCA_032229765.1 Phycisphaerales bacterium | reverse complement strand
GCGGGCGCAGGGCTTGGTGCGGGCGTCTGCGCAAGCGCACTCACGCAGCTCCCCGCCAAACCAACAACCAAAGCACCACACACCGCCAACGCGCGCCGCTTCGCCTTCTTCGCGTTCCCGTTCATGTTCACGTTCCCGTTCACTTCACCCACCTCCCCCGCCACCACCACCGGGGCCCTGCTGCTGGTTCAACTGCTCGATGATCTTGGTTGCTTCCTGCGAGAGTCGCTTCTGAATCTCCGCCGCCTGATCGGTCAGCAGCTTCGCCACTTCGGGCGTCTCCGCCGCCGCCGCGGCTTTGCGCGTGAGGTTCAGTGCGCTCTGCTGCATCTGCCGAAGGCCCTTGAGCTGCGCCAGCGGCGGGATCAGCGGCTGCTGTCCGCCCTGCTGATTCCCTCCGCCCTGGTTCTGCTGATTGTCGCCCTCCTCGGGCGTGCGGAACTCATCGGGCGACGACGCTTCGTCGAGCGCTTCGATGAGGGCCGTGAGCGTGTCGCTGATCGTCGCCTGCCGCAGCGGCAAGGCCCCGGCGAGTTTGTCCTCGCGCAAAAGCTCCGCCGCCCCGGCGCTCGCCTCGTCCATCACCTGGTGCGCCAGCGAGAAGGGCGAAGTCTCACCCAGCCCCTCGTTGGCCTTCAGCAGATCCGACAGCGCCGTGCGCACGCGGTCCTGCTCCTGCGCAATCTCACGCGAGAGCGCTCGGCGACGACGATCCGCGGGCGAACCGCTCGCCGCTTCGCTCCGCGTTGTCACGGCCTTCTGCTTCTCCAGCGTCTCCTGGTACGCCTTCCGCAACTCCGCGGCCTTCCGCTGCTGCTCGCGCGACTGCGCCTGCTTCGATTGCTCTTCCGCAAGCTTCAGCGCTTTCTGCAAGTTCGTCAACGCATCGCGCTGGGCGCTCAAAGCCGCCGGCGCATCGACCGGGTCGGTGCGAAGCAGCGTGATGGAGGCGACCTGCCGCGAACCGGCGGTTTGCAGAGCCTGTTCAATCTCGCCGCCCTCTTCGCCCATTGCGCCAGCTTCCTGAGCCGTCGCGAGCGTCGAGGTGTGCAACGTGATCATCGCCGCCGCGAGTTTTTCGCCTGTCGGCGCGTCGATCTTGTCGCCGGCCTTCTGCAGCGCGTCGATCTGCTTGGTCTGCCCCGCGATCAGCGTGCGGATCGATTCCACCAGGCTGTCGAGCTTGCGACGCAGCACCGCGTCGCGGTTCTTCTCCGCGTCGTTGAGCTGCTGCAACATCTGCCTCAGCGTGTCGGCGGCTTGCTGCTGCTGCTCCTGCGCCGACTGCTGCTGATTGCGGCGCAGCGACGAGGACGCGCGGCGCATCTGCTCGTTCAGGCCGTTGCGTTCGCCTTCGCCCGCGGCTTGCTTGAGCGCTTCGCTCGACGCGGGGTCGTCTTTCTTGAGCTGATCGCCCTTCTCACGCAGCGTGCGCAGCAGTTCCTCCGCATGGGCCGCGAGGTTCTCTTGCTCCTGCGCCGCCTGTTCCACGGCCGCCCTCTGCTGGGGCGAAAGCTGATCGAGCGACTTGCCCGCGGTCTCGCGCGCACGTTGTGCCGCCTGCTCGCGAAGGGCGTTCTGTTCCTCCAGCAATCGCTGCACGCGCAGCCGCTGCGCAAAGGCACCCTGCCCGCGGTCGAGCATGGCGCTCAGATCGTCGAGACGATCCTTCGCGCGCTGCTGGGCGTTCTGAGCTTGCTGCGATGCCTGCTGAGCCGCTTGCTGAGTCGCCTGTTGTGCGGCCTGTTGACCCGATTGTTGGCCCGCTTGAGCCTGGTTCTGTGCCGCCTGTGCGAGTTGCTTCTGAGCTTCGGCGGAGGCTTCGCTAGCGTCCTTTGCCACCGCCTCGGCTTCTTTCAGGACGCGCGCCAGCTCGCTATCGAGCGACTTGATCGCTTCCTCGGCTTCGCGCTCACGCTGCGAGGCGTTCTGATTCTCGCTCGCGTTGGCGCTGGACTTTGAAGCGTTCTGAGCCGCCCGCTCGCGCACTTCGCGGAGCTGCTGGCGGAGCTGGGCGATCTGCTCGCCGACCTGCGATTGCTGCTCGCTGGCGTTTTTGCCTTGAGCCTGGGTCGATTCGTTGGCGCGTTGCTGCTGTGTTGCTGCCCGCTGCGCACCGCGGCGGACGCCTTCGAGTTGGTTGTACAAGCGCTCGACGAGCTGTTCGCTGGAGATCACCCGCATCTTGCGGATCGTCGAGATCGTCGGCTGCCGGGGCTTGCCCGTCTCCGCGTCGGCGTAGATATCGCTCGCCACGCCCCAGATCCAGACTTCATCACCCGCGACGGCGCCGAGGTCTTTCAGGCTCACGCCCGCCTTGGCGCTCATGCGGGTCTGCACCGTGTCGGCCTGCTCGCTTTGCGAGGCGAGCGTGCCGTGCTCGCCGACGGGCTCGGGCGTGCCGCTGTTTGTGCCCGCCGGTCGACGGGCGAGCTGCGCGAGCAGGCTTGCTTCGCGGAGGGCCACGTCGTCGCGGGCTTCGATCTCCGCGTTGATGGTGCTGTTGATCAGGACTTCGTCGTCGCGCGCGGGGGAGACCACCGCGACCTCCGCGGGTTTGTCGGGCATGACGGCGACGCGGAAGACGGCTTCTTCGCTGGAAAGAACGCCGCGTTCATCGCGGGGCATGATCGCAAAGCGGGCGGAGTCGATCGCGGTGCCGCGGATCGTCCACTGGTTGTCGAGGTAGGTCGCGCCGCCGCCGGGTGATTGCAGGAGCTTTACCGCGTCGTCGCCCAGGAGCTTCGCGGTGGTTGCTTCGGTGGGCTTGGGGACGGGTTTGTTAAAGCGGACGGAGAGTTCCAGGGCGCTGCCCGAAAGAACGCCCGAGTAGCTGGCGCGCTGATCAAGCCCGTTGCCGAGGTCGATCGAGGCGAGGGGCTTGAACCCGCGGCTGAGGGCGTACTTGGGCGGTGTGACCTTCAAGGCCGCGTCTTCGACCGCGGGCGGGGTGATCAGCGCGATGCGTGCGGGTGCGGTTTCGTCGTCGCCGCTGATGAGCCAGTATTCGAGCTGGGCAGAGTCGGGGGGCAGACCCGTCAGGCCCGCGGTGAGCGCGCTGGTTTCGAGCAGGCGCTCGCTGAGGATCGCCGGGACGGTCTGGCGTTCGCCCTGCTCGGTGCTGATGGCGACCTGCACGGGCTTGTTCTGGCTGGTGAGCTCGGCGGATTTGGTTTCGCCGGTGCCTTGCGGGGTGATGAGGCGGTACTTAACGGTGACGGCCGCCGACCCCGCGCCGCCCGGTGCGCGGACCACGCCCGCGCGGATCGGCAGCGCGGAGTTCAGCGCGTGGAAGCTCACGCCCGTCGCGTCGGCGATCTGCGTGCGCTTGGGCCAGGCGGCGTCGGTCCAGGGTGTGAAGGTCCGACGCAGCCCGATGAGTGTCATGGTGGGGTAGACCGCGGCGATGCTCAGCGCGGCGATGACCGCGATGGATGCGACGCTGAAGGCGGTGAGCGCCGGACCGAGACGCAAGACTGACGCGGCGCGGACGGAGCGAAGCCGATCAGCCGCGGCGGCGAGCAGCGGCGTTGAGAGCGCGCCGGAGAGGCCCGCGCTGGGGGCTTTGGAGATCTCCACCGCGCTGGTCAGCAGGTCGGTCAGGCCGGCCTTTTTGCCCTCTTCGGCGCGTTCCAGGCGCAGGGCGATCTGCCCGACGCTGGGCTTGAAGCGCAGGGCGGGCAGCACACGGACGAGCAGCGCACCGAGAAGGGTGAAGCCGCCGACGAGCAGGATGATCCCGCGGAGCCAGCCCGGCGAGCGGAGGACCAGGTCGATGAGGATGAGCAGGGAGAGGCCCGCGACCGCGCCAGCGATGATCCACGCCAGTCGGTGCACGAGGAGCAGGAGCTTCGCGAGCAGAGCCAGCCGTTCAAGGCGCGCGATACCCCGGACCAGCTCGGGCGGCGTGGAGGTCGGGTTGGGCGTTGGCTCGGTCATGCTTGGTTCGCGGTGGCGTGGGGGAAGCTTGTGATTCGTGAGGTGCCCGAGGGTTGAACGAACTTCGGGCGTTGGGAGTTCACTGTGGAGATGGTCAGGAGACCAGATGTGCACCCGCGGGCTGGCCGTCGGTTGCGGGTGTGGGTTTGATGCTGGGTAGTATCGTCGAAATCGGGGGTTGCAGATACCCGGAAGTGGTCAGAACCCGGCAGAAAACCGACCAAAGCTGGTCATGTGGAAAGAAAGTCGACCGTGGGTGGCCATGTGCGCGCACCGGCGGGCCCTTAGGGCAGGCGGATGAGGCGGCGGCCGACCCATTCGACGGTCAGCAGCAGGAGGACGAGCAGGAGGGCGGCGGGGGTATCCCAGAGGGTGTGTTCCTGGGCGATGCCGGTGGTGCGGAGCTCGCGCCGGGGGAGGAGGCGGTCGAGGTTCTTCAGGTCGGTTTCGCTGAGGACGCTGCCGCCGGTGGAGGTGGAGAGCTGGGCGAGAAGCGGGTGGTCGGTCTCGGGCTGGCGTTGTTCGTCGTCGGCGAGGAGGACCTCGGCCTCGGCGGTGATCGGGTCGGTGGGAGTCGTTGGTGCGGTGGTCAGCAGCGCATCGGTGAGGGTCGCGGTGTAGCGCCCCGTCGCGGGGGCGACGAAGGTGGCGACGTACGCCAGGCGCTGGTTGGTGGAGGCGGCACCCTGCCATTCTGGGCGGAGGGTGAGGGTGATGGGCTCGACGGGTTCGTCGGCGGAGTTTGAGCCTTGGGCGCGGGTGATGCGGACGGTCAGCGAGGCGGGCGGGTTTTCGACCAGGACTTGGTCGACGATCTCGGCGGAGACGCGTGCGGGCTGACCCAGGTCGATGCGTTCGGGGCTGATGGCGAGCACGGCGGGCTTGCCAGAGCGTGAGACGGACTCTCGACCGAGCAGGCGGAGGAGCTGGAGGTAGAAGCGCTCGGGGTATTGGTCGCCCCGGCCGTAGCGCCAGCGCCAAATCTCGTCGGTGGCGACGTAGATGATGCGACCAGCGCCGAAGCGCATGGTGAGGACCGCGGGGGAGGGGCGGGGGCGTTCGGCCTCGCCGATCTCGATGGGCTGCGCGACGGCGAGTGTTTCGACAGCAGGTTTGAGGGTCGAGGGCTCGATGTTCTGCACCCAGCGCAGACGCGCCCAGGTGTTGATCGGGTCGCTGAGGGCTTGAGGCCAGAAGGGCGAGGTTTGTGCGAGGGCGGCGGCTTCGGAGGAGCTGGGGGAGCTGGCGGTTGCGGGGGTGTCTTCGAGGCGCATGACACCCAGCGCGTCGGCGAGGGGTGTGGGGCGGATGAGCACGTCGCGGGCGAAGCTGCGGATGCTGGCTTCACCTTGGGAGAAGCTCATGGGGAGCAGGTCGCCCAGCGGGGTGGTGCGCCAGGCGGTGGGGACGGCCCCTTCGCCGGCGATCCAGAGGAGGCCTGCGCCGCCGCGGGCGACGCGGTCTTTGAGCTGGGAGAGTTGTTGATCGGTGAAGACGTCGGGGCGGACGTCGCCCAGCATGACCACGTCCCACTTGGCCCATTCCTGCGCGGTGGAGGGGATGGCGTCGAGATCTTCGTCGCCTTCCTGGAGGTAGCGGCGGCCGACGGCGAGGAGTGTGGAGGCGAAGGAGACGGACTTTTCGCGGGCGAGGATGTTCTTGAGGAAGCGGTATTCCCAGCGTGGATAGCCGTCGATGTAGAGCACGCGGAGTGGGCGATCAACGAGGTCGAGGGCGAGGCGGGCTTCGTTGTTTTGGGGGAGCAGGTCGGGCCCGGTGGGCTCAAGGCGGACGGTCCAGGCGCGTGAGCCGGGGGTATCGGGGCGGGCGGAGAGGGTGACGGGTTGATCAGGGGTGGTTGAGCCCGGGGCGAAGCGGACGGTGCGTTCGTCGAGTGTGGCGTTGGTGGCGGAGTCGATGAGGCGGAGCTTGACCTCGGCGGCGGCGGAGGTTGCCCCGGCGCGTTGGAGGGCGACCTGAACCGGGACGATGTCGCTGAGGAATGCGGAGGGCGGGGCGATGACCTGGCGGATGAGGTAGTCGGTTTGGGGGAGTGGTGAGCCCAGCGGGAAGGAGAAGACGGGGATTCGGTCGCTGGCGAGTTTGCGGAGGGTGGCGCGGGAGAGTTGGTCGGTGGAGCGGCCGTCGGAGAGGATGACCACGCCCGCGACGGGGCGGGCGGCGGCGCGGGCGAGTGCGGCGTCGAGTGCGGTGCCCAGGGATGAGCGGTTGCCGACGGGCGCGGTGAGATTGATGGGGAGTGCGGGGGTGGTGGTGGAGTCGGCGGGTTTCAGTTCGTACGCGCCGGCGTCGAAGCCCATGAAGAGCACGACGCGGTCGCGGGTGAGGGCTTGAAGCGTGGGTGAGGCGGAGAGGAGCGCGGCGCGGAGCTGCTCATCACGCGTGCGCGGGGAGGAGGAGGAGGAAGAGGCTGCGTCGGTCGGTGCGTCGGCGATGGCGAGCGAGGCGGAGCGATCGACGAGCACGAGGACCCAGTCTTTTTCGACGGTCTCGCTGGGGCGGATCAGGCGCGGGCCCAGGAGGAGAAAGACCAGCAGGATGAGGAGGAGTGCGCGGGTGAAGCCCAGGAGGAGGCGTGCGGGCTTGGGACCTTCGAGTCGGCGGTAGGTCCATTGAGCCGCGATGAGGGCGGCGGCGATGAGCAGCGCCCAGACCCAGGGCGGCAAGGTGTGCAGCAGCGACCACTGCACCCCGGGGTCGGAGGGCTTGAGCGCGTCCAGACGCAGGAGCCAGTTCAACGCGTCGTTCACGCGGCGGCCCCTTCGTTGGAGGTGGTGGTGGAGGATTGGGCGGATGAGGTGGGTGAGTTGGAGGTGAGCTTTGAGGCGGGGGTTGGTGCGCCCACGGGCCCGAAGGTCACGGGGACGGAGGCCCAGCGGGCCAGCGCCAGTTCGATGAGGGCGAGGGCGAGGAGGGCGAGAAGCCAGATCGAGCCCAACGGCGTGCCTTGCGTGCTGGCGGCGAGAAGCTCGGTGGGCGTGCGGGCGTCGGTTGGATCGAAGCCGGGTGCGATCGCGTCGGCGGCGGGTTTGAGGTAGTTCGGTGGGGTGCCGGGGGCGTCGGCGCGGGCGGTCAGGGCGGTGAGCCAGGAGCGCAACGCGGCCGGGTCGGTGGCGTCGAGGCGGGCGGCTTGGGCGTCGGGGTTGATCGCCAGCAGGGCGATGGGTTGGTTGCGGGTGTCGGAAGCGCGGAGCAGGCCGGTGGTTCGAAGAGGGGTGGTGGGCTGGTTGGTGGTTGGGTCGATGGCGATGAGTGTGCTCGCGGGGAGTGCCCGCAGCTCGCTGGTGCGCGCGGGGATCGTCAGCGGCTGACCCGCGACGGTGATCAACGGCGGGCGCGCACGGGCGACGCCCTGACGGATCAGCTCCTGCATCAGCGGCACCATCAGCGGCTTGGCGGGCAGATCGGTCCAGCGGCTGGAGAGTGCGGCGGTGATGATCACCACCGAGCCCGAGGTGGATGTTGAAGCGGTGGTGGGGGAGTTGGTGGAGGTGGCGGCGGGGGTGGGTGAGATGAGCACGACGAAGGGCTGACCCGTGGAGAGTTGCAGCAGCGTTGTCAGCGGCGCGGGGTTGAGTGCAGAGGCGGCGGGGGAAACGGATTCAGCCGGGGCGTTCGGCGCGGTTGGGTTCGCTGGTGATGTTTGCGGCGGTGAGGTTGGGCTCTCCGCGGCTGGGGTGATGGGGAGAATGCGTGAGACGCGGACGGAGCGGGTGAGTTCGGCGAGTTCGCTGCGCACGGCGCGGAGGAGGTCGGTCTGGTCGTTCGGGTCGGCGCTGGGGCCCGGCGGCAGCAGGCGGGCGGAATCTTCGGGCAGGTCGATCGGCGCGCGGGCGGCGTTGAAGGGGAGGGGCAGAGCGGCTTTGAGCGCGTCGGGCCAGGCTTGGGCGTCGAGGTCGCTTTGCGGGGTGAGGATGAGCAGGCCGCCGCGACGGACGTGCGAGGCGATGCGGGACCACGCCTGCTCGCTGAGGCGCTGAGGCGTGGTGATGATGATGGCGTCGAGAGGCGTGATGCGTGCGGGGTCAAGGGCCGCGGGATCAAGCTCGGTGAGCTCGATGGCGGCTTGATCGGTGGGGCGGAGTGCGGCGGCGAGCCACTGACCCGGTGAAAAAGCGTCGGTGTCGGCGGCACGCGGGCCCGGGGGGATCGGTTGCTCGGTGATGAGCCCCACGCGCAAGGTGGTGCGGAGCTGCAGCGGTTTGCGGATGAGGTTGTCCGCGGCGAGGGCGTCGGTGTCGATGGAGGCGGAGAGGACGAGCTGGCCATCGGAGGAGGTGGTAGACGATGAAGGGAGGGCGGCGAGGAGTTGATCGAGTGGGATGGAGGCCTGCGCGGTGCGCTGACCGGCCGACCAGCGGACGGGGACGGTGACGGCGGGGGCGTCGGCGATTGCGGGTGCTTGCGCGTCGGGGCGTGAGAGCGAGAGGCGCAGTGTGGTGACGGAAGGCTCGCGGACGAGTTCACCCGAGCGGACGAGCGAGACGGTGGCGGCGACGGAGGATGCGGCGGCGTCGGTGAGCAGCAGCGAGCCCGAGGTGGTGATCGAGGCGACGCCGATGTTCAGGGGTGCGGGTGCGCTGGGTGCGGGGACGATGACGCGGAAGGAGCCGGGCAGTGCGGGCGGGGCGGAGGCGAGATCCACCGAAGCGACGGGGAAGTCGCTCAGAATCGCGACGGACTGAACGCGCGAGGCGTCGGCGTTGGGATCGAAGCCCGAGGCGATCAGGCGCAGGGCCCAGCGCAGGTCGGGGGCGGAGTCCGCTGGTTTGATCGTGTCGAGCAGGGCCTTGGCGCCGGCGAGGTTCCGCGAGGCGGGCCAGAGCAGTTGCTCGGGTGGTGAGGCGGTGAGGAGGATGGAGACTTCGTCGCCCGCGTTTTCGCTGAGGGCGTCGATGAGCTGACGGGCCTCGGTGAGGCGCTGATCGAGTGCGGATCGGCCCTTGGTTTGCGCGGTTGCGGATGAGGCGATGGCGTTATCGATCACCAGGTGCAGGCGTCGGGGCGTGGACGACGACGAGCCCCCGGCGGTGCCCAGCAGCGGGCGGGCGAGCAGGACGCCGGCGAGGAGGACGAGCAGGCAGCGGGTGATCAGCAGCAGCCAGCGTTGCAGAAGCAGTCGGCGGCGGGTCTGGCGATAGGCCTCCATCACGAAGCGCATGGCACCCCACATGACGGGCTGACGCCGCCGGCGCATGAGGAGGTGGATCGCGATGGGGATCGCGACGGAGAGGGTGCCGAGGGTCAGGATGAGGGGGTGGAGGAAGTACAAATTGCCAAATCGCAAATTTTCAAATTGCCAAATAAGAGAAAGACAAGAGCACTCAGCGGGACTTGGTTCGTTTGATGCGGGCTTCGCGGGCGGCGAGGAAGGCGCTCAGCGGCGGGCCCAGCCAGTCGTGGGTGGAGCAGATCATGTAGTCGAAGCCCATCGCGCGGGTGTCGCGTTCGAGCTGGTCGAGGTGGGCCTGCAGGGCGGCGAGGTAGGCCTGGCGGATCGAGCGGGGATCGACCTTAAGCATGGGTTCGCCTTCGAGGCCTAGGAAGGGTGCTTCCTGGTTCAGGTCGAAGGTGCGCTCGGCGTTGTCAAGGACTTCGACGATGATCACGTCGTGCCCGCGGAAGCGGATTCGGCTCAGGGCTTTGCGGATCTTCTCCGGGTCTTCGAAGAGGTCGCTGATGAGCACGAGCAGGCAGCGGCCGGTGAGTTTGGCGAGGAGCTGATCGACGACGCGGGGGAGGTCGGTGGGGCGGTCGACGGGGTTGGCGGAGAGTTGCCCGACGATCTGTCGCCAGGTGCCCGGGGCGCTGGAGGGTTTGAGCCAGGTACGGATTTCGTCGGCGAAGGAGACGAGCCCGACGCGGTCGCCTTGTTTGAGGCAGATGGAGCTCATGGCGGCGGCGACGGCGGTGGCGTGGTCGTATTTGCTCCAGGTGGTGCGGCCGTCGGGGCTGGTGGTGCGGCCGATGCCGGAGGCGTCCTCGAAGGAGCGGGAGCCGAAGCGCATGGAGCCTGAGGAATCAACGAGGATGACCAGATCAAGGTTGGTTTCCTGCTGGTACTGCTTGAGTTGGAGCTTGTCGGTTCGGCCGAAGACTTTCCAGTCGAGGTGTCGGATGTCGTCGCCGGCGACGTAGGGGCGGTGCTGGGCGAACTCGACGGAGTAGCCGTGGTACGGGGAGCGGTGGGCGCCGGACATGACGCCTTCGACGATCATTTTGGCGCGGAGCTCGAGCGAGGCGAGGCGGGCGAGGGTCTGCGGGTGCAGGTAGAGCTGCGCGTCACCCAAGGGGAGTCGCTGCGGCGTGTTCTCGTCGCTCGGGCTGGTGCTCACGGTGGAGATGGTATCGGATCGTGGGCGGGAGGATGCGAAAAACACACCCCACATGGCACATGGCCACATGGCACATCCAAAGGCCAACGCTTGCCCGTCCGAAAGTGCCCTGTGGTCCTGTGGCCCTGTGCCATGTGTTACGGCTGCAGGCGGGTGACGGTCCACGGGCCGGGCGTGTAGCCCGGGGCGTTGTCGATCGTGGCGGGGGTGAGCGTGCGTGACCAGCGGGCGCGGTCGTGCAGGCGGGCGGAGTGACCCAGCCAGAGCTCGATGCGGGCGACCCACAAGCGGTAGCCCCCCCAGTGCGGCGGGCGCGGGACGGTGATCTGCTTGATCTGCTCGGGGGTGAGCTTCGCGACGGCTTCGTCGCCGCCCACGACGTTGAAGCGCTTTTCCACGGCGTCGTTCTGCGCGAGCAGGTGCTGGCGCGAGGCGATGGGGGCGGACTGCGTGCTGGCCCAGGCGGCCACGCGCGACATGAGCGGGCGCTGGTTGAAGTACTCGACGCTCTCGCTGTCGGGTGACTTGGTGACGATGCCCTCGATACGGACCTGACGATCGAGGGTGTCCCAGTGGAAGCACGCGGCGACCTTGGGGTTCTGCTCAAGATCGCTGCCCTTGTGCGAGTCGTAGTTCGTAAAGAAGACCAGGCAGCCCTTGTCGGGGTAGAAGCGGCGAGCGAGGACGATGCGGGCGCTGGGCTGGCCTTCTTTGTTCACGGTCGCCAGCGACATGGCGTTGGGGTTGGGGAGGACGCCTTGGTCCGCGGCCAGTTGGAGCCACTCGCGAAAGAGGGGCATCGGATCGGCGGGGAGCTCTTCGGGGAGTGTCTGCCCCGCAAAGGTGCACGAGCCGGCGAGGGGATCAACTTTTTTGGTGGGCTTGATGTCCCAGGGATGCTTCGGATCGACAGACATGCTGAATGTTAGGGTGGGGAGAGAGGGCCGAGGAAGGCGGATTCAACGCGGAGTTCGCGGAGAACGCGGAGGGAGACAGAGAGAATGAAGATTCCGCAGTCGCCTATTCCCTATTCCCTATTGCCCCGCCTTCGATTTCAGGAACAGCGCCCGCAGCGTGTACCACTCGTTGGTTTTGGTCACCGGTGCGGAGTAGAGCTGGGCGCCGGTGTCGCTTGAGACGCCAATGCGGTCCCAGACGCGTGGGCCCGAGACGGTTTCGTACTCGGTGGTGGTGGTGCGGTGTGAGAAGCCTGTGCCCCAGAGGACGCGGTCGGAGCCGATGGCGCGGGCGAAGGCGAGCAGGTCGGTTTCGTCTTGCAAAGAGCCGGGGCTTTGGCGTTGGAACTCGGAGAAGCCCAGCGCCAGGCAGTCGCTGGGGATGTTGCCCAGCGAGATCTGTTCCAGCGGCAGGCGCTTGAGTTCCACGCGGGCGCCCGGGCTCAGCGGCGGCTGGTTGGTGCGGGGCGCTTCGGTGCGTTGTGCCTGCGGCTGGAGCGTGCCCTGCTCGCTGAGCGGTTGGTAGCTGGATTGCCAGTTGGGGCTGGCGCAGGCGGGGAGGATGAGCAGGAGGGCGGAGAGGAGCAGCGGGGTGAGTGAGGACGATGAAAAGACGCTGTGGCTGTTCAGCAGCTTGGCATAGGTCATGCACGCAGCGTATCGCGCCGAGGGCGGATTTGGGATGCGGATTCGTCGGCGATGGAGGAAAACGTGCGGGGGTTACTGAAGCTGAAAGGCGAAGAAGTCGTCGGGTTTGAGCGGGCGGCCACACTCCGGGCATTTCAACTCGGTGATCCCCTTGAGGTTGTAGCGACATTCGGGGCAGAAGACCGGCACGCTCTGGAGGGTGCGGTGCACGCGCTCGTACTGCCCGCGATCGAACCAACGTCGGATGTTGTCTTCGAGTAACTGGGTGAGTTCTGCGAGAAGCTTGGCGTCGTCAGATCGCGAGAGCTCGGGGAAAACGGCGGTGCGTGGCAACCAGAGCAGGCGCTCGCTGTGGGTTCCGACGATGAGGATGGCCGAGGGGATGAAGATGAGGCCCGAGCACATCGACCAATCACACGAGACGGAGAGCTCATCGGAATGCACGCAGACCCGATCAGGGGTGATCGTGGCTTTGAAAGTCGAATCGCCGAACAGCGAGAACGTGATCTCGCCTCGTTCTTTGTTGATGCGACGCGCTTTCTCGGGGACTTTCCGATCACGGTGGATCTTCAGGGCGATCACAGCGGAGAAGAAGAACGGCAGCAGGACAACGAAGATCGGGATTCGATCACGCGGCAGTTCGTTGATCCAGTACGCGGCGAGTGCGACGCCGGCAGCCCAGCACAACGCGATTGCGATGTACCCCACGCGGGAGTAATGAACCAACTCCTCCTCGTTCAAAGCGTTCGAGGACTTGAGCTGGTCGAGCTCGTTGGCAACGGCCGCAAAGAACTCGGGCGTGTAGCTCCATGAGAAGGTGTACGAGTTTGTGGCGGGTGGATTGTCGTTCTGCATGGCGAGGCTTGAGCGGAGTTCATTGTGTATCAGCCGCGGAATGCTGGTTCACCGCAGAATCGACTCGGGCTCGAGCGGCGTACCGCACTCGGGGCAGGTGAGATCGGTGATGCCCTTGAGGTTGTACGAGCACTTGGGGCAAGCGACGGGCGCGTTGCGCAGGTACGCCAGCAGGCGCTTGCGCTGGCCTTCCTCGAACCAGCGTTTCAGGTCGGCGGCGAGGCGTTCCTCCTCGCTGGGGTTGACCACCGATCGGGGCAGGCAGAGCAGCCACTCGTTCAGCGAGCTGGTGATGAGAAAGGCGGAGGGCGTGGTGAAGAAGCCGGCGGAACCTATCCAGCGGGTCGAGCGGTCGGAGGTTTCCGTGCTGACGGTGATGCGCTCGGCGGAGATGGTCGCGGTCACCGGCGCGTTCTGAAAGATGCTCATGAAATAGTCGGCGAAGTTCTCGTGGCGCAGGGCGATTGAGCGACTGGCGTAGGGCTTGTAGATGCGTCGGGCTTCGAAGTAGATCACCACCGCGACGACAAACGGAACGGCGTACGACCACCAGAGCATTGAAAAGCCGGCGCTGGACCAGACGGTGAGCGAGATGATGACCACGCCGACGATCAGGAAGAAGACCGCGAGGCAGACGCCCATGACATAGTTCGCTTTGGCGCGCCGGAGGTTGTTCAGGGATTCGGGGTTGAGTCTTTCGACATCGAGCGAAAGCTGAATGAGCTCATCGCGCGAATACGACCAGGTGAAGGTGTACGAGTGGTCGATCGGGTTTGTGGTCGGCGGCGTGACATCCGCCGAGCGTACGACGACCTCGCCGCTCTGCGCAACTTCGCCGCCGATCACGTTCGACGCTTCAGGTTCCCGGTCCATGCCCACGCGGCCCCTGCGGTGCGATCACTCTTCGAGGTACGTATACCCCTCGAGCCCGTCGTCGTAGTACTTCAAGAGGCTCTTGCCCTCGCCGACCGTCAGGCGTCCCTGGCGGCACGCGGCCTCGATGTCCAGGCGCATCGCACGCTTCAGGTCCGCCACGTCGTACTGCACGTAGCTGAGCACCTCTTCCACCGTGTCGCCCTCGATGACCTCTTCGATGGCCCACTGACCGGCGTCGTTGATGCTCAGGTGCACCGCGTGCGTGTCGCCCAGCAGGTTGTGCAGGTCGCCCAGGATTTCCTGGTACGCCCCGAGCAGGAAGACGCCCAGGTAGTACGGCTCGATCCCGACCTCGTTCTCCGGGCGCTCGCGGACCTCGTGCAGTTCGAGGGTCTTCTTGTCGATGCGCTTGTCGACGAAGTGATCGACCTTGCCGTCGGAATCGCAGGTGATGTCCGCGAGGATGCCGCGGCGCGTCGGCTCTTCGTTCAGGCGGTGGATGGGGACGATCGGGAAGAGCTGATCGATCGCCCACGAGTCGGGCATCGATTGGAAGAGCGAGAAGTTGCAGAAGTAGATATCGCTGAGCAGCTCGGGGAGCGCGTCGAACTCGTCGGGGAGCTCGCCGCGTTTGTTGGCTTTGTCGAGGAGTTTGTGCCCGATGGCCCAGAAGAGCTGCTCCGCCACCGCCCGCATGGGCAGCGACATGTACCCCAGGCTGAAGAGGCTCATCGCCTCGTCGCGGGCCTGCGTCGCGTCGTGATAGGTTTCCAGCAGGTTGCGGTCGGTGATGTTCTGGTAGGCGTCGAGCAGGTCGAGCACGGGCTGGGGGACTTCCCCGCCGCGGGCTTTCTCGTCGTTCATCGCCTTGTCGATCGCCGCGAGGTCTGGGTTCGCCTCGAAGCGTGAAGCGCCGACGACATCGAGCACCAGCACGCTGCCGTAGGCGACCATCGCTCGGCCCGACTCAGAGATGATCTGCGGGTGCGGGACCTTCGCGTCGTCGCAGACGGCCTTGATGCGGTACACCACGTCCGCGGCGTATTCCTGCACCGAGTAGTTGATGCTGCTGGACCATGCGGATTGGGAGCCGTCGTAGTCCACGCCCATGCCGCCGCCGATGTCGAGCATCGTCACGCCCGCGCCCATGCGGTGCAGCTCGCAATAGATGTGCGAGAGCTCGTTGACGGCGTTCTTCAGCACGCGGATATCGAAAAGCTGGCTGCCCACGTGGCAGTGCACCAGCTTCAGACAATCGAGCATGTCGTGCTTCTTGAGGTAGTCGACGGCCTTGAGGACCTCGCTGACGAACAGGCCGAACTTGCTGCGCACGCCTGCGGAGGATTCCCAGCGTCCGGCGCCCTTGCTGGAGAGCTTCACGCGGATGCCGATGCGCGGCCGGACGTTGTAGGTCTTTGCGTGCTTGACGACGAGTTCGAGCTCGTCGAACTTCTCAACCACGGGGATGATGTTGCGCCCGAGCTTGGTGGCGAGGATGCACGTCTCGATGAACTCGGAATCTTTGAACCCGTTGCAGATGATGGGCATGCCGTTGACGCCCGGGCCGCCGGCGGTTGCGGAGAGTCCGAGCACGGCGAGCAGTTCGGGCTTGCTGCCGGCTTCGAGCCCGAAGTTCAGATTGACCGCCAGCGAGGCGATCTGCTCGCAGACGTGGCGTTGCTGGTTGACCTTGATGGGATAGACGCAGCAGTAGCCGCCGGTGTAGGCCTGCTCGCTCATGGCGGTGTCGAAGGCCTTGCGGATTTCGCGGAGGCGGTGTTCGAGGATGTCGTTGAAGCGGAGGAGGACGGGCGTGTGGATGCCGCGTTCCTTCAGGCCTTGGACGACCTCGTGCAGGTCGATGGGGCGTGCGGGGTCTTTGGTGGGGTTGACGGTGACGTGTCCGAGGGTGTTGACCCCGACGTAGCCCTTGCCCCAGTCGTGGATGCCGTAGAGCCGGGCGGCGTCGTCGGGAGTCCAGAGACCTTGGATGAACGCGTTCTTGTTCGAGGAGATGGTGGCCATGGTGTGAAGCAGATAAGGCGTGCGGCGGTGGGGAGGTGGTGTCTTGGTCGAGTGAGAAAGGACGGTCAGCGAAGAGACAACGGGTGCGGGTCGCCTGGTGCTGCGGGCGTGCCGAGGGTTCGCGTGTCCGGAGAGGCGTTTGCTGCGCAAGCCGGCGGGCGTGAACGGAACGGAACGGATCGCGAGCGAAGAGGCGGAAGAGCAACGTCGTCGCGATGGCGGGGGCGAACCGTGTGCCGGGCCCGAATCTTCGCTGGGGCAAGGCCGCGCGTCGAGGGCGCGCCTGAAACGTGTGCGCGTCCGGAAAAGTGTAGAGGGTGTCGGGCGTGGTGCAAGTGGTTTTTGTGACACCCGAAGGTCAAGAAATCATGGACCGCGCCGGGCGGTGCGAAGGTTCATTCCTCCGTCTGGGGGCTCTGAGAACCGCCGCCGACGATCGCAAGAGCCCGGCGGAACTGCAGCACTTGCAAGCACAGCATCACCCCAACCCCGAGGCCGGCAAGGACCCTGATGACGTTGGGCAATCCGGGAATGAACCAGAGCAACGCGACGAGCATGAAGATGGGCCAGAAGGCGTGCTGCACGCCGCCGCGGCTGCCCCGCGGGTTCGTCAGGGTTACGAGCCACTCTGTGGCTTTGGGCAGCACGTACGCAACCCATCCGAACGTCACAAAGATCAACGTGCCGGTGGCGCGGTTCAGGGGACTCTCGGAGCCGAGGTTTCCGGTCAAGCCCATAGCGGTGATGAACACGCAGGAGATGGTTGAAATCACAATCGCGGTGAACAGCGCGAACTGAAGCGAATCAGCGAATGACCCCAGCGGTTCCGGGCTCGCCGACGCCGACGGCCGAGACCCGAGCATCCGCAACCCGCCCAGAACATTTCCGACGCTGCGAAGCGAGAGCGGCAGAAAGACCGTCAGTTGCAACAGCGTGCAGAGCCCGCAAATGATCAGGAAGAAGAGGTAGTTGAGAAGGTTCGTCCAGTCGTGCCCGGAATCTGAGTAGCAGGTGCCGAACAACACCACGGTGAAGGTGTTGGTGAGCATGACGAAGATCCAGCCGATACCCCTGCTCGCCTTGTTGATGTTGACTTCGTCGCGAACCACCGTTGTGTTGATCACGGAAGCGGCGACCGCAAGCCCGCATTCCGGGCATCGGCCGTCCGCCGCGATCCCGATGAGCTGATAGCCACAGTTCGAGCATCGGATGGTTTCGGACTCGAGCACGCCGTTTGTTGCGTTGATGATGTTCACCGTCTCGACGCTGTGCGGGTTGAGGATCCCGGCCTCAACCGTCGGTCGATGCTCCTTCGTGAACGTAGTCGGAAAGCTCGGCTCAGACTTCGGCGATTGTGCATTCTTCATGGACATGACGGCGATCCGAGAGTGCACGAACAAACATGGCCGCTCGAACTGAGCGGCCATGAAAGGTAGTCATGATGTTGGTTGCATGTGCGTTGATTCAGGCGTGCGCAACCGCGATCGGCTTGGCCGTGCCGTTCATTGGCGCTTCGGTCGCCTGCTCCGCCCGCTCGCCCTCACCCTCATGCTCCGCCTTCTTCAACTTGTGCGCCCCGGCAAGCAGCAGATAGATACTCGGCACGAAAAGCAGCGTGAACGCCGTGGAGATCAGCATGCCGCTGACGAGCACCTTGCCGATGGAGTTGCGGGCCTCGGCGCCCGCGCCGCTGACGAAGATCAGCGGCATGTGCCCCGCGACCGTCGCGACGCTGGTCATCAGCACCGGACGCAGGCGCGTCATGCTCGCTTCCTTGATCGCCTGGAATTTTTCCATCCCCTGCTCGCGCAGGTGGTTGGCGAACTCGACGATGAGGATGCCGTTCTTCGCCACCAGGCCCACCAGCGTGATCAGCCCGACCTGCGAATAGATGTTCAGAGTCGTCCACTTCGTGAACGTGAACAGCAACGCACCCGTCACAGCCAGCGGCACGCTGCCAAGCAGCACGATGAGCGGATCGCGGAAGCTGCTGAACTGCGCCGCCAGAACCAAATAGATCAGCAGGATCGCGAACCCGAGCGTCACCATCAGCGACGAGCCCTCCTGCCTGATCTGCCGCGATTCGCCCGCGAAGTCAATGGCGTACCCCGGAGGCAGGACCGACCGCGCCGCCTGTTCGATCGCCGCGAGGGCCTCGGCCTTTGTCGTGCCGGGTTTCGCGATGGCGTTGATGCGGAAGCTGTTACGCTGCTGGAAGCGGTTGAGCGTGCGCGGGGCGGCGATGGTCTCGAGTCGAACAAACGACGACACGCTCACCAGCCCGCCGTCCTTCGCACGGACCTTGAGGTTCAGAAGCTGCTCCGGGCGAGATCGGTTGCTGTCGGTCACCTGCGGGATGACCTTATAGCTCCGCCCTTCGTAGTTGAAACGATTCACATACCCGCCCGACAGCAGTACCGCCAGATCGCGCCCCACCGTCGCCAGGTCCAGCCCCATGTCCGCGACCTTCTCGCGATCGATGATGATCCGCGTCTGCGGCAGATCGATCTTCAGATCCGTGTCGGCATAAATCACCTTGCCGCTGTAATACGCCATCCCCACAAGCTGCCCGGCAAGCTCGGCCATCTTGTCCGGCTCGTCCGTGCTCGTCACCACCAGCTCAACATCGAAGTTCCCCGCGCCGGGCAACGGCGGCGGCAGCACCGGGATCGCCTGAATCCCGCCCACCGGCGTCACCAGCATGAACGCCTCTTCGACCAACTTCTTCGTGTTCCGCTCCTTCGGTCGTTCATCCCACTTGACGGTCTGAATCCCGCCGAAGCCGGTCGAGGGCGTCATGATCACGCGCCAGACAAACTTCGTCTCGGGGATCGACTTCAGATTCGCCGTCACCTCGCTGGCTCCCTTCACCGTCGCGGCGAGCGTCGAATCCGGCGCCGCGTTCAGGATGAAGAACACCCCGCCCTCGTCCTCGGTGGGCGCCAGTTCCTGAGGTGAGTACATGTACAGTGGCACAGCACCCGCGGTGATGCACACCGCCGCCGCCGCCATTGTCCAGCGCAGGCGCAGCGTGACATCGAGCGTGCGGCCGTAGGCCTCGCGCACGCGGCCGAAGATCGAGTTGACCAACCGCGTGAGGTACCCCTCCTTGCCGTGCGCGGGGACCATGAACGCGCTCATGATCGGCGAGAGCGTCAACGCGGTGATGCCCGAGACGACCACCGCCGCCGCGAGGGTGAAGGCGAACTCCTTGAAGAGCACGCCGGTGAGCCCGCCCTGGAAGCCGATGGGCGCATAAACCGCCGCGAGGGTGATGGTCATGGAGATCACGGGCGCGACAAGCTCGCGAGCGCCGATGAGCGCGGCTTCGATCTTGCCCTTGCCCTCGCGGATGTGCCGCTCGACGTTCTCGACCATCACGATCGCGTCGTCGACCACCAGACCCACCGAGAGCACGATCGCGAGGATCGTCAGCAGGTTCAGCGAGAATCCGAAGAGCACCATGAAGATGCACGCGCCTATCAGCGAGACCGGCATCGCCACCAGCGGCACCAGCACCGTCCGCAACGACCCCATGAACAGGAAGACCACCACCGCGACGATCCCGATGGTCTCAAGCAGCGTCGTCTGAATCTCCTTCAGCGCGTTGGCCATATAGAACGTGCCGTCGTAGGCGAGCTTCATGTCCACGCCCGCGGGCAGGATCTTCTCAATTTCCTTCAGCCGCTCCTTCAGCCGCTCCGCCACCTCAAGCTCGTTCGCCCGGGGCAGAGGCCAGACGCTCAGGTACATCGCCGGCTTCTCGTTGAAGCCCGCCTCGCCCATCGGCTCTTCGCTGCCCAGTTCGACCTTCGCCACGTCGCGCAGACGCACGATCGTGCCGTCACGCTGACGAACGATGAGCTGCTCAAACTCCGCAACCGTGCGAAGGTCCGTGTCCGTCAGCAGGTCCACCTGCACCTGATCGCTCTTCGTCTTGCCCACGGCCGCCACAAAGTTGTTGTTCTGTAGCGAGGCGTACACCTCGCTGGGCGTCACGTCGAGCGCGGTGAGCTTGCTTTGGTCAAGCCAGATCCGCATCGCCAGCGGGCGCGCACCCTCAACGCCGCAGCGCTGCACTCCCTCGATGGTCGCCAGCTCGGGCTGCACCTGCCGAGCGAGAAACTCGTTGAGCCTCGTCAGGTCGAGCGTGTCGCTCGTAAAGCTGACATAGAACGTCGCGTACGGCCTATCCGCCCGTTGAATCTCAATGCTGGGCGATTCCGCCTGCGCGGGCAGCTCGGAGCGCACCTGGTTCAGTCGCGCGCTGATTTCCGCGAGGGCGTCGTTCGCGTCGTGATTCAGCCGCAGCCGCACCGTGATGGTGCTGATCCCCGCGGTCGACGAGCTTTCGACATAGTCGATCCCGTCGATCGCCGAGACCGCGCGCTCGATGGGCGTGGTGAGGAACCCGCGCACCGTCTCGGCGCTGGCGCCGATGTACGCGGTGGTGATCACGATCGAGGTCGATTCGATCCGCGGGTACTGCCGCACGGGCAGTGAGAAGACCGCGCGAACCCCGATGGCGATGATGATCAGGTTGATCACCAGCGCGACCACCGGCTTGCGAATGAAGAGATCCGTCAGGGCTTTCATGGTGTGCCTGTTCTGCTCAAGGCCGATCAGTGTCTTCGATTCTGTCGTACGCCTCGCGTCATGTTCCGCCGCGAGGTTGATTTACACGCCGACGCTTGCGAGCCTTAGCCCGCTTTCGCCGGCTCGCTGGGTTTCTCACCACCGGGCCCACCCGGTCCACCCGGGCCCGGCGCGGGCTGGTTCGGATCCGCTGCGGGGATGACCATCGCACCGTCGCGCAGTTTGAACGAGCCGTTCGAGGCGACGATCTCGCCCTCGCTGATGCCCTTGAGCACGATGACGTCGCTACCGATGATCGGGCCCAGCGTTACAAACTTCTGCACCGCGCGCATCACATCGATCTTCTGTCCGTTCGGGCCCGTCTCGCTGACCGTCTTCACCGTGTACACCTGGTCCGCGTACGTCGCCTTCCGCACCGCCGTCACCGGGATCACAACATACGGCTTCGGCGCTTCCACCGGCACCCGCACCTTCACGAACATCCCCGCACGCAGCTTCCCCTCACGGTTGTCCACCACCGCCCGCACCCGCACGTTCCGCGTCTCGCGGTTCACCGTCGCATCAATCGCCGCGACTTCGAGCTGAACCTCCGACGCGCCGCTGCCCATCGAGCCCGTCGCGTCGAGCTGCCCCAAAACCTTCGTCCCCTTGCCCACCCGCGAAAGGAACTCCTGCGGGATCGCGAAGTCGATGAAGATCGTGTCCGCGACTTCCTGCAGCGTCACGATCGCGTCGTCGCCGCCCATGCCCATCTGCTGCGGCAGAAACTGCCCTTCGTGCACCGTCCTGATCGCGGCCCACGCACGGAAGGGCGCCCGGATCGTGTGCTTCTCAAGCCGCGTGCGCACGCGCTCGATCCGCGCCTTCGCCTCGTCCACCGAGGCCTTGTTCCGCTGCCGCTCCGCGGTTGCCTTCTCAAGCTCCGCACGCGCCCGGTCAACCTCAAGTGCCGAGGTCGCCCGTGAGGCGAGCGCCGCCTCCTGCCGCTTGAACTCCGCCTCCGCAAGGCGGATCCGCGCCTCGACCACCGCCACGTCCGCCTCCGCAACGCGCAGAGCCGCCTCGGCGCTCTGAAGCTCCGCCCGGTCGGTGGAGTCATCAAGCTCCACCAGCACTTGTCCCTGTTCCACGATTGCCCCCGAGTCAAACCCCACCTTGCGCACCACGCCTTCCACCTCGTTCTTCACCGTCACGCTGCGCAGCGCCACCACTGTCCCCACCAGATCGCTCGACGGCGCCCACATCGTCGTCCGCGCAGGCTCGAGCTTCACCGCCGTCGGCGGCTCAAACTGCGGCGCGTTCGCTGCCTCGGCGATGTCCTTCTTCTTCCACAACCACAACCCGCCCGCGCCCAGACCCAGCACGCCGAACAACGCCACGCCCGCAACGATCGAACTCGTCTTCACTTCGCACCTCGCTTGCCCGCCCGCCCTTTGCTCGCATTCGTTCGGTGACTCACACCAAGCGCGCCCGCCCCGCCGCGCGGTCCATCCACACTTCGCCCCGCTTTGACCATCGCACCACCCCGCCTGCCTGAGGCCCTCGCCCTCGTCGAACGCCCAAGTTTCTCGTCGAGCAGCTTCTGCAGCACGCCGCGGACCTGTGAAAGACGTGACTCGCTTGGCGTTTTGAACCCGAAGATCATCCCCAGCCACAGCCCGTGCACCGCCAGATGGACGAGATCCCCCGCGCCGGGCTTCAGCGCATCGCGATCGACCAGTGCCGATACCTCGTCGTGCAGCCGCCGCAGCGGCTCGATGTGCTTCTCATCGTGCACGAGCGCCGCGATCAGCACGCGGTTGCCGGTGCGCTCGTCCTCGTCATTGACGCACTGCCCGCTCATGCACAGGCCCATCATCGCCCCGGCGGTGGGGGAGGGATGCCCCTCGCCACGCAGCCGCTCGCGCAAGGCCAAGAACTCCGTCCGCCAGCGGTCCACGTGCCGGGTCACCATCGCCAGAACCAGCGCATCTTTACTGGGAAAGTGGTGAAGCAGACCGGCCTTGCTCAGCCCCGCAACCTTCGCCACCGCCTCGATCGTCAGCCTCCCCATCCCCTCGCGCAGCACAACCTCGTGGGCCGCGTCGAGCATCTTCTCCAGATGCTCGGCCCGCGCATCCCGCGCCGCCCCCGACTCGCCCGCGCCAGTTGTGCTCGCTCTGCGTGACAAGGACCAATCCTACCGACCGTCTGGTCGGTCGGCAACTGCTCCGCCCCGCTGCACCCCGTTTGCACGCTCGAAAAACGGCTTCTTCACACAGAACACGGGAAATCACCGGGGGTTCGCAGCACGCCCGGTTCGCACATCGACACCTTCGCCGACGTTTCAAACACGCACCGTTTCAAGAGCGACGAACCCGTATGCCGGTTCACTGCGGCGCGATCGCTCGCGTCCCGCAGTATCAACGACTCACACGCCCGCCGCCGCCAGGCCCGCCTTCCCGATCACCCGCTCCGCGTACTCGTTCATCGCGTCGCGAAGCTGCTCAAAGCTCTCCAGCACGTAGTAAATCGGCTGGTAGTGATCGATCTCGAACGGCGTCGAGCACACCCGCTCCAGATCAAACGGGCGCCACTCCGGCACAGGCCTCGTCGTGCAAGGCTTGGCGCTCTCGGGCCCGTCCACCTTCTTCTCCCACTGCCCCGTCAGTGAGTACGCGCTCTCCGCGTGGCTGCTCACCAGCCCGCTGCCGTACACCTTCACCTGCCCGTCCTCGCGGATCAGCCCGAACTCCACCGTGAACCAGAACAGCCGCCCCAGCCGCTCGATGTGCTCCGGATCCTCGCACATCAGCGCCGCCTTCCCGTACGTCTGCAAAAAGTCCGCAAAGACCTTCAGCGTGTGCAAAGGCACATGCCCGAACACGTCATGGAAAATGTCCGGCTCGGGCAAATAGTCCATCACCTCTCGCGGACGGATGAGCACCGTCGTCGGAAACTCCCGCTGCGCCAGACACGCAAAGAACGCCTTCGCCGGCAGATACCCCGGCACCCCATAGCTCGCCCACTTGCTCTGCGCCTGCAAAAACTTGTTCACCCCGTCCAGCCGCTCACCCTTCTTCTTCACCACCCCGTTGGCAACCGTGATGTCCTTCGTCAGCACCAGATCGTCCAACAGCGGGATCCGATCCCCCGACAACCGCAGCACCTTCATCCCCTCAATAAACTGCCGGCTGACCTGCTTCTCCAGCACGCTCCACCGCCGCGTGAACAACTCGTGCCACACGTCGTGGTTCTCGGGGGTGTACTTCTCATACCCCTGCGTGATGTAGAACTTGTCCGCATCAACATCCTCGCAGCGCATGTTCGGCGCCGCATCCGCGGCCGCCTGCGCCGCCCGGGCCTCGTCGCTGTCGATGATGTTGTTGTAGTTGATGTCCTTGCGCATAAACCACGCTCCGCTGCGGTGTGTTGGTTCAGCCCTGAAGTATCCTGGGCCCCTTGAGCCTGATCCCTACCCCGATCCTCTTCGACATGCCCAAACAAATACCCCGAACCACTCCCCTAGGGGAGTATACATCGTCCTGAGCAACCGTGTGGGTTCAATCGACGAACGGTGTACCATCAGCCGACCCCTTCGATCGACGTGGAAAGCCCATGACCAACCCCCGCCGCACCAGCTTCACTACGACCTCAGGTCTTTCACTCATGCCCTCCCCCCGGCATCGGTTGGCCGCGCTCGCCGCGCCCCTCGCCTTGATTTCCGCGCTCTCCCTTGTTGGCTGTCAACAGGGCGACAAGGTCCAATCCCCCGTCACGCTCCAGCCCATCCAAGCCCCGGGCAATGTGACCATCCTCGCTCCAGCCGTCCAACCCATCATCAAGCCCGACCCGGCGAAGGAAGCCCGCCGCGACGCGAACATCATCCGCCAGCAGACGCAGACCATCGTTTCGGATCTTTCAACCCGCAAGCGGACCTACGCCCAGCTCACGCCGTACGAGCGTGAACTGCTGGACATGCTCATCGCTACGGGCAAGGTCCCGGGTCTCGAGAAAGCCAAAGACGTCAAGTAACCCGGCGCTCGTGCTCCGATCGCCGCGCCGACAACACCCGTGTTACCCGGCCTTCACGCCTCGCGCCCGTGCAGTTCGGGCATCTTCCGCAGGTACTCAACCGCCGCGGGGTGCGTGCTGTGCTGGAACCGTTCGTACGCCCCGTCATACACCACCCGCCCCTGATCCAGCATCACCACCCGAGGCCCGAGCCTTCTCAGCAGATCCTTATCGTGCGTGACGACAATGCTCGTGCGTTTCGCCTTGCCGGGCTGAAGCGTCTCACCCTGACGTGCGCGGTGGTGCACGTTCCAGATCAGCTCGTGGATCTGCGCCGAGATCACCGGGTCCAGCCCCGTCGTCGGCTCGTCATAAAACAGCACCAGCGGGTCCGCCGCGATCGCCCGCGCAATCGCCACGCGTTTCGCCATCCCCCCCGACAGGCTATCGCGGTCCTTGCCGATGACATCCTCAACATCCAGCGCCGCCGCCGAGATGCTCTCGCGCACGCGCCGGGCGATTTGTTCCTCGCTCATCCCGGCGTGCTCGCGCAGCCAAAGGGCGATGTTGTCAAAGACCGTCCCGCTGAACAGCGCGTTGCGCTGAAAGACAATCGACCACGCCAGCCGCACTTCATCGAGCCGATCGTCGTCGATCTCGTTCAGATCGACCATGGGCGTATCGGGCTTGGTGTGATCGACGACATTCACCGTGCCCTCGCTGGGGACCATCAGCCCCGTGAGATGATCCAGCAGCACGGTCTTGCCCCCGCCGCTGGCGCCGACGATCGCCACCAGATCGCCCGCGTTGACGCTGAAGTCGATCCCGCGCAGCACCTCGCGCTCGCCGAAGCGTTTGGTGAGCGACCGCACCACGATCTCGGGCGCACCGATATCCAATGGGTACAGCGTCATGTCCGCGCGTCTGCGTTTCACGATCCTTCAGCATAGCCCGCGCACCTTCCCCCACCGTGCCACCGCTCTCCGTGCCACCGATCACGCGCAGCGCGATCGGTGCCTTCCGCCCCGAATCCATCACATACACTTCCGCGTCGTGATCAACCTCGACAACAACGCCACCACACAGCCAACGCAACAGGTCGTGCACGCCGTGCAGCGCGCCCTGTGCGAGCATTGGCACAACCCCAGTTCGGTCCACCGCGCAGGGCAAGCCGCCCGTCGAGAGGTCGAGCTCGCCCGCGAATCGCTCGCGCGGCTCGTCAACGTCCGCCCGAAGCTCCTCACCTTCACCTCCACAGGCACCGAGGCGATCGACCTCGCCATCCGCGGCTCACTGACCACCCTCCCAACCGACCGCCGCCTCTTTGCCACCACACCCGTTGAGCACAGCGCCGTCCGCGAGATCGCCGACCAGCTTCGCTTACGCGACGAGAACGCTGTCATCACACTCCCCGTCGATCACGCCGGGCGCGTCGATCTTGAGCGTGCCGAAAGCCTCCTCACAAGCCACGTCGGCCTGCTCAGCGTGCAATGGGTCAACAACGAGACCGGCGTCATCCAACCCCTCCACGCACTCGCCCAACTCTGCGAATCCCGCGGCATCCTCCTCCACGTCGACGCCACCCAATGGGTCGGCAAAATGCCCACAAACCTCTCACCAACCGACGACGAACTCCTCATCGCCAAAGCTGACCCATTCAACGGCTGCCTCCGCTGCGATTACCTCACCTTCTCCCCCCACAAGTTTCACGGGCCCAAAGGCGTCGGCGTCCTCGTCACCCCCGCCGCCGCACGTCCACGCCCGCAAATCCTCGGCACCCAAGAGTCCGGGCGTCGCGGCGGCACCGAGAACGTCCCCGGCATCGCCGGCGCAGGCGTCGCCGCTCAGCAAGCCCTCGACTGGCTCAGCGACGAATCCAGCCGCCTCACGCAGCAAGCCCTGCGCGACGAGTTCGAGCACGCCGTGCTTCAAGCCTGCCCGGGCAGTGTGGTGAACTCCGTTGACGGGCCGCGCATCTGGAACACCACGAACATCGCCTTCCCAAGGCTCGAAGCCGAGGCGATCCTGCTCGCCCTCAGCGAGCGAGGGCTGTGCGCCTCCGCCGGTGCCGCGTGTTCATCCGGCTCGCTCGAGCCTTCCCCCGTCCTGCTGGCGATGGGCATCGACCCGAAACTCGCCCACGGCTCCGTCCGCTTCTCACTCTCCCGCTTCACCACGAAGGCCGAGATCACCGCCGCGGCAAAGATCGTCATCGACGCCGTTGCGGTCCTTTCGCGCATCCTGCCGGGCTGAGCCGACGAAGACGTGTGTTCGATGAAACCGCCGAGCCCTTCATCCCTACGATGGGGGGCTATGAGCAAGAACCCCTACGACCCGAACGCGTTTTCACAGCCCAACGCCTACGGCACGCCCGCACAGCCCGTCATGCGACCCATGACCCCGGGCTATGCCGACGATGCCATGATCCCGCCTCCCGCCCGCACGAGCATCCTCGCCATCACCTCGCTGGTGCTGTCGCTGATCTGCTTCGTTCCGACGCTCAGCGTCGTTGCCGTGTTGCTCGGTGCACTCTCCCTCATCTTCATCCTCAACTCCAACGGGCGTCTCTCCGGCCGCGGTTTTGCCATCGGCGGCATCGTCCTGGGCCTCGTCGTCACCGCCTTCCAGGTCGCCCTGCTCATCGGCGCTTCTTCGCTCGTCAACGCCATGCTCCGCTCCGCCTCCGCGCCGTACGCCACTCTTGAAACCGGTGACGTCAAACAGTTCCGCACCTACCTCAACCCCGCCGTCTCCTCGACCATCACCGACGATCAGATCCAGTCCTTCGCCGCGTCGGTCAAACAAGCCGGCGGCAAGGTCGTCCCCTTCAACGGCAACCTCATCACCGCGTTCTCCATGATCCGCGACGTCTCCAACCGCTTCACCCCGAACGTGCAGAACCGCCTCAACAGCGCTCAGAACCAGAAGGCCACTACAGGCCGCGACTTCTTCCCCCTCTTCGTGCAGTTCGAAAAGGGTTCCGTCATCGTGCTCTTCGAGTTCGACGCACGCAGCCAGCCCCAATCCGCCAGCAGCTTCACCTTCTCCGATTTCCTCCGCGGCAACATCACCAACATGGGTCTCGTCGCCCCCGACGGCCGCGAAATCTGGCTCATCCCCGACGCCGCCCCGGGGAACACGCCGGCGCTGCAGCCGAGTTTCACTCCTCCCGCAAATCCTGCTCAACCCGCCCTGCCAGAAAAGCCCGTCAAGGCCCCGCCCGGAACGGTCTGAGCGATTTCAACCGAGCGAACACAAAACGCAGGGCGGGCCCGACGTTTCGGGCCCGCCCTCGTTGTTCTCATTGAACTCGTGAATCACCGCGGCGATCCGCGATGAATGCCGTCATCTCACCGACTGCCCTCGATCGCCACGATCAGCGAGACCTCGTCCGACAGCGCGCCTTCCGCGATGTACTTGTTCATGCCGAAGTCCGAGCGCTTGAAGGTGAACCGCGTCTCGAACCCCGCGACCGTCGCGCCGGGGGCCATGCCCGGGCCTTCGCCGGTCTTCTCGACCTTGACCGTCAGCGGCTTGGTCTGCCCGCGCACGGTCAGCTCGCCGACGACGTCGAAGGTGTTCTCGCCGGTCTTCTTCACCGAGGTGCTCTTGAACGAGAAGGTGGGGAACTCCTTCGCGGAGAAGAAGTCCTGGCTGCGGATATGGTCGTCGCGCTTGCTGTTGCCCGTGTCCACCGAGGCGGTCTTCACCGAGATGTCGATCATCGACTTGTCGCTGCCGTCGAGCAGGAACGAGCCGGAGATGTCGTTGAAGCGCCCATAGAAGTTCGAAGCCTTCAAATGCTTGATCGAGAAAATCACCGACGCGTGCACGGGGTCGACCTTGAAGGCCCCGCCCGTCGCGGCGGGCTGTGCCTTCGCGCCCTCCTGCGCCGCGTACACGCCGTTGACGACGGTCAGGGCCGCCCCGCCAACCACCGCCGCCGAGAGTGCAAACGCCGAGAACGCCCGAACCGTCTTGTTCTTCTGCATGGTTGAACCTCCGAACGAAGCACCGGGTCATTGATGCCGCACGGCACACCCGCACGCGCACGCCCGAACCCCGAACTGCGAAGGACCATAGACGAAGACCAAACCCCGCAGGTTCAGTCTCCGAATGTACGGATATCCAGAAATCCCCCTTCCATAACCGTGGTCAGTGAGGGAAACCCCTCGCCCCTGTCAAACTTCGTTCAACTTCGACCGATTCAGGCTCGCTTTTCTCGGTCTTTGGATTAGTCTTCATCCGTCGTGTTTCCACGCCAGCGCCATGGCGTGGCTTGTGAGAAGGAGATCATTTGTGAAAACGAGCATGTTCGGAGGCTCCGCGGTTCTGGCCGCGGGGGTTGTCGCTGTCGTGTCGAGCGCCGCGAGCGCCCAGACCGCCAGCATCGTCGCCTCGCGCGACAACACCATCTACCAGACCACCGCGGGAGCCACCTCCAACGGTGCGGGCGACGGGATTTTCTCCGGTCGCAACCGCGGCGGCACCATCCGGCGCGGGCTGGTCTACTTCGACCTCTCCGTCATCCCCGCCGGTGCCACCATCACCGGCGCCACCCTGCAACTGAGCATCTCCCAAGGACAGGGCACCGCTTCCGCCAGCTTCCACCGCGCCCTCTCCAACTGGGGCGAAGGCACCAGCAGCGGCTCCGGTCAGGGCGCACCCGCCACCCCCGGCGACGCCACCTGGCTCTTCAGCTTCTTCAACACCACCCCCTGGGCCACACCAGGCGGTGACTTCGTCTCCACCCCCTCCGCAACCGGCGGCACCGCCAACGGCATCTTCGTGCAATGGTCCTCCGCCGGCCTGCTCTCCGACGTGCAGGGTTGGTACTCCGGTGCCCTCAACAACTTCGGCTGGTTCATCCTCGGCGACGAATCGGGCAACCAAACCGCCGACCGCTGGGGCTCTCGCGAAATCGCCGGCGGCCCGGAGTTCGCCCCCACCCTCTTCGTCAACTACGTCATCCCCACCCCCTCGGCAGGGGTTGGCCTGGCGATGCTGGGCCTGACGCTCGCCCGCCGTCGCCGATAATCCTTCCCAAATCGTTCGAAATTGAACCAAAAGCCCGGCATGCCGGGCTTTTTTCAATAGATTCTGAAAGCAGGCTGGATCATTTCAATGATTTCAACGTAGAATGAAAGTATGAGCACACACCGGCGCAGCACAGGGTTGGTCGAGTCGCAGGACCGGCTGATTGCCGCGTGGGGTCAGATGGGTTCGACGTGGGGGATCAGCCGAACGATGGCGGAGGTTCACGCGCTGCTGTACATCACGGGGCGGGCGCTCTGCACCGACGACGTGATGGCCCGCCTGTCGATCAGCCGGGGCAACGCGAGCATGAGCCTGCGGGCGCTGGTGGACTGGGGGGTCGTCCAGCGTGAGCATCGGCGCGGGGATCGCAAGGAGTACTTCGTCGCCACCAGCGACGTGTGGGTGATGCTGCAGTCGATCCTGCGTGAGCGGATGAAGCGCGAGATCCACCCGGTCCTGGCGAATCTGTGCGAGATCCGCGACGAGTCGGGGGCGGTCGGCGGCTCGCCGCGGGGCGGGGGGAAGGACGAGGACGCGGACGAAGAAGCCGTCGCGGACCATCACCGTCGGCTCGATGACCTCATCGCGCTCGTGCGCGTCATCGACGAGATGGGGACGAAGCTTCTGGCGCTCGATCCGCAGCTCATGAAGCAAACGGCTTTGGCGCTGGCGGGGGGCGGGCTGGACGAAACGCCGACCCGCGGCGGGGGGAGGGGCCTCTGATGCCACAAACACTGCACGATTCGAGCATTGATTCCGCAGCGGGCATGAGCGCCGCGCAGTCGCTGCTGACGCTGCGCTGGGCGCTCTCGCGGAGCGACCTGGGTGTGGGCGAGCTGGAGGTCCGCGTGACGAACAACCCCGCGGGCACAGGCCCCTGGTGCGTGGCGACGATGAACGGGCGCGTGCTGCGCGAAGGGCCCGCGACAACGCACACCGACGCGACGAATCGCCAGGTGCATGTTGATGCGCCGGGGTTGGTCGCCGCGAGTGTGCGGATCGGTGATGCACAGGGCGGCGGCGGCGCGACACTGCTCTACGCACGCACAGCGATGCTCCGCGAAGTGGGCGTGCAGGGCGGGCAGGCCGACGCACCCAAGTTGATGCAGTGGACGATGTGAACGACGGCTTACGCGACCTGCGCCAGCGGCGTATCGACCGCCTGCTGGTTGCTCTGGGCAAACTCGACCGCAACGGTTTGGGCCTCGCCGTGAATGCCCAGCGCGCGTACGACCCGCGCTGAGACAAGCTGATCCTCACGCACGATCGGCGCGTTGGTCCACGAGATCGCCAGACGAATCGTCTCACCCGGGTTCAGCAGACGCGGCGAATCAACCCGCAGCAGAGCCCCCGTCACCGAGACGTTGCTGGTGCGGGCGCTGAGCGAACGACGAGCGGCGGGGAAAACCACCTTGCACGGGCGCTCGACATCGAGCCGAACATGACGGCGCCGATCCGCCGACGAACCGAGCGGCGCGTGCGGTGCGGGTGCGGCGGGGTCGTCGTGTTTGCGACTGATGTTCACCCCAGTGCTATCGGACATTCCCCCGCTTCACTTCAGGGCCTCAACTCCACCTTGGCAAAGGGCACGAAATCGTCGCTGGTTGGGGCATGGTTGGTACTCGAGCGGCTGGCTGTTGAAGGAGCCGATCGAGCGGGTTTTCGCGGGTCTTTCGGGGTTTGGCGCGGGCTGGGTTCATACGATCGTGCTCGCATGATGCCGACGGTGGATGACATTCCGCTCAACCCGCTCTCGATGACCGGGGAGGAGTTTGCCCTTCGCTGGAAGCACCAGGGAATCCCGGGCGGTCGCCCGCGGGCGCTCGAGGCGTACGCCGGGTTCTATCGCGAGGGCGTGCTGATCCCGGAGCTGAAGTGCACGATCGAAGAGCTGGGCATCGGCGCGGTGGTGCGCACGCACACGAGCGAATCGAACGAGGGGACGGTGCTGAAGTTCACCCAGCGCGTGCCCAAGGCGTTGCCAACCGCGAAGTCGCAAGCGGCCGCGAGTCATGATCGTCAGCCCGGGGCGCCGACGAACGTCAGTCTGCCCGTGCAGGGCAGTTCATCCGTCGAAGAAGCGACGGTCGAAACCGAGAGCGTGGTGATCCCGATGGTGGGCCGCAAGCGTGAGCTGAGCTACACCATCTGTGTCAGTTCGCAGGTCGGCTGCGCGATGGGGTGCGTCTTCTGTCAGACGGCCCAGATGGGACTCCTTCGGCACCTCAAGCCTCAGGAGATCGTGGCGCAGTGGTGGGCCGCGAGGCACGCGGTGCAGCGCCCGGACGCGAGCGCTCCGATCGACAACATCGTCTTCATGGGCATGGGCGAGCCTCTGGATAACTTCGACAACGTGATGAAGGCCATCGAGATCCTCACCGATCGGCGCGGGCCGGCGATCGCGATGCGCCGGATCACGATCTCTACCGTCGGTCGCGTTGACGGCATCGAACTCCTGATGGAGCAAGTCCAGAAGCCCGGCTGGCATCAGTTGGGCCTCGCGGTGAGCCTGAACGCGCCGAGCGACGCGGTGCGCTCGGGGATCATGCCGGTGAACCGCGCGTGGAACATGGGCGAGCTGCGCAAGCGTCTGTGCGCGTGGGGGAGCGCCAGCCGGGCGCACCTGTGCCTGGAGTATGTGCTCATCCCGGGCGTGAACGACGGGCCTCAGCACGCCGCGGAACTGGCGGCGTATGTCCACGGCGAAGAGTTCGAGAACCGCCGGGCGCTCTTCGGCGAGGGCGAAGAGCCGGGCTTTGATGATGCGCAGGTTGTGCGGTACCCCGGCGCATCGCTGCGCGGGCTGGTGAACCTGATCCCGTACAACCCGCGCGAGCAATCACCCTGGCGCGCGCCGACGGACGACGAGGCGGAGCAGTTCATGCAGTGGCTGCGCGGGCTGGGCGTGTACTGCAAGCGGCGGCGGACAAAGGGCCGCGATCAGATGGCCGCGTGCGGGCAGCTTGGGAACCTGGCGTATCGGCGTGCGTCGAAGAAGCCATTGACGAAGTGAGTGTTGCTGGCAGCGATGAAAGGCCGCGGATCATGGGCGTAACGCCGATGGGCATGGTGCTGGTGATGACGGGCGGCGCACTCGGGGCGGCGGCGCGGTATGCGATGGTGGACCTGATCAAGCCGAGCGCGCCGAACTTTCCGCTCGGGACGTTGCTGGTGAACCTGCTGGGCTGCGCGTGCATCGGCGTGCTGGTGGGGGCGCTGGGCGTTTCGCCGCTGAGCACGAAGACGCCGAGCGGTGTGGGGCTTTTCCTGGCGACGGGCGTGCTGGGCGGGTTCACGACGTTCAGCGCCTTCGCGATCGAGGCGTCGCAACTGCTCAAGGACGGCCGCGCGTGGTCGGCCCTCGCGTACGTGCTGCTCAGCACGGCGCTGGGTGTGACCTTGGCGATGGGGGCGATGGTGGTGACGGAGAAGATCGTGCGGTGAGCGGGTGATCAGAGCTTCTTCATCGCATCAACCAGCGTGTCGATGTGCTGCGTGGTGTGGGCGGCGGAGATCTGGCACCGCAGGCGGGCGTGCCCCTCGGGAACAACCGGGTACCCGAAGCCGATGACGAAGACGCCCAGCTCGAGCAGACGTTTGCTCATCGCGATGGCCTTCGCGGTGTCGTGAACGATGACGGGGCAGATCGCCGTGGGGCTGGGGAGCACATCGAACCCCGCGGCCTTGAACTTCTCGCGCGCGTACCGCACGTTGTCCTTCAGGCGTTGCACGCGCTGCGGCTCGCGCAGCATGATCTCGATAGCCTTGTTCGCGCTGCACGCGACCGTGACAGGCAGGGCGTTGCTGAACAGCGTCGGGCGCCCGCGCTGGATGACCAGGTCGATCGCTCGACGAGGACCGGCAATAAAGCCGCCCGCGCCGCCGCCCAGGGCCTTGCCCAAAGTGCCGGTGAAGAGGTCGACGCGGTTGCTGCGTGAGGTTGGTGCGCCGATCGGATCGACCATGCTCCAGTGTTCGTGCGTGCCGCGGCCGGTGGTGCCCATGACGCCGTGCCCGTGCGAGTCGTCGACGATGAGGATGGCGTTGAACTGATCGCAGAGCTTCCGCATCGCGGGCAGATCGGCGATGGAACCTTCCATGGAGAAGACGCCGTCGGTGACGACCCAGATCTGCCCGGTGACGTCCTTGTTCGCGCGGGCCTTCTGCAGGGCTTCTTCGAGCGAGCCCGGGCCCGTGAGTAGGTTGTTCTTGTACAGCCCCTTCTGCACGCCCTTCTTGATCACCGTCGCCAGGCGGATCGCGTCGATGATGCACGCGTGGTTGAGCTCGTCGGAGATGATGCAATCGCCCGGCTCGCAGAGCGTGGGGAAGAGCGCTTCGCTGGCGGTCCACGCGCTGACGAAGGTGTACGCGGCTTCGGTGCCCATCATGCGGGCGATGGAGCTCTCGAGCGTTTCGTGGGGTGTGAAGGTGCCGCAGATGAAGCGGACCGAGGCGGTGCCCGCGCCGTAATCGCGCAGGGCCTTGATGCCAGCTTCGACGACCTCCGGGTGATTCGCCAGTCCAAGGTAGTTGTTCGAGCAGAAGCACAGGGCCTTGCGGTTCTTGCCGTCGGGGCCGCGCATGACGATCTCCGCGTCCATCGCGCTGTCGAGCATCTGCAAGTGCTTCCACAATCCCTCGGCCTTCAACTGCGCCAGCAGCTTGTCCGTCCGGTTGTCAAACGTCGCGCTGTGCGCAAGAGCGGCGGCGGAGTTGGTCGAGGCGGTGGCGGTGGTCATGGTCGTGCTTCCGGGATGATTCGCTTCGGTCTTCGGTTCAAAAGGGTGAAATTCAGTTCAGCAAGATCTCGACGGTCCCCGCGCCCCCAACGACGCAACTGATCACGCCGTTGAGCGTGAAGAAGACCAGCGGCAGGCCCTTCAGGCCGCTGCGCGCGAGGATCACATGCTCCAGCACCAGGCACACGCACGCAAAGCCCGCCGCGGCAAAGAAGATCGTGTTGAGGCGCGGATCGATGAGCCCCACCGCGATCAGCGCACCGGCCGCGATGACGTGCAGCACGCGCGCGAGCAATGCCGCACCACGGGCGCCGAGCTTTGCGGGGATGCTGTGCAGCGCGATGCCGCGGTCGAAGGCTTCGTCCTGAAGGGCGTAGATCACGTCAAAGCCCGCGACCCAGCAGGTGATCATGACGCACAGGGCGTAGAGCGACCAGACGCTGGTGAGCGCTCCGGGATTCACCGCCAACGCGGCCGCCAGCGGCGAGATCGCCAGCGCACTGCCAAGCAGCACGTGGCAGAGCGCGGTGAAACGCTTCGCGAAGGAATAGAGCGCCAGCCAGCCCAGCACAGGCACACACAGATACGTCGGCCAGGGGTTGTCAAAGAACAGCCAGAACGCACCAGCGCCGGCGATGAAGAGCAGCGCGGCGGCGACGGTGATGACGAGCGCCGCTGAGACGCTGAGCTGCCCGCTGGCGATCGCCCGCCGCGCGGTCCGCGGGTTCATCGCGTCGTACCGCGCGTCGGCCAGGCGATTGACCATCATCGCCCACGTCCGGGCAAAGACCATGCACGCGATCACCAGCCCCATCTGCCCGGCAAACCGCCCGACGCTCGCGCCCGCCGCCGATCGGTCCCACGCCATCACCGCGCCCAGAACCGCAAAGGGCAGCGCGAAGACCGAGTGGTGCAGCTTGATGTCCGACGCAGCGAGCGAAAGGGACCTCACCACGCCCGCGCGTGCGGGGCTTTCGGGCCCAACATTCCGCCCGTTGGGAAGAGAAGGATCGATCTGCGTGCTCGAAGCGGACATTCCGCGTGAGCGTAGGTTCACGCCCCGCGCCACGGTTCATGCTCGCACGTCCGCTCAACCGCCGATCCTCCTTCGTTCGGCGGCTGTTCACGCGCTCCCAAACCCATTCCCCGCATCCGCGATCACCGCAGACGCGGGCAAACCCGCCTTGAAGACGCGCGAACCGATCCAAATATTTGTGCGTAGGATATTTGTTGTAACGGACAAAAAAGGCCCGGGCAGGGCAAGGCAAACCAAGCCCTTCCCCCTGGCCCGAGCCCGACAATCGAAACCAACCCTCGAAAGGAGAACCCATGATCACCCTCCGCAAAGCCAACACCCGCGGCACCACCCGCATCGGCTGGCTCGACTCCAAGCACTCCTTCAGCTTCGGGCGGTACTACGACCCCGACTTCTCCGGCTTCAGCAACCTCCTGGTCATCAACGACGACACCGTCGCACCCGCCATGGGCTTCCATACCCACGGGCACGACAACATGGAAATCCTCTCCTACGTCCTCTCGGGCGAGCTCGCCCACAAAGACTCCGCCGGTCATCAACGCACCATCACCCGCGGCATGGCCCAGCACATGTCCGCCGGCGCGGGCGTCCAACACTCCGAGTTCAACGCCTCACGCACCGACCCCGTTCACTTCTACCAAATCTGGATCCTCCCCTCCAAGCGCGACATCCCCCCGGTGTACAACGAGCTCCCCTTCGATGCCTCCAAACGCACCGGCAAGCTCCAGCTCATCGCCTCGCCGACGGGCACCGACGCCTCAGGTGAAAAGGCCATCGCCTGGAACGCCGACGCGGGGCTCTTCGCGAGCATCCTGCCCAAGGGTTCCAGCGTGAAGGCCAGCATCGCCGACGCCCGCCCCGCATGGGTGCAGGTCCTCCGCGGCTCGGTGACCGTCAACAACCAGCCCGCCAGCACAGGCGACGGCCTGGCCATCACGGGCGAGCCCGAACTGACCATCACCCAGACCGGCAACGACGAAGCCGAGGTGCTGGTCTTCGAGCTGGCGAAGAACCCCCCGACCGCGCGGTAAGCACCGCACGCGGCAAACGTCGATCCGACCATGTTGGCACGCAACTGGTGAACAAATGAAAAGACCCCATGCCGCAGGGCGTGGGGTCTTTGTGTGTTCGATGCTCGGAAGATCTCGGCAACGGTTTGCCGAGGGAAAAGGCATCAACGCTTGGAGAACTGGAACCGGCGGCGTGCACCGGCCTGGCCGTACTTCTTACGCTCGACGTCGCGGGCGTCACGGGTGAGCATCCCGTTATCGCGGAGCGTCGCCTCGGTGGAGGGGTCGAAGTCCTTCAGGGCGCGGGCGATGGCGAGCTTGATCGCCTGGGCCTGGCCCATGTAGCCGCCGCCGTTGACGCGGATGAAGACCTCCAGCCGACCGGCGGTGTTCGTCGCCTTCAGCGGGGACATCGCGTCGGTGCGGTCACGCTCCTCGGCGAAGTACTCTTCGATCGTCTTGGCCTTCTTGACCTTGCTCTGCTCGGTGTGGATCAGGACCTTCGCGGTCCCGTCCTTCGGCGCACGCAGACGCACGCGCGCCACGGCCGTCTTGCGACGACCCAGGCCCCACCACCAACCCTGCTTGTCCGCGGGCTTCGGTTGACCGGCCGGACGCTCCGCAACAGCGCTCGACGCGGGGGCAACGGCCACCGGGGCAACCGCCGCCGCGGCCAGGGTCTCGGTCTTCTTCGTCTTGCTCTCTGCCATGGCTTGCTCTCGCAATCAGATGGGTCGAAGGGTCGGTCGGCCTCGCCTTGTTCGGCCCCTCTTGGGTTCTCGTTTCGTTCGTTCAGTTCGGTCTTCGATGATCCGGGTCACCAATCAACTCACGCGATGGAGATCAGATCTCCAGCTTCGTGGGCTTCTTGTCCTCGTGCGGGTGCGTCGCATCCGCGTAGATCTTCAGGTTCGACAGCATCACCCGCGACAGGCGGTTCTTCGGCAGCATGCGCCGAACCGCGTCGCTGATCAGCCGGTCCGGCTGCTTCTCGCGAACCTGGCCGTACGTCTCGGCCTTCAGGCCACCCGGGTACCCCGAGTACCGCATCTTCAGACGAGTCTGGGCCTTGTTGCCCTTCAGCTCGACCTTCTTCGCGTTGATCACCACGACGTTGTCGCCGCAGTCAACGAACGGGGTGTACTCCGGACGGTTCTTGCCCATCAGCGCGATGGCAATCTCCGCCGCCAGACGACCAAGGGGCTGCCCCTCGGCATCAACGATCCGCCAGGGCTTGCTCGCCCGACCGGGCATCAGATACGTGGTTTCGCGACGCATGAACTCGACTCCTGTCTGCCCTTGTCTCCCTCCGCCTCGCTTCGGACACAATCGTCCTGCCGCGTGACCGAGAAAGAATGTCGGGCGTGCAACGCCTTCGCTCGCGGCCTACCGGGCCGGGCGGGCGACGGTCCAAGGCTTCGTGCCCTGTTCCGTCGCAAGCTTGACAATCAACCGCCGAGCTCAGCCTGAGCCCAACAGGCCTCAAGCATTGCCCCCTCAACCCCTCGGGTCAAGTCCTTGCCGATTTTGCGTTCGGATCATGTATGGATATGCCCGTCCACGATTCAACTGCACGGCAGGAACAGGTTGTTGAAGAAGCAGTTGTAATCGCCCTCATTCACCCCGTTGTTCGTGCAGTCCGGGTTCTCCCACAGGCTCGTCCCATCGTCGCAAGCAATGTCGCACGATGATCCAACCGCCGTCGGCCCGAGCCCCGTCTGAAAGAAGAACCCCTCCGAAGCAAAGAACCCGTTGTAGTCACCCTCGTTCACCCCGTTGTTCGGCGCACTCATCCGCGGCGGCACCGTCCCCGCATCGTCCGCAATATCCGCCAGACACGCCGGTGGCACAACCGCCGCCTTCCGCATGTCCGTAATCACGTTCGGCGTGTTCGCAAAGAAGACCGTCCGCTCGTCGGCCGAGAAAAGCCCGTCGCCCCTACCGGTGCAGCTACTATTTGAAATGAAGGGGCCATGAACAAACTTTCTTAGTATTAACAAGAATCTGTTGACCAAGGCACTACACGCCTAATTTCAACACATACTTAAAGATAGTGCGCGAGCATAAGCCAGCATTTGAAAAAGCAAATGTTGTGTACTTAGAATATTTCGTCCGTCAATTGTCAGTCCACTGCTCATCCAATCGACTCAGCGCTGATCGCCACTTTTCGACGCCGTACGGCGGAAAGTATGAGCCACACTCGGGACATTTACGCAACATACAAATATCAATATGTAATGATATACATCTTGTCTTTTCAGGTTCTATGTCGTCAATCAAAATCGGGTGCATACACTCGAGGCAAACAGTGCCCTTTCGTTCTCGAACTGAACGCATTACTTGAATTACTACATTTAAGTAATATCCGCAGGCACTCGTTGGTAAGACAAAGAACACTATAGTTGTTGCCGTAGACACGAGCCATCGTGGCTCCAATCCGAAACTTGTTCGCAAGTGCAGTGCAGTTGCCAGCGCAATCGGCACTCCCAAAAATGACAGTGCCGCCGCTAAGCAGCACCGTCTTGCATATCTACGAAGAATCTTCGGAGTATCGTCAAAACAACATAATGGAATAGCAGTTATTCGCATGGAAGCGAGAAATAATTGTATAGCTGCTTGAAGCATGCGGCAGCTTCAGAATTGTATATCTGGAGAGCTATGTCAGTTTGCTCAGATCCAGTTACCACGCTATCAATTCCTGCACCCACACCTACACCGCCAATTAGTGCGGGAACTACAACGAGAATAGCACTTCCACCCGTGCAGACAATCACTGCACCTGTTCCGATTGCGCCGGCAACCCCGCCGACCAGCGTCCAAAAGCCAGAACGCGTTGTCGCTGTAGCATTCTTCATCGACAACAAGAACTTGCATCTTGCATCCCACATGCACTGGGCGTACTCAGCAGCAGCGAAGTCACAGGGATCGACCAGTCCTGCAGTTGTTGGGCGAGCCCCAAGTTTATCTACGCATTGACTTGGAATACCGCCGCTTGTAGCATCGGAGCTCCAGAGGGAAGAGTGTCCCATGAGCCTGGAAAATCGAGCCACCAATCGATCAGATCTTCATAAACATTGTAGGCAAGGTCGGCAAGTGCAATTGCTTGAACGTCTGAGGAAGAACGAGATAGAGGTAAGCCACATACGAAATTCTTGACGGAGCCATCGTCACACGAGTATCGAAAAGAGTATACTACCACATTGATGAATTCGAAGTCGCAATCAGCGAATGGCATACTTCCAGTTACGATTCCTGCACGCATGTCTGAAACACGTGTCAAGTCAACGCCTGACGCCGTTACAGACGATATCAAGTTCGATGTTTCAGTAGGCAATTCGACCCGTCGCATTTCGGTCCAAATTTGATCGTAAAGCAGTCCGTCTCTGACTACCGCAACAACGTTTGCCGAGTCTGGGGCATCAAAATAGAATACAGATGATTCCTGTGATTGAGCACCTCCAATAATACATATTTTCATGAACTGCGAAGTGGTCTTTGAGTCAAAGGGATTTGGAAGTGCTGTGGGTGGTTCTTGCCATGGTGGCGGCATAGTTTTAGCGACGACCGACGCCGATGTTGAGTGTATAATAGAGAACAAAAACAAGGCACATCCTGCGATATTTGTTGCAAAACGAAACATGTAAAACCTCCTGAAAAAATCAAAGGATACAACCAAGATTGACTGTGTCTTGGTGCATCGTAGCATTACTGGTTGATGACGCAAGAATTATAAACATTGTTGCAAAGCGCATGTCGATTGTGTTTCGGATACAACCACTCGCTGTCTTCATCGCTTGCATTTCTGCTAGAGTATACACCGAAATGAATGCGGATAGTAAGTATTGGGGAAAGTACTTAGAGATATCCACATTTGAGGATGCGAGTATGTTGATATCCCGAGTTTGCAGTGCCTTTAAAGTACGCAGTGAGCTCTCGGTCGCGAAAGAGATGCTCATCATGGCCGCCCCCACCGTGGCGACCATGACCTCCTACACCCTCATGCAGTTTGTCGACGGGTGGATGGTCTCGCGCATTACCCCCGCCGACCCGGTCTATCTCGCCGCCCAGGGCAACGGCTCGGTCTGGTCCTTCGCGCCCACGTCCTTTTTCATGGGTCTCGTCGGCGTGGTCAACACCTACGTCGCACAGAACCTCGGCGCGGGCACGCCCCGCAACGGCGCCGCCTACGCGTGGAACGCCATGTGGATGGGTCTTGCCCTCTGGGCCTGCGTGCTTTTGCCCGCCACGCTCGTCGTGCCGCACGTCTTCGCCGCCATGCACGCCGATCAGGCGAAACTCGTCGAACTCGAAACCGCCTACGCCCAGATCCTCCTCCTCGGTGGCATCTTCACCATGACCTCGCGCTCCATCGCGCAGTATTTCTACGGCATGCACCACCCGGGGATCACCCTCGCCGGCGCTCTCGCCGGCAACATCACCAACCTCGTCTTCAACTACTTCCTCATCTACGGCACCTTCGGTTTCCCCGCCCTGGGTGTCACGGGCGCCGCCATCGCCACCGTCATCGGCTCCTTCGTCGAGATGATCATCCCGCTGACGATCTTCCTGTCGGCAAAGTACAACGCCCTCTACTCCACCCGCGCTGCCTGGAAGCCCGATCTGCGCCGCATCCGCGAGATCGTCAAACTGGGCTGGCCCCCCGCCGTCATGTTCGGCAACGAGCTGATCTGCTGGGCCGTCTTCATGTCCTACTTCGTCGGGCACTTCGGGGTGAACCACATCAACTCCGGCTGGATCGTCCTGCGCTACATGCACCTGTCCTTCATGCCCGCGGTGGGGCTGTCGTACGCCTGCACCGCGATCGTCGGCAAGTGCCTGGGCGCAGGCCGCCCCGATCTTGTCCCCCGTCGCGCCGCCCTGGGTGTGACCATCGCGATGATCTACATGGGCCTGTGCGCCCTGGTTTTCGTGATCTTCCGCGAAGACCTGGTGCGGGTGTTTATCTCCGAGGAACTGCTGAAGGACAACCCGGGTGCCGCGAGCGACGTCATCGCCATCGCCGCGGGGCTGATGATCATCGCCGCGGTCTTTCAGATCTTCGACGGGCTGGGGATCACGCTGGTGGGCGTCCTCCGCGGCGCGGGCGACACCGTCTGGCCCGGGGTGGTGACGATCATCCTCTCATGGCTCTGCATTCTGGGCCTCGGTGCCGGCTTGACGTTCCTGGTCCCGAACTGGGAACTCAAGAGCAAAGGCCCGTGGATCGCCGCGGCGGTCTACATCATCCTGCTGGGCCTGGCCCTCGCCTGGCGCTTCAAGAGCGGGGCGTGGAAGAACATCAAGGTCCTCGACCGCCCGATGAGCGCGGGGCACTGATTCTTCCCACAGGTGTCTTTGGTGGCACGGCTCTCCAGAGCCGTGCGCTGGATTCCCGTTCGAGTTCGACCGTCAATCCACGACGCAAACGCCGGCTTCTCGAGGCTTCACTTCGCCTCGACCAGCCCCAGCTCCATCCGCAGCGCCGATTCGACGGTCGGGTGCGCGAAGGTAAACCCGCTTTCCAGCAGTTTGGCAGGCGCCACCGCGCGGTCGCGGAGCAGTTCGTCGCTGATCCCGCCCGCCAGCGTGCGCACAAGGCCCGCCGGCACGCGCACGAAGGCGGGCCTGCGGCTGAGCCCGCCGAGTGTCTTGGCGAATTCGCGAGCGGTGATGGGCTGGGGTGAGACGAGGTTGACCGGGCCGTGGAGTTCGGCGGTGTGGAGGGCGTGCTCGATGGCGCCGAGGGTGTCGTCGAGGGAGATGGTGCTCCAGCGTTGCGGGCCGTCGCCAATGGTGCCGCCGAGCCCGAGCTTGAAGGGAGCGAGCAGCCTCGGCAGTGCGCCGCCGGTGTGGGCGAGGACGATCCCGATGCGGAGGTTGACCACCCGTCGCCCGTCGACGCGGGCGGGGTCGCTGGCGGCCTCCCACGCGCGCGCGATCTGGCCCAGTGTCGTCTGCGCGCCGTATGAAGACCGCTCGTCCGCGGGGTTTTCCGACCCCCGCGTGTCGTAGCCAGCGATCCCCGAGGCGACCAGGAACGTGCGCACGCGACCGGGCATCGTCGAAAGCACGCCGGCGATGGCGCGTGTGGTGCGCACGCGCGAGTCCGTGATGGCTTGCAACCGCGCCGGCGTCCACCGCCCGTCGGCGATCGGCTCGCCCGCGAGGTGCACCAGCGCGTCGAGGTCGGTCAGGGCGTTCTGCAGCGCCGGGGAAGGTTTCGAAAGATCGACCTCGCGAACTTCGGTGGGCAGGCCCGGGTCGTGGGCGAGGTTTGCGCGCCCGGGGCGGGCCAGCCGCACGACGGCGTGACCGGCGTTCATGAGGTACGCGCACAGGTTTCGTCCGATGAGCCCGGAGGAGCCGGTGATGCCGATCTTCAGGCGGGGCAGATGCGCGAAGCGTTCGTGGCGGAGGGTGTCCAGGCGGGTGCGTTCGTGGCGGAAGGCGAACATCCGGCGCAGGTCGCGCTCGATCTTTTTGCCACCGATCAGCGCGCCCAGCGGGCCCATGGGCAGGCGGTACTCGATGTGGTCGGTGAGTTCGCTGGTGGAGTCGGTGATGGGGCGGACGGTGTGGGTGTGGACCCAGTGCGCGAAGGGGCCCTTGATTTGGCGGTCGGTGAAGCTGACCCCGTCGACGTAGTGCTCGTGCTGGGCGATCCAGCGGAGTGTGAGCGGGCCTTGCTGGATGGCGAGGGTGACGCGGAGGTTGGCGAAGTCGCCGATGGCGGATTCGACGCGGACGCTTTGCCAGGTTGGGCAGAGGCGCGCAAAGCCGCCCGGGCGAGTGTGGAAGGTCCACAGCGCCCGGGCGGGGACGTGCATGGGTGCCCTGAACTCAATGATGGGCACGTTGGGTTGTCCTTGTGCGGAGGGGGTTTAGCGGGTGGGGAGGTTACGGAGCCCGATGAGTTCGAGCTCGATGGTGACGGGGACGTTGGAGGGACGGGTGGTGGGCAGGCCCGGGTTGGTCATGTTGAGTTCTTTGGGGACGGTGAGGGTGCGCTTGCCGCCGACCTTCATACCGATCACGCCGTACTGCATGGCCGCGAACTCACCGGGGAGCCAGATGTAGGGGTTGGCGGCGTCGCGGGACTCGAGGACTTTGCCCTCGGCGTCCTTGATGGTGTAGGTGGTGACGGGGAGGCAGTTGAGCCCGGCGGCCTCGCCGGTGCCTTCTTTGCTGTCGTTGATCTGGAGCGCGTCGACGAGCTGGATGACGAAGACGAGGTCGGCCTTGGGGGGGATGCCCGCGCCGGGGGGCGGGTTATCGCCGTAGGCCATGGCGGCGGGGATGGTGAGCTTGCGGATGCCGCCGACCTTCATACCGGGGACGCCCTTTTTCCAGCCGGTGATGACGCCGTCGAGGGGGAAGGAGATGGGCTCGGAGCGTTCGAAGGCGGAGTCGAAGACGATGCCGGAGTCTTTGACGGTGCCGTGGTAGAGGGCGACGACGGTGCCTGAGGGCTTGACCTCGTAGCCCTCGCCGATCTTCATGTCCTCGATGATGAGCCCGCCTTCGAGCTCTTGCTTGTTGACGATGGGGAGGTTGGGAACGGGGATGCCCTTGGGGGCGGCGGCGGGTGCAGCGGCGGGGTTCATGGGGTTGGCGTCTTTGGCAGGCTCGGCGGGCTTGTCGCTCGCGGGTGCGGGGGTGGTGGGGGTGGGGGTTTCGGGCTTCTTGTCCGGCTCGCTGGT
>JAVTWO010000129.1:0-6961 GCA_032229765.1 Phycisphaerales bacterium | reverse complement strand
TTGACGAAGGCGGGTGAGGTGACGTGGGCGAGCGTGGCGCAGGGCATGCGTGGGGCGGTGATGATGAGGCGGACGGGCGGGGTGTTGGTGGTGGAGCTACGGGATTCGAGGGTGAGGATGTCGCCGGGAAAGATGGAGGTATCGGAGAGGCCTTGGGTGAGGAGGTTTTCGCCGACGGTGCCGAGGGGGAGGTCGGTGAGGGAGTCGATGGGGTGCGCGTGGAGTTCGGCTTGGAATGCGTGGTAGTGTTCGATGGGGTAGAGGTAGAGGGCCTGGTGTTCGCCGCCGTGGTGGCGTTTGTCGGCCTGATCGTCGCCTTGGAGGCCCAGGGAGGAGAGGACGACGGGGCCTGAGCGGGGTTGTTTGGCGATGGCGGAGCGGATGGTTTTGCCGGCGCGGTCGATGGGGAGGACGGGTGAAGTACGGACCTGCGCGATGGTGGCGTGCATCGGTATCTCGGTGTGTGGAGCGGTGGAGGGATGCACCGCTTCGGTGAAGAGTCAGTATACTGGCGGGGGCGGTGTGGGCGAAGCGGGAAGTTTTCGGAATCGGTTGTTGGCTTGGGCGGGTGGTGAAGTTCGCTTTGGATGATGGAATCTGTGGAGCGGTTGCTGTTCAACGGTGGGCGGCGGCGTGAATGAATGCGGGAGGATCCCATGGCCGAGGGCGTGAGCAGAAGGTCGTTTATCAAGACGGCGGGGCTTTCGGCGGCGGCGGCGTCGCTTGCGAACGTCGGGCGCGAGGCGTTGGCGGCTGGTCAACCCGCGGGGGGTGCGGGGGGTGCGGCGACGATGGGGCCCGGGATGGTGGAGGCGGCGCTGACGGTCAACGGCGCGGCGCGGAAGGTGAAGATTGATCCGGCGGCGACGCTGCTGGAGACGTTGCGGGTGGACTGCAACCTGACGGGGGCGAAAGAGGTGTGCGACCGTGCGTCGTGCGGGGCGTGCTCGGTTTTGGTGGACGGGAAGCTGGTGTGCTCGTGCATGATGCTGGCGTTGGATGCGCAGGGGTGCGCGGTGACGACGGTTGAGGGGCTGGTGGGTGCGGATGGGAAGCCGGACGCGGTGCAGGCGGCGTTCATCAAGCATGATGCGCTGCAGTGCGGGTTTTGCACGCCGGGGTTTGTGATCGCGGCGCGGGCGCTGCTGAACGTGAATCCGAAGCCGACGCTGGCGGAGATCAAGGGTGCGCTGGCGGGGAATATCTGCCGGTGCGGGGCGTATACGAACATTTTCAATGCGGTGCTGGAGGCTTCTGGGCAGGCGGTTGTTGCGGATGCAGGGTGAGGGGAAGGGGCCAAATCGCAAAGAGCACATGAGCAAATAGCAAATAAGAAGAATGCGGGGTTAGGTTTGCTTGTTGAGGGTCGGTTGAGTGTGTGATTGGTTGGTTTTGCCAGTGCCTCGTGCCTCGTGCCTCGTGCCTCGTGCCTCGTGCCTCGTGCCTAGTGCCCAGTGCCTCTTTCCGTTTTCCGGAGCTTTGCTATGGCGACGACGACGCCGACGATGAATCGCCCGATGAACCTTGGCGCCAGTGCGGCGGATCATCTTGATCGAGTCGATGCGCTGGCGAAAGTGACCGGGGCGGCAAAGTATGGGCGGGACCGGTATCTGCCCGGCTCGCTCTTCGCGGCGCTGATCCGTTGCCCTTGGGGGAGTGCGGAGCTTCTGAGCGAGAACGCGGCGGAGGTTGGCAAGCTCGCGGGTGTGGTTGAGGTGAAGATCTCGCGGCGCGAGGCGACGTATCACGGGCGGGATGTTGGGTACGTGCTGGCGGACTCGGTGGTTGCGCTCAAGCGGGCGATGAACGCGCTGAAGCTGGAGTGGAAACGGCGCGAGGTGAAGACGCGGATCGAGGACACGGTCAAGGAAGCGCCCGCGATCAACGAGGATGCCAAGAAGGTGCTGGAATCGGCGCCGAAGAAACTCTCGGCGGTGTACTCCACGCCTGTGCAGACGCACTCGTCGCTCGAGACGCACGGGTGCGTGGTGGATCATCGCGGCGACTCGGCGACGGTGTACGCATCGACGCAGGGGACGTTCTCGTTCCGCGATGGGCTCGACGAGGCGCTGAAGCTCAAGGGCTCGGACTTTGAAGTGATCTGCGAGTACGTCGGCGGCGGGTTCGGCTCGAAACTCGGCGGGCCCGGCAAAGAAGGGCTCAACGCGGCGCGGATCTCGGCGGCTCGCGGCAAGCCGGTGTACCTGTTTGTCAATCGCGAGGAAGAGCACCTGGACACGGGGAATCGCCCGTCGTCGATGACCTTCGCGGAGCTGGCCTTTGAGAATGACGGGACGATCACCGGTGGGCAGATTCTGACCTTCGGCGGCGTGGGGGTTGCGCGTGGCGGCGGCGGGTGTGATGTGCCTTCGGGACGGTACACCTTCGGGGACATTCGGCGAGCGCACACGGATGTGTCGTTCAACGCGGGCGGGCCGAGGGCGATGCGGGCGCCGGGGAAGCCGCAGGGCGCGTTCGCTGAGGAGTTGATGCTCGACGAGGTGGCGCTGGCGTGCAATGTGGATCCGCTGGAGCTGCGGATGAAGCTGGCGCGGAGCGGGAATCACAAGGAGATGATGAAGGCGGGTGCGAAGCTCATCGGGTGGGCGAATCGGATTCCGACGGGGACGCAGACGGGGACGATCCGGCGCGGGATGGGCGTGGGGCTGTGCTCGTGGGGTCTGTTCCCCGCGCGGGCCGAGGGCGAGGTGGTGATTTATCGCGACGGGTCGGTGGAGGCGCGGACGGGGACGCAGGACATCGGCACCGGTCAGCGGACGATCATGGGTGTGGTGGCGGCGGAGGCGGTTGGGATCAATCCGGACGAGGTGCGGTGCAGCATTGGGTCGTCGAAGCTGCCGGTGGGCCCGGGGTCGGGCGGGTCGGTGACGGCGCCGAACACCGCGCCGCCCATGCGGGCGGCGGCTCTCGATGCGAAGAACAAGCTGCTGACGATCATCGCCAAGGAGCTGAATGTCGAGGCTTCGGCGCTCGACATCGTCAAGGGTGAAGTTCTTCGCGGCGGGCAGCGGGTGATGAGCTTCAAGGACGCGTGCCAGCGGATCACGGGTGATTCGATTACTGGGCGAAGCGATGCGGCGAAGGTGGACACGTCGGGGAAGGGGCACTCGGACGGGGTGCAGTTTGTTGATCTTTCGGTGGATACGGAGACGGGGGTGATTCATCTGAACAACGTGGTGGCGTTGCAGTCGTGCGGGAGGGTGCTGGCGCGGAAGACGGCGGAATCGCAGATCATCGGCGGGGTGATCCAGGGGTTGTCGTACGCGTTGTTTGAGCAGCGGGTGTTGGATCGGGTGACGGGGGCGATGGTGAATGCGAATCTGGAGTCGTACAAGATTTTGGGGCCCAAGGACATGCCGCACATCACGCCGGTGTTGTGGTCGAAGGGTCAAACGAAGGTGTGCTCGTTGGGCGAGCCGCCGGTGATACCGACGGCGGGTGCGGTGGCGTGCGCGGTTTTGAATGCGATCGGGGCGCCGGTGAGGTCGCTGCCGATCACGCCGGCGAAGGTGCTGGCGGCGTTGGCGAATGGCGGCGGGGTGAAGAAGAACGCAGACGGAGGTGCCCGTTGAACAGCTTTACGTACGTTCGTGCGCGGAACCAGGCGGAAGCGCTTTCGTCGCTGAAGGAGGCGAAGTTTTCGCTGCCTGTACTCAAGGGCGGCGGGCTGGATCTGGTTGATCACATGAAGGAGGGGCTGATTGCGCCCGATGCGCTGATTGATGTGCGGGGCGTGCGGGGCGAGGGGGATCTGGCGGGCAATGCGCCGGACGCGGTGGAGATGAAGGGCGAGGTGATCCGGTTTCCGGCGGCGATGACGCTGGCGCAGGCGGCGAACTCGGCGGTGCTGCGGAAGTTTGCGCCGGTGGTGGCGATGACGGCGGGCTCAGCGGCAACGCCCGCGGTAAGGAATGTGGCGACGGTTGCGGGGAACCTGTTGCAGAGGCCGCGGTGTTGGTATTACCGCAATAGCCAGTTCAACTGTTTGAAGAAGGGCGGGTCGACGTGCTTTGCGGTGGAGGGCGAGAACGCGTATCACGCGATCTTCTCGCCTGGGCCCTGTCACATTGTGCATCCGTCGAACATGGCGCCGGCGCTGATGGTGTGCGACGCGGTGGTGCACACGGTTGGGAATGCGGATCGGAAGGAGATCCCGATCGGCAAGCTGTTTCATGGCCCGGACAAGGGCGTGACGAGCGAGCACACGCTGGAGGCGGGGGAGCTGGTCACGCACATCACGATGAAGGCTCGGCCCGTGAGCGGGTTTTACGCGATCAAGGAGAAGCAGTCGTTCGACTGGCCGTTGGTCTTTGCGTGCGTGGCGATCGAGATGGCGGGGGAGCGGATCGGGAAGGCGGAGGTGGTTGCGGGTGCGGTGGCGCCGGTGCCTTGGGCGCTGCCGGCGGTTGGTGCGGCTTTGAAGGGTGTTGATCCGAAGGATGAGCGGGCGTTGAGCGAGGCGTGTGCGCTGGCAGGGAAGGGGGCGAAGCCGATGCGGGAGAATGGGTACAAGGTGGGGTTGTTGAGCGTGGCGGTGAAGCGTGCGGTGATGAAGGCGGCGGGGATGTCGATTGCTGGCGAGGAGGGCCGCTGAATGAATACGGGCATGACGCAGTTTGATCCGGATCGTGATTCGTATCCGCCGCCGTCGGACCGGGGGGAGCATGCGCCGATGCGGGAGGTGCGGTTAAAGCCGGCGTGTGCGTCACTGCGGCACAAGCTGATGTATGTGGATGAGCGGCAGGCGCGGCCTGGGCTGGTGGATACGGACTCGACCACGCGCGTGTTTTTGTGTGCGAAGACTGGGGACGGGCTTGGGCCTGATGACCGGGCGGTTGAGCCTGGTGCGTGCTGTGATGGGCGGGGGTGTTATCAGCGGCCTGTGGGGGTGGGTTTGCCTGGGGATGAGGGTGTGCCGGTGGATCTGACGACGCCGCGGGGGCCGGTGGCGTGAGATGATGGGTTGGGGGTTGTGATGGCCGAGCGGCTGGTGCGTGGTTCGCGGTTCGCGGTGCGTTCACGTCGATTGCGTGAGGTGGGCGTGCCGGCGTGGTTGTTTTTGGAGTGGTCGCTATCGGGTTGGGAGGGGTGCGGAGTTGTGCTGCGGAGCTGATCAAGTGAGTTGATCAAGGGAGGAGCGAGATGGGCGGGTCGAGCGGGCTGCGGGGTTTGAGGGGGATTGGGTACAGCGAGTGGCTGCTTTGGCTGATGCCGGTGGTGGGGTTGGTGATTGGGTTGGCGGTGCCGCCGCTGGCTGGGCAGAGTCCGCGGCTGTCGCTTGACCTGCTTGGGTTTGGGTTGTGCTGGTTCGCTGCGAACGGGTTGGCTCATCGGAGGAATGGGTGGCGCTTGGCGGTGTTGGTTTTCAGTTGGGCGGTGGTGGTGATGCTGGTTGCTTTTGCGGTTCTGATTGTGGGGTTTGGGATCACGTCGAACATGGAAGTGATGGGGATCAGGATGGAGAAGATGTCGGTTGAACGGGCGAAGCTGGTGATGCTGGTGGCGGCGGTACCGATGTGTGTGCTTTGGGGTTGGAACATCTGGGTGTTGACGCGGCCGGGGAATCGGGCGGAGTTTTTGCGGTCGAAGCGGAGGCGGGAAATGGAGAATGGTGAGTTCTAAGGGAACGGGATACCCGGATGCGGCGTTGATGCGGCATCGGCGCGGGGGAGGTTGAGGGGGAGGGGAACCGACTGAGCAGTTGGGGTGTGACGAGCTGGGTGGCTGGGGTAGCGGGGTGTTGGGGTGCCGGCGCAGGGGTGAGGCACACGTGAATCGCTTTGGCCTGGGCGGTTGCGCGAAGGATGGGCGATTGGCTGAAGGCGGGCGAGGCCGAAGTCGTCCGCGGCGGGGTGTCTCGTGGTTGTGGTAGAGCTGTTGTCGGTGTAGTCGAGGCCGGGGTGGTTGATTGGGGCTGGGCTCTTGGCCTTGGAGAAGAAATGATGGAGGGCAAAAACGAAAACACCCGCCTTTTAGGCGGGTGATTCGGCTCGTTACCGAGCGGTATATCGTGAAACAGTTGGAGAATCCGTTGAGTCGGGCTTACGCCCGACCTGTCCGCGTTTCTTGCGATTCACGGACGACAATGTGCTGACGATCTGGCTGCGGGTCTCCCCGCGATTCTTCCCGATGAGGGGAAGACGAGGCCAGTCTAAGGAATCCCTTAGAAAGGAGGTGATCCAGCCGCAGGTTCTCCTACGGCTACCTTGTTACGACTTACTCCCAGTCACCGATCTTGCCGTGGTTGCTGATGAGATTCAGCAGCTTCGGGCACTACCGGCTTCCATGAGTTGACGGGCGGTGTGTACAAGGCTCAGGAACACATTCACCGCGGCGTAGCTGATCCGCGATTACTAGCGATTCCGGCTTCATGCAGGCGGGTTGCAGCCTGCAATCCGAACTGGGGTGCATTTTTTGCGATTTGCTCCGCCTCGCGGCCTCGCGTCGCTTTGTATGCACCATTGTAGCACGTGTGCAACCCTGGGTGTAAGGGCCATGAGGACTTGACGTCATCCCCGCCTTCCTCCGGTTTGACACCGGCAGTCTCGCTAGAGTCCTCGACTTGACTCGTTAGTAACTAGCGACAAGGGTTGCGCTCGTTAAGGGACTTAACCCGACGCTTCACAGCACGAGCTGACGACAGCCATGCAGCACCTGTGATCGTTGTACCCTTGCGGGCCTCATCGATGTTTCCACCGACTAATCCGACCATGTCAAACCCAGGTAAGGTTCTGCGCGTTGCTTCGAATTGAGCCACATGCTCCACCGCTTGTGTGAGCCCCCGTCAATTTCTTTGAGTTTTAGCCTTGCGACCGTACTCCCCAGGCGGTGTGCTTAACAATTTCTCTGCGATCCCGACGGCGTCAGAGCCGCCGTAATCCAGCACACATCGTTTAGGGCGTGGACTACCAGGGTATCTAATCCTGTTTGCTCCCCACGC
>JAVTWO010000128.1:0-6966 GCA_032229765.1 Phycisphaerales bacterium | reverse complement strand
CCACCGCGACCCCCCCCCAACGGATCACACACCCCCGCCCCGCTAATCTGATCTTGGGACCCGCAGGAAGGAGTGATCCACCATGACGCTCCCCCGGACTTTGTCGCGCTCCGAGTACGCACCTTTCAGCCGCCGCGAATCCCGGCCACTCGCCAAGGCCCTCGCTTTGAGAGCCCTCGCCTTTGGCAGCACGCTGCTGCTCGCTTCACCCTCCGCACCGGCCCAGCCGATTCCGCTGCCGCCGCTGAGTGAGCGTGCGGTGGCGAGCGGGGCGGAGGTCTTTGTCCGGGACAACATCGAGTTTTCGCGTATCCGCGCGAGCAATGTCCAACCCTTCGATCCAGCTGGACGCGGGAACGTTCTTCGTCCGATCGGCGGAGGCAACTGGGACTTTGGTATCGCGCGGACCGAACTGTCGCAGTTGCAGTGGGTGGAGTTTTTAAACGCTTTCAGTGACGTGCCGGTTCCGCAGGGGCGGGGGTGGTCTCAAGCCGTGAATCAGTTGCTCGTGGGTGGTGGCGCGATCGGACGGGGGATGGGGGCGATCGGGATGGGCTCTCAAGGACGCTTTGTGTGGGGCGTGACACCTGAGGGTGCGAATTTGCCAGTCTTGGGATCGAGTTGGTTTGGTGCCGCGACGTACTGCAACTGGCTTCATAATGGGCGAGAAGCGTCGATAGATGCACTTCTGAATGGGGCGTACGACCTACGAGGAATAGATTCAACACATGTTGGCAGTACGGTGAATATCACGCGCAACGCCGGTGCAAGATATTGGATTCCAACGTATGATGAGTGGGCAGTTGCTGCGTTTTATGATCCGAACCGCAATGGGCTGGGGCAGGCTGGCTGGTGGCCATATCTCGACGCGAGAGAACGCTCACCGATCCCCGGCCGTCCCGGTGAGGGCGAAAGTGCGGCCGAGTGGGCCGAAACTCCGAACTTGGGAGAGTACTTCTCCTATCCAGTCGGCTCTTACCCCAACTCACAAAGTCCGTGGGGACTGCTGGATACAAGCGGTTCTGCAAACGAAGTCTTAGAGGGTTTGCTTTATCCAACGGATGCCGATCGAACGTTTGCAGGCCCACGCTCTGGACCGTTTGGAAGCGCTGTGGGGGTGCTGCACATCCCGGGATGGGTAGGTGCCGAAGGTGCTCTTGGTATTGGAGGATTCACTGGTTTACGTATCGCGACATACACAGTACCGTCGCCAGCGGGGATGATGGTCATTCTTGCGGCGGGGTGGGCTCGAGTTTCGAGAAGGAGTAGGTCATGAAGTTCTTACTGGCGTCGGCTATGCTCATATCTGGATTCTGCGGCACTGTTCACGCTCAACTGACCGGTATTTATGTGGAGTTTTACACAAGTGCCGACCAGTGTCCGAACAATCCATCCTTTGGCGATGGATGGGCCCCTGTACCCGGCTTTGCCAATCGCGGCGCGACCTGCCCTGGTTCTTCGCCACAGGCGGGTTTGTCGTACGGCTCATCTGTTTCATTCTTTGGTAACAGCGGAACCACGTACCGCATCTTCGCGGTGGATGCCAGTCAGCCAATCGGCAACATCACCGTGTTCGGTTCCGGCGTCACCGTGCTTGTCGGTCGATCCGTGTCTTCCTTTCCCCCGTTCACATCGACAACTGGTCCGCTCGCGGTGGCGGGAGGCGGCTCGATCGGTGCCGTCAACGTTCCGAATGGTACCGTGCAAATTCGTTCCACCGATTCGGTGCAATCGGTTAACGCAGATGCAGTTGTGCGTGTCGATGCAAGAAACAGCATCGGCTCTGTCAGCGCCAATCAACGTATCGACGCCGTGCGTGCGCCCTTGATCGCTGGAACGGTTTTCGGGACTTCGGTAGGCCGTGTAGATGTATGGAACTGGGATGTTACTCCGGGTATTCCGGAACAAGACTTGACGTGGCCCGTCCAGGCGTCCGTTGGAGATATTGATCGCGTCGAAGCTCTTGGGAATGCTCGCATTCTTAGCACAGTATCCGCGGACAACGGACGGGTGCTTCAAGTCATCTCTAACTCATCATACCAATTCCCCCTGATTCTCGCGCGCAACCCGCGCAATCAGGGGGCTTGCGCCGCCGAGTGACTTGTGGCACACTGCTTCCGGGGTCAACGCGGAGGCATGCATGCAGGTCCGTGAACGCCGCAGCGGAGATCTGGACCGCTTGGCCGAGTTGATTCGGCGTGAACGCCGCGCCGAGCAGCGCGACCGCCTCAACGTCGTCCGCCTGGCTCTGCTCGGCCAGCAGACCGCCTGGATCGTTCAGGCCACCGGTCGCTCCCGCGCTTTCATCCAGCGATGGGTTTACGTCTACCGCGACCACGGTCTGGAGCACGTCCGTGACAAGCCCCGCGGCGGGAGCCTGCCCAAGGTGCCACCGGACGTCGTCGAGCAACTGCGGGTACGGCTGGAGGCCGGCCCCACCCCCCAAGATCGTGTTTGCGCTCTGCGGGGCGAGGATGTCCGTCGCATCCTTCGCGAGGAGCATCAGCTCGACGTCTCCCTCAATGCCGTCTACCTGACGCTGCACCGCATGGGCTTTGCCTGCCTGCATCCGCGACCACGCCATCAGAAGCAGGACCCGGTCGCGCAGCAACGGTTCCGTGAAGAGAGCGCCCCCCTTTTGTCAAGCTCGTCCGCGAAGCGATCGCCCCGCACGGCGGACGCGTCCGCGTCTTCTTCCAGGATGAGGCCCGATTCGGACAGCAGGGCACACTGACGCGGGTGTGGGCCCAAAGGGGGACGCGGCCGACGGTGGTCAAACAGCTCGGCCGCGAGTGGTCGTACCTGTACGCCGCGGTGGAGCCGCTGACCGGCGAGAGCGTGGCGCTGCAGGCGCCGGACGTGAACACCGAGACGATGAACGTGTTCCTGGGCATGCTCAGCGGGACGCTGGGGCCGCTGGATCACGCCGTACTGCTGATGGATCAGGCGGGCTGGCACAAGAGCCGCCGTCTGCACACGCCGGACAACGTGACGGTGCTGTTCCTGCCGCCGTACAGCCCGGAACTCAACCCCGTGGAGCGGCTGTGGGGGCACCTGCGCAGGCGGTACCTGAGCAACCGGACCTACGCCGACTATGACGACCTGCTGGCCGCGGGTGCCCAGGCGTGGCGAGCGTTGACGCCCGAACTGCTGCGATCACTGTGTGCCTGCCCATTCACCACGCCTGAGTTGGAGAGGTGATTGGTATCAGTTGGAGCGACTGGGGGATCGGCAGCAACAATCCGCAGCAAAAACGGCATTGAACGGATCAGCGCTCCATCCATTAACGCAACCATCGACGCCAAGTACAACGGCGGCAATGGGCAGGTGCAAACCATCACCACGACGAATGGTGATTTCGCCGGCTCGCTCAGCGCCTCGGCAATCGGCTCTGCTGGCACGGGCGTCTCTATCGCTGGGAACCTCACCGCTAATGTGAATATATCGAATGGAGTTGCAAAGTCATTCAGCGTCTCCGGTACAACATCGGGCAATCTGAGTCTTCTCGGTGCTATCACACAGCCCGTGACATTGCAGGGTGCGGTCTCAAGTCCCACTCTCTCGCTCGGAACAATCTCAAACACTGTCACAATCAACGGCTCAGTCAACAGCTCGGCGACAATCGAGAGTCTTTCCTCCAACGGTACGATCCTTCTAAACGGGTCACTTCCGTCAACTCGAACATTGATCTTCGGCTCCTCCTCCACCACCCCGGGCCTCGCCGGTCAGGTCATCATCCGCAACCCCTCCAACACCACCGGCGCCTGGGCTGGCAACGTCCGCATCGGCGGAGCTTCGGGCACACTGCTCTCGCCGACACCCAACTACGACAACTCCGCCACCACCCTCGGCAACGGCGCCGTCGGCGAAGTCCCCTTCCGCCTCCGTCAGCAAGATTGCACCCCCTCTCCACTCGGCGGCGTCCGCCGCATCGCCCGAGGTGCCTTCGGTTACAACACGCCGGCCAACGTCGCCAACGCTTTCGGCCTCTCCTTCTACGGCCCCGTCACCGGCGCGACCTCCAGCAATATCATCCTCGAATCCTTCAACGAGACCACAAACACCTGGTCCGCCGTCCCCGCCGCCAACTACACCGTCGCGGCCGTCTCCGACTGGACCGCCAACCTCCGCGGCCGCGGCGTCTACATCAAAGGCACCACCACCTTCGCCCCCGGACGCTACCGCGTCTCCGCAACCAACGGCCTGAAATCCGACCACAATGCCATCCCCCAGCTTTGAGCTTCGAGCTTCGAGCTTTGTGCTCGTTTACCCCCCCAACAACCCAGCCAAAAACTCCACCGGATGCACGGCCTCGCCTAAGCCCCCAACTCCCCCCACTCCCCCAACCCCCATCTCCGCCGCATCATGGATCTGGTGCCGACAGCTCGTCCCCGTCGCCAGCACCGTCACCGCCCCCTCCGCGCTCGCCGCCACCTCCTTCGCAATCAGCGGCATAACCCCGCCCCCCGGCTCAACCCCGTCCCCCTTCAGCCCCGCAATCCGCATCGACAGCTCAAACTTGTCGCGGTCATACCCAAAGCTCCCCGCCATCCCGCAGCACCCGCTACTCAGCACCTTCAACCGCGCACCAACAACCCGCCGCAAAACCGCCGCCGAGCTCTCCGCGCCCCACAGCGCCTTTTGATGACAGTGCGCGTGCAGCACCACGCTCCCCTTCCCCGCCTTCCCACGCGCAACCATCCCCGCCGCCGTCTCGCTCGACGGATGCTCATTCCAGAACCGCTCCACAAACTCCTCAACCAACATCGCCTTCGCCGCCAACTTCCGCCGAAGCTCCAAACTCGATCGGCACTTCAGCGTCAACCAATCATCCTTCACCGCGCTCAAGCAGCTCGGCTCCAAAAACACAATCGCCTTCACCCCATCATCCTCAATCACACCCCGCAACCGCTCGATCGTCGCATCCGCCGTCGCGATCGCCTGCTCCAGCATCCCCACCGAAATCATCGACCGCCCACAACACCCAACCCGCGGCAGCTCCACACTCCACCCCAGCCCCGTCAGCACCTTCTTCGCCGCAAGCCCAATCCGCGACTCGTTGTACGCCGAGAAGCAATCCCCAAACAAAACCACCCGCCCCACCTCCACCTTCGCCCCAGTCTCCTTCCCCCACACCCGGTACAAGCTCTTCGAGAACCGCGGCATGCTCCGCCTCGGGTGCATCCCCATCACCCGATTGATCACCGCACGCATCACCCGCGTCCCGTTCACCCAGTTCGCAACCCCCGGCATCACCGCCCCAACACGATTCAACACCCGCACATGCCCGATCATCAACTTACTCACCGGCACCTTCCCCGCCGCCGCATACCCCTGCGCCGTGTACTCCGCCTTCAGCTTCGCTATGTCCACATTGCTCGGACACTCGCTCTTGCACGCCTTGCAGCTCAGGCACAAATCCAGCGTCTTCATCGTCTCCGCATCACGCCACCGCTCCACACCATCCACCCCACCAACGCTCAACTGCCCCGTGATCGCCAGCCGAAGCGCATTCCCACGCCCACGCGTTGAATGCCGCTCATCCAGCGTCCCGCGATAACTCGGGCACATCGTCCCCCCGCTCTGCTTTCGGCACACCCCCGCCCCATTACACCGCTCCACCGCGTGCTCAAACCCCTCATCCGCCGAATAGTCATAAAACGTCTTCACCACCCCAACATCCACGCCCTTCTTCACCCCCTCAGGCTCAAGCCGCGTCCCCTCCAAAATCGTCTCCACCCGTCCGGGCGAAACAATGTTCCCCGGGTTCAGCAAACCCTTCGGATCAAACACACCCTTCACCTCCCCAAACGCCCTCATCAACTCCGGCCCATAAAACCGCTCAAGCAAAGGCCCGCGCACCTTCCCGTCCCCGTGCTCCCCGCTCATCACCCCGCCGCACTCACGCGCAAGGTCCGCAACCTCCACCGCGATCCGCAGCAGCGCCGCTCGATCCCCATCATCCCGCGGATCAAGCATCGGCCGCACATGCAAAACCCCCACGCTCGCATGCGCCCAGAACGCCGCCCGCGTCCCCTCACGCTCCACAATCTTCCGAAACTCCCGCACAAACCGCCCCAAGTTCTCCACCGGCACCGCATTGTCCTCAACAAACGTCGGCGGCTTCCTCGCCCCGGGCAACCCGTGCAACAGCGGCTCACCCGCCTTCCGCAGCTTCCACGCATCCGCCATCCCCGCCGCATCCTTCACCACCCGCAGCGGCGCACCACCCACCACGCCCCGCAACCGCTCAAACCGCTCCCCCAACTCCTCCTCACCGCCGCAGTGATACTCCACATACAAAACCGCCGTGGGCGACTTCCCCTCCACATCCGCAAACGCCCGCACATACCCGGCGCACTCAATATTCTTCAGCGCCGCCTCGATCACCACATCATCCACCAGCTCCACCGCCGAAGGCCCCGTCGTCAAAATCCCCCGCACCTTCTCAATCGCCTCATCCACACTCGAAAAACTCACCAACCCCAACCCCTTCACCCGCGGCACATCAAACAGCCTCAGCCTCGCTCCCGTCACCACCGCCAGCGTCCCCTCGCTCCCACAAACCATCGGCACCAAATCCAGCTCCCCCGCCTCCACACCCCGGTCCATCTGCTGCAAAATCATGTCCAGCGCATACCCAGCGTTCCGCCGCAGCGTCTTCGGATACCGCTCGCGAATCAGCCGCTCATACCGCTTCACCACGCCCATCACCCCGTCCGCCAACTTCAGCGCCAGCGCCCCCATCCGCCCCTCACCGCGCCCCGCCCCACGCCGCAGCCGCACGCGCTCCCCCGCGCTCGTCACCGCATCGATCGACAGAACCGAATCCACCGTCCGCCCATACTTGATCGACCGCGAGCCCGAGGCGTTGTTGCCGATCGTCCCGCCCACCGTCGCCTGCGCCGTCGTCGCCGGATCCGGCGCATAGAACAGCTTCACCCCGCGCCGCGAAAGCTCGTGGTT
>JAVTWO010000127.1:0-7029 GCA_032229765.1 Phycisphaerales bacterium | reverse complement strand
AACGGAGCGAGGGGGAGCGGTTTGGGCTGAGCTTGAATGAAAAAAACGCACCCCGCGCCGGTGGGCCCTTTGGTTGGGCCTTTCGGTGCGGGGTGCGGCGTGGTGGTTTGGTGGGGTCAGGAACTTTGATCAGCGGCGGCGCCGGGAGACCATCAGGCCAGCGAGGCCCAGCATGGCGGCGGCGCCGGGGGCGGGGACGGGGATTTGGAAGATGAGGTATTCGCCGGCGCCTGAGCCCGGGGTGAGGGGGTTGGGGTCGCCCGGGGTGTTACGCCAGGTCCACTGGGTGGATGAGCTGATGCCGGGGACGTTGCCCCAGGGGGCGATGCCGTTGGTGCCGCCGATGAAGGGGACTTCCCAGAGGTTGTTGGCGGTGGCGAGGTTGACCTGGGTGGTGAGGTTTGCGGCGGTGGGCGCGGGGGAGTTGGAGTTCAGGTCGATGTTGGTGGCGAAGACCTGCCAGGCGGGGTTGCCGGAGTTGAAGGGGGTGCCGCCGATGGTGATGTCGGCGAGGAGACCTTGGGCGGTGGAGTTGTCAGACCAGACGGCGATGTAGATGTATTGCGTAGCGGAGAAGTTCCAGGTCTCGGGGAGGGACCAGTTGTAGGTGCCGGGGGAGCCGGAGCCACCGAGTTCGTTTCGGCCGACGAAGGAGATGGTGTTGCCGGGCCCGGTGGTGTAGAGGGCGTAGTGGTTGTCGGCGGTGATGACGGCGGTGACGAGGTCGGCGTGTGCGGCGGTGGGAGCGCACAGGGACATCGCGGCGGCGGCGGTGATCGAGGCGGCGGTGATCGCGCGGGACAGGTTCATGCTCTCTCTCCTGAATGTGTGGCCCGCGGTGAGGCGGGCGTGAAGGGACTGAGCAGGGAGTATGCGGTTGGCGGGGTGGAACGCCAGCGATTTGGGCGAGCGGTGCGGGGGTGGCGCTCGGCAGAGACGTGCGGGGTTGCCCAGGTTCCTGTGCGGAGCGATGCGGTGTGGTTGGTGAGGCGTGATCGGCGGTTTTCTCGGACGGTCCGAACTGGGGGTTATCCAGTGTTTTTGCGGTGGTTGAGGGTTGGCGGTGTTTCGCGGTATGCTGATGCGATCATGACGACTTCACTCATTGCTCGGTTGGCGCGTCGGGTTGATCCGCAGGGGTATCAGGTTTCGCGGCGCGAGGTTTTGCGCGGGTCGGCGGCGCTGGCGGCGGGGTTGTTGCTCAGCGGGCCGCTGAGCGGGGTTGCGCGCGGGGCGTCGCTGCTCGGTGGGCGAACGAGCGGGAAGGGCAAGCGGGTGATCGTGGTGGGTGCGGGGCTGGCGGGGCTTTCGGCGGCGTATGAGCTTGTGAGCGTCGGGTACGACGTGACGGTGATCGAAGCACGCGGGCGCGTCGGCGGGCGGACGTTGACGTACCGCGACTTCTGCCCTGGGAAGGTTGTCGAAGCGGGCGGCGAGTTCATCGGCAGCAACCACCCGGCGTGGCTGGCGTACGCGAAGAAGTTCGGTCTGACGATGCGCCCGGTGGAGGAGGATGAGGAACTGTCGTCGCCCATCGTGATCGATGGGCGCGAGCTGAACGACGCGGATTCTGAGCGGTTGTACGAGGAGATGGAGCGGACGCTGCGCGCGACGAACACGCAGGCGCTGAAGACCAACGCGGTTGAGCCCTGGAAGACGGCGCGGGCGAAGGAGCTCGACGGGGCGACGCTGGCGCAGTGGCTCGATGCTCAGGAGATTTCGGATCTCGCCCGGCGGATGCTGCGTGTGTCGCTTGAAGCCGACAACGGGCAAGCGCTGGAGCGGTCGAGCCAACTGGCGATGCTGGCGGTGGTCAAGGGCGGCGGGGTTGAGAACTACTGGAAGCACTCGGAGGATTTCCGGTGTGCGGAGGGGAACCAAGCGCTCTCGATGAAACTCGCGGAGGCGATCGGCCCGCAACGGCTGATCACGGGCGTGAGCGTGGCGCGGATTGATGTGAGCACGGAGAGGCCGTTTGTGATCACGAAGGCGGGGCAGAGGATGGAGGCGGACGATGTGGTGCTGGCGGCGCCGCCCAGCACGTGGGAGCTGATCAGCTTCGGCCCGCCCGAGGTGCGCACGGCTGTTTTGAGCGCTCGGCCTCAGATGGGGACGGCGTTCAAGGTGATGGCGAGCGTGCCCTCGGCGATCTGGACAGGGCAGGAGCGGTCGGGGGAGGTGCTCAGTGACGGGCCGATCAGCATGACGTGGGACGCGACGGCCGGGCAAGCGGGGGCGGGGGCGGTGCTGACGGGGTTCAGCGGCGGGCCCAGCACCTCGGCGCTGATGAACACGCCCGCGGGGCAAAGGACGTCGGCGGGTCTGTCGGCGTTGTCGATGCTGCAACCCGGGCTGACGAAAGAAAAGGTCAATGCGCGGTTCCTCGCGTGGCCTGATGACGCCTGGGCGCGCGGCGGGTACAGCTTCCCCGCGCCGGGACAACTCACCAGCCCCGGTGCCAAGCTGCTGCGGACGGGCATGGGCCCGCGCGAGAACGACGCTCGGCTGCATTTCGCGGGCGAGCACGTGTGCTACGGCTTTGTGGGGTACATGGAAGGCGCGCTGCAGAGCGGGATGGACGTTGCCAAGCGGCTGGCGGTGCGTGATGGGGTTGTGAAGGTTTGAAGTAGGCACTGGGCACTAGGCACTGGGCACTGGGCACTGGGCACTGGGCACTGGGCACTGGGCATTGGGCATTGGGCACTGGGAAAAAAAGAACCGTCGACTGAAGTCGACGGCTCTGAGTTTGCATTTGTGTTTGTGCCCGGCGTGCGTCAGGCCTTGGGGATGGCTTCGAGGTTGGCCATGACTTTTTCGAAGGCGTGGGCGTATTGGTCGAGGAGTTCGCGTTTGGCGCTCGGGAAGGAGGGGAGCTTGATGAGGGTGCCGTTGCCGGCGGTGGTGATGGGCAGGTCGGCGGGGTTGTAGGTGCGGGCCTTCGCGGCGGCGTCGTGCTCCAGTCGGGCGAGCTTCAGCCACTCGCCCTCGGTGAAGACCGGCTGCTGGTGCAGCAGCGGGTAGCGCGGGGCGCTGACGAGGCAGCCCTCGGCCTGCAGGGCCTTCGCGACGGCCTTGGTGGGCACTTTGAAGCGGGCTTCGTCGTAGCGGATGAGGAACTCGAAGTAGACGCGCTGGGTGTTTTCGAGGCCCTTGTCGCCCGACATGAATGTTTGGAAGCCCAACGCGGCGAGCTTCTTGCTGAGGTAGATGCAGGCGTCGTTGCGGAGTGTGTTGCGTTCGTCAAGTCGGGCGAGCTGGGTGCGGGCGAGGGCGGCGGAGACGGGGGACATGCGGTACTTGTAGCCGAAGCCGGTGGCGGCGAACTTGGCGTAGGGATGGTCGATGGCTTTCAGGGGCACGAGGCGTTCGTAGTGACCGAGGCGTGAGGCTTTGAGGATGACCTCGGGGTCTTTGGCGACGAGCAGGCCGCCTTCGGCGGAGGGGACGAGTTTGTTGACCTGGAGGGAGAAGGCGGCGACGTCGCCGATGAGGCCGATCTTGGTGTTGTGGTAGGTGGCGCCGTGGGCGTGGCTGGCGTCTTCCATGAGTTTGAGGTCGTGCTCTTTGCAGACGCGGACGAGCTGGTCGAGCTTGGCGGGGATGCCGAAGAGATGGGTGACGATGACGGCTTTGGTCTTGCTGGTGACCTTGCGGGCGACGTCCTCGGGATCGAGGGCGAGGGTTTCGAGGTCGGTCTCGGCGAAGACGGGGATCGCGCCGACGTGGAGGATGGTCAGGACGCTGGACCACCAGGTGGTGGAGGGGACGATGACTTCGTCGCCGGGACCGATGTCGAGGGCGTGGAGGCCGGCCATGATGGCGGCGGTGCCGTTGTTGTGGGCGAGGACGTTGGGGGCGACGCGGAAGTTTTTGCCGGCGAGTACGGGGAGGAGGTCGCCCACGTCCATGACGGGGAGGCCCAGGTATTCTGCGAACTCGCACTCGAGGGCGAGGACTTCGGTGTGTGGGCAGGGGTAGCCGCCCATGGAAGCGGGGAGGTGCCCGCTGGAGAGCTCGCCTGTACGAAGGACGCGGAGGACGGCGTCTTCGTCCTGCTGGGTGATGATGGGCCAGCGGTTGGCCTCGGTCTGATCGAGGGTGACGGCCTTGGGCCCGCCGAGGATCGCGGGGGAGAGTGATGAGGAGACGGCGGAGGGGCGAGAGGCGGCACCGGCGGGGATGGTGGTCATGCGGGTGATCTCGTGAGGATGATGAGGCGAGAGCGGGCGTGGACGAGGAGAAGTCTATCGCGGGCGTGAGGTTGGGTGGAGGAAGTTGAGGAGGAGTGTGAGGGGAGGTGGGAATGAAAAAAAAGGCCCGCCTCGGGAGAGGCGGGCCTTTGAAGGAGCGGGTGTTGAAGGGGATTAGCGGCCGCCGCCACCACCGCCACCGACGACACCGGTGACGGGCGAGTTGGCGAAGCCCTTGACGGCGGCGAGCTGGTTGTCGGTGGTGAGGGAGACGAATCGGCGGACGCCGCCGGAGCTGGCGCGGAAGGTTGAGGGCCAGCAGGGGTAGCCGTTGATCCCGCGGTGCATGTAGTCGGGGGCGTCGACGATGATGTGTCCCTGGTAGTACTTGGGCTCGGGGACGTCACCGAACCACTGATCGGGCTCGACGAGCTGGGTGATGAGGGCGATGAGGTCGCGTGCGCGTTCTTCCTTGGTGCGAACGGGCTCGCGGTTCTGCTGCTGGTTGTTGCGGAAGGGGGAGCCCTGACCGCCGCCGCCGCCGCGACCACCGGAGTTCTGGAGGACTTTTTCGAGGTCGATTTCGGGGGCGTTGTCGTAGATGGGCATGACGAAGAGGAGGTCGTTGATGTCGTAGAGCTCGATGCGGCGCATCTTGTTGAAGGTTTCCTTCAGGCCGACTTGGATGGCGCCGACGTCGTTGACCTGCCAGGTGGCGGGTGAGCCGGCCTCGCTGGAGTACTTGGCGAGGACTTTTTCGAGGACGACGATGGCGGGGAGGTCCTTGTAGACGGCGGAGATTTCCTGATCGCGATCGAGGCCGCCGGAGCGGTCACCGCGCCAGAGGGGCTCGAGGTTGGCGCCGGTTTCTTTGGCGATGAAGTCGATGACGTTGCCGATGCGGGTGGAGGTTTCCTCGATGGTGATGGTGGTCTGGAGGCGGGCGATGTTGTCGCGGGCGGGGTTGCCCGAGGGGCGGATGAGGGGCTTGCCCTGAGCGCCGGCGGACTTGGCGGGCTGGGCGAAGGCGTCGGTGCTCAGCGTTGCGCCCGCGAGGAGGGCGAGCGCGGCGAGGCCGGCGGTTGCGAGGGAAAGACGGTTGGCAGAGAACTTGGACATCGGCCGCTCCTTGATGCCCCACGTTCGAGGTGGTGGGGCGTGAGTTGTTCGACGTGGATGAAGCAGTGGTTCCGAACGGGGTGAAACGAAAGACTCGACAATCAGGCCTAAGAGTTTATCGAGTTTTTCGGATCTGTGCATGCAGAGGCGGGTGTGGACATTTTGGTGTGCTTCAGGGTTGTTGAAGCGACGGGGGGTCAGACGCGGGAGTGAGGGGTTGGTTCCGGGTTGGGAGGATTTTGGTGAAAAACGAGATGCGCGGGGGAGGCGGGGCTGGCGGGTGGTTTGGTTGTGGGTGTGAAGATGTGGTGGATGATTGGATTGTGTTTGGGTAGTTTATTCACCGAGGGCGCGGAAGAGGACGGTGGCGTAGCTGCCTCGGGGGAGGGTGAAGGTGGCGGTGAGTTTGTGGTTGAGCGGCGAGCGGGGGGCGGCGAGCTCGTCGGGGGATGGCTCGCTGAGGATGAAGTTGCTCGCGTGCATGAAGGCGGGGCGCGTGGAGGCGTGGAAGGTTGGGCGGCGGAGGCCCGGGATGGTCAGGCCTTCGGGCGTGAGGGAAAAGGGCGAAAGGGCGACGGTGAGGGCGGTTTGCCAGGCAGGCGAGGTCGGTGGCATGTTCGGGGCGGGGAGCGGGAGGGTGAGGGTGGGATCGATGGAGAGTGTGGTTGAGGCGGGTGGGAAGAGCAGAGGACCGAAGGAGGTTGAGAGGTTGATGAGTTGGTGCTGTTGATCGGCGGGGGTGGCTTCGCGGATGAAGTGGGCGAGGGCCTGATTGAAGAGCATCGACTGGAAGGCGTCGACGCTGATCTGCTGGACGAAGTGGGGGAGGGCGGCGAAGGCGTCGCGGAAGCGGTGCGGGTTGGTGGGGTTCTTTTCGAGCAGCTCGACGTTGGCGCGTTCTGGGCAGCGTGGGATGAGGGGGAGGGCGGCGGGCCAGTTGTTCCAGTGTTGGATGAGGGCGCGGGTGAGGGCGCGGCGTGGGCCGGTGTCTTTGCGGGCGGGGGTGGCGATGGCGAGCTTGAGGGCGAGCTCGAAGTTGCCCTGGACCAGTGCGTGGGCGATCCAGCCTTGTTCGTGGCGGGCGGAACCGAAGCGTTGCTCGCCGAAGTAGTTGGGGATGAGGAGGGTGTTTTCGCGTGTGGGGAGTTTGAAGAGTTGGGCGGTGCGGGCGATCTCGTGTCATCGTAGTGTGGAGAGGGCGCGGACGGTGATCGTGAAGTGGTTGTTGTCGATGTCGTGGGCGGTGAGCGCTCGGTGGAGGCAGCCGAGGAGTTCGGCGGACCAGTTTGGGGCGTTGAGTGTTTGGGGTGGGCGTTGCGGGGAGTTGGTGGAGAGCTGCACGCTGATGTGCTGGGTGGTGTGGGCGTGTTTGTCTTTCAGCCCGGCGTGCTGGGTGTTGGATGTGCGGAGGCCGGCGGACTTCAGGGCCTTTTCGAGCATCGTCGAAACTTCGGGGGTGGTGAGGGAGGCTTTGGTGACGCGGTAGACGGCGTGGGCCGGTGCGGGGTGCGATTGCGGCAGCAGATCGAGCGCGGCGTGGGTGAGGTGCTCAACGACGCGGAAGTCTTCGGGTTGGCGGCGGAGGGTCATTCTTGCAAATTTCCAAATCGCAAATTACCAAATAGCAAATGGAAGACAGCCGGTCCGGTGCTTGGTCTGAAGCGATGGTCGGGAATCAGGACATGGCGGGCGATTCAGCGTACGCTGAGCGGCTGTGACG
>JAVTWO010000126.1:0-7050 GCA_032229765.1 Phycisphaerales bacterium | reverse complement strand
AAACCCACGCCACCCTCCTCGGTCGCTACATGGCCAGCAACGAAGAAGACTTCTACGACCGCCTCGGTTGGGGCACCATCGACCAGGCCCACGAAGCCAAACGCTACCTCATCGAGTGCCAGCACTCGATCGAACGCGCCTGCACCCACGGCTGCCACGTCATGACCACCGTCAGCAGCATCACCGGTGAGGAATGCGACGGGCTCCTCGGCCGTCGCCCTGACGTCATCCTCCCCAACGGCCTCGACATCCAGCGCTACAACGTCGGGCACGAGTTCCAAACTCTTCACGCGGAATACAAAGAGCGCATCAACCGCTTCGTCATGGGGCACTTCTTCCCCAGCTACAGCTTCGACCTCTCCAAGACGCTCTACTTCTTCACCAGCGGCCGATACGAACCCCGCAACAAAGGCTTCGACCTCTGCCTCGAAGCCATGGCACGCCTCAACGCCGAGCTGCGTGCCGCGGGCTCGCCCGTGACCGTGGTCTTCTTCATCATCACCAAACGCCCGACCCGCGCGCTCCACCCCTGGGCCCTGCAACAACGCGGCGTGCTCAACGAGTTCCAATCCGTCTGCGACGAGATCATGAAGCACCTGGGGCAGAAGCTCTTCAAGAAAGGCGCCTCGGGTCACAAGGTCGACCTCGAACGCGAAATCGACGAGTATTGGGTGCTGCGCTACCGCCGCACGCAGCAGGCGCTGAAGGTCGATCGCCTGCCGATGGTCACCACGCACATCGTCGAAGACGCCGACCCCGTGCTGGAACAAATCCGCAACGTCTGGCTCTTCAACCGTCCGGACGACCCGGTGAAGATCGTCTACCACCCGGACTTCATCTCGCCGACGAATCCGCTTTGGGGCATGGAGTACGACCACTTCGTCCGCGGCTGCCACCTGGGCGTCTTCCCCAGCGCGTACGAACCCTGGGGCTACACGCCCCTTGAAAGCGTCGCGATGGGCGTCCCCGCCATCAGCAGCGATCTCGCCGGCTTCGGCTCGTACGTCGCGCAGCTCAACAAGCACCACGAGCGCCCGGGCATGTGGGTCATCCGCCGCCGCGGTAAGAGCTTCCACGACGCCGCCGCTCAGCTCGCCCGCAACATGATGGACTTCTGCACCCTCGACCGTCGCGGGCGCATTGCGCTGCGCAACCAGGTTGAAGCCCAATCGTGGCAGTTCGATTGGTCGGTGCTGGGTCCGTCATACAACGCCGCCCACGACATGGCCCTCGAACGCGCCTTCAGCCTGAAGCTCAAGGCCTGATCGGGACTCAAAGGTCTCGCCTCGGTCCGCAACGCACGCCGCCGATCGGCGCTTGCCCGCGCCTACAACTTGCCCGAATGTCCGTCGGCGAAAAAACCCCATCCCGCCCCACCGTCGAACTCTTCACCGACGGCGCCTGCTCCGGAAACCCGGGCCCCGGCGGCTGGGCCTTCATCCTCAAACACCCCGCCACGGGCAAGCTCCTCAAACAAGCCGGCGGCGAGCCCGGCACCACCAACAACAAAATGGAACTCCTCGCCGTCATCAAGGGCCTCTCCGCCCTCTCACGACCCTCCAACGTCGAACTCTTCAGCGACTCGCAGTACGTCCTGAAAGGCCTCAGCGAGTGGATCGACTCCTGGAAAAAACGCGGCTGGAAAACCGCCTCCAAAGAACCCGTGAAGAACCAAGACCTCTGGCAAACCCTCGACGAGCTCCGTGCCAAGCACCACCTGAAGTTCCACTGGGTCCGCGGGCACGCCGGTCACCCGGAGAACGAGGAGTGCGACCGCATGGCCGTGGAAGCGATCGAGTCGGTGCGGTGAGCTGATCGACGAATGAGGAACAGAGTGCTGAGTGCTGGGCACCGCGGGCAATCCGCCGCGTGATGGCGACAGACACCCAGCCGCTCTACACCACGCCGCACGGCAGCTTCCCCACTTCCCCAATCACCAACCCTGTTGGCGGCGGGCGAAAAGCGGGCTATCCTTCCGACCAAGCCTTTCCCGGAGAGGTGGCCGAGAGGCTGAAGGCGACGGTTTGCTAAACCGTTATACTGGTGTTAAGCCGGTATCGGGGGTTCGAATCCCCCCCTCTCCGCTTCAAGAACCCTCGCGATCGCGGGGGTTTTTCATTTCGGCCTCGGCTCAAGTCATCCCGAAACTCTTGCAGGAACACGCTCGCGTTCAACGACCGAGGCCCTCCTGTGGCTGCGTTAGCTCTTCTCAGCCAGAATGAACAGCGCGTTCCGCTTCAGATCCGCCCAAACCTGAATCGACATCCAGCTTGTGCCGCGGATGATGCGGTCATTCAGCGCCCTCGATTGGTTCTTCAACGCCCGAACCTCGCCGTCATCTTGTGATTGCAGATAGCGAAAGAACTCTGCGGGCAGTACCTCCGCCGTACATTCTCCGGCCGAAACCAGCGACTGAATCTCGGTCTCGGACATGTCCAAGCGTGCGATCAGAAAGCACTTTCCGGGTGATGGCACAAGCCCTCGATCGGATTCGAGGGCCGTCACCCAACGAGCGCCGACCGCCGCAGCAGGGAGCCGAATCTGCTTCTCGAGCAAGCCGAGATCAGTCTGCACCGTTCCGAAGACCGGGCTGGGTGCGGACCTGCCCGCAGAACTCGAGTCCCAGAGCAGCAGCGACACCCACCCGACCGACACCATCACAACCAGCGAGACCATCGCCACCACACCCAACATCACGGCTCGGTTCATTTGCTGCTTCCTTCTCCGCCGCCGGACACACGTAAACCACCCGCAAGCGACCGTTCCAGAACGCACGAGCCGCGCCAAAGTTCACGCGCAACCACAACTCACCACACGCGCCTCCCCGTTCGTATCCCGTTCGCGCTCAACCCTCTCCAACCCACTCCTCCACATTCCCCGCCCCTTCCCACGCCGCTCGGAAACCGCTCGCCTTCCGCGTTCGTACTCTGATACGATGGCTCCATCTTGCCGATGATGTACCGAACAACGGACTGTTCGGCGGCAGGTCGGGCTCGTCGCTCGCGGGTACATCCGAACGCTTGTTTTCGGACCCCGTTGATGGCTCGATTTGTTCTGGTCCGGGCCGCGTTCCAACTCGGTTGGTGGCGGCTTCGCGGGATCGATGCACACTCCTTCCGAAGCTCTCGACGGATCCATGACCAGCCAACCCCGTCATAACGACCTGACCGAAACCTCCCCGGTTGACCCGAAGGGTGGCACCACCGACCCCAAATCCGGCTCCACCCAGCCCGCGGCCGAGCTGGGCGGTGCAGACCCCTCCGGTAGTCGCGCCGCCAACGAGAAATCCAAGTCCGGCTCGATGGTCGACACGATCATCGGGCGCGTCGTGGTTGACCAGGGCCTCGCCACCAGCGAGGAAGTTCAGCAATGCCTTGAGCAGGCCCGCGCCGCCATCGCCGATCAGAACAACCTGTCGCTGGGCGATCTGCTGGTGGCCAACGAGTACATCACCCGGCGACAGCTCCGCCGACTGCGCGAAGCCGCGGAAGCGGAACGCTCCGGTCAGCAGATCCCCGGCTTCAAGCTCATGGGCGTGCTGGGTCAGGGCGCGATGGCGAAGGTCTACAAGGCCAAGCAGCTCTCGCTCGACCGCATCGTCGCGATCAAGGTCCTGCCCAGAAAGTTCACGCAGAGCGTGCAGTTCGTCGAACGGTTCTATGCCGAGGGTCGCGCCGCGGCTCAGCTCAACCACCCCAACATCGTGCAGGCGTACGACGTGGGCAAGGCGGGCGAGTACCACTACTTCGTGATGGAGTATGTCGACGGGCGCACGGTCTACGACGACATCGTCAAGCACAAGCGCTACAACGAGAACGACGCGCTGGAGATCGTCATCCAGATCGCCGAGGCTCTGCAGCACGCCCACGACCGCGGGCTGATCCACCGCGACGTGAAGCCCAAGAACCTCATGCTCACCAAGGAAGGCGTCGCGAAGTTGGCCGACATGGGTCTGGCCCGCGCGATGTCCGACCACGAAGCGGCCATCGAAGAAAAGGGCAAAGCCTTCGGCACGCCCTACTACATCTCCCCCGAGCAAGTCCGCGGCGAGATCAACATCACCCCCGCGGCCGACATCTACTCCCTCGGCGCAACGCTCTACCACATGGTCGTCGGGTCGGTCCCCTTCGACGGCAAGAACCCCAGCGACGTAATGCACAAGCATCTCAAGGCCGAACTCGTCCCGCCCGACCACGTCAACCCGCGGCTGTCGGCCGGGATCTCCGAGGTCATCGAAATGATGATGGCCAAGGACCCGAAGAAGCGCTATCCGAACTGCAAGGACCTGCTGGTGGATCTGCGGGCCGTGCGTGCGAAGCAGGACCCGCCGATCGCGCACAAGGACATCGCGGGTGCGGCACTCGCGAGCATCGCCAGCGCCGAGCGCCAGGCGGTTGGCAGCATCGCCACCGATCAGAGCGCTCAAGCGAGCGACCGAGGCGTAGCGACCTGGCTCTTCATCACGATGTGCGCACTGCTGGTGCTCTCGGTCGCGGTGAACATCGTGCTGGTCAGCCGGTAAATGGCGGAACGGCACAGATACACAACTGATCGTCGGCCTCGAGCTGACCTGTTCCACCCCGTGCGGTGTTCATGAGTTCCGGCCGATCGTGCGCAGCCCAATTCTTCAGATGCCTGGCTCCAGCCAGACCTCGTTGAGCTCGCTCTTTGGGCTCTTGAAGAAGCACCTCAGCGCCCACCGGACCCAGAAACCCGCCGATTTGGCGTTTTTCTCAAGTTCACGGTTGGCCCAAGTCTGCCCTTGTCCCAAGCCCGATCATCGTTTAGACTTTACTCGGGTCAGGCCCATCGCCTTTCCCTCCCTGCCTTACCGCGGAACCCTGATCGAGATCATGCATCCAACCCGATCACATTCTGCCCCTTCCCTCTGTGCGCCCCGGTCATGACCGCCGCACCGCTCTCCATCCCGCTCAACACTCGTCCTCGCCCAGAGCAGCCACGCCTCTACGTTGAGGCACTCCGCTCCTGAGCGTTCGTTCTTTCCTGTTTTCAAGGAGTTTCAGCATCACTCGTGCACCTCGCTTCGGTCCCGGCGGTCCTCCCCAGCGCACCCGCATCAATCACCTCATCCGCATCACACCCGTCCGCGTCATCGGACCCGACGGCGAACAGATCGGGGTGATCGAAACCTCCGACGCCATCAAGATGGCCCTCGACCAGGGTCTCGACCTTGTCGAGATCTCCCCCGACGCGCGCCCGCCGGTCTGCAAGATCATGGACCACGGCAAGTTCAAGTACGAGCAGTCCAAGAAGGACCAGAAGAACCGCGCGTCCAGCAAAGCCAGCGAAATGAAGGAAGTCCGCCTCGGACGCTCCGTCAAGATCGACGAGCACGACGTGCAGATCCGCGTCAACCAGGCGCGCCGGTTCCTCATCGACGGGCACAAGGTCCTCATCACGCAGCGCTTCAAGGGCCGCGAGATGGCCCACCGTGAGATCGGCATCGAGCGCCTGAAGAAGATCATGGAGCAGCTCTCGGAAGTCGGCAAGCCCGAGACGAACTTCCCCCGCTGGATGGGCCCGCAGGCGAGCATCATCATCACCCCCGACAAGGCGAAGATCGAGATCGTCAAGCGCCAGGAGCAGCGTCAGAAGGACATCGACGCCGCGAAGGAAAAGCGCGCCGAACAGCAGAAGCACGCGGCCAGCAAGCCCGACGCCGCCGCTCAACCCCCCGCGCCCGCCCCGTCACCCGCGAGCAACGCCCCGAACGAACAGGCCCCGTCAAACGCCTGATTCACACGTTTCTTCGGCGCACGCCGCTCGAAACTCCTCGTCCATCATCGGCCGAGAACTCCGCCGGCTGATCCGCCTCGAAGAACCCAAAGCACCCCCTCAAGCCCCGCCTCATTCGCGGGGCTTTTTTCTTCTCGGACTGTGCACGCGAAAACCGCCCCGCCCTTTACCCACGCGGAACCGCCCGCAGACCTTCCGCACCCGCTGAGCCCCGCACACACTCACGTCCGCGCTGTCGCGGGCTCGATCACCTCCGCGCGGAGAACCGGTTTCTATCCGAAACTACCTGCATGAGCACGCACGAAACCACGCAACTCCGCACCACCGCTCCGCGCCGCGCCCTGCTCGCCGCCGGTGCGCTCGTCTTGCTCGCGGGCGCCAACCTCAACGCTCAGCAGGTCAACATCTCGCCTCTGCCCAGTACCGTGACGGCCGAGAGCTACCGCGTGAAGTTCGAAAACAACCGCCTCTCCATCAAAGACCTCGTCTCCGGCACCGACATCGTCAAGGACGACCACACCATCGCCCTCCTCGCCGGTCAGTGCGACACCGACATGAAGGTCGAGGCCAAGCCCGACGGCGTCGACTTCGTCATCACCGTCAAGAACGACTCGAACAACCCCAAGACCCCGCCCAGCCTCCTCGTCTCGCGGTTCCTCTTCAACGAGATCGAGACCTGGAACTTCCGCAACGGCTCACGCAAAGTCAACGTCCAGTTCCCCGCCGACTTCTCGCAGCGCAGCGTCATCGGTCTGCTCCGCCATGACTACCCATCCGACGCCTACAGCCCCGTCATGGTCTTCGGCAACACCACCCACTCCGTGGGCGTCTCCGTCATCTACGACGTCGTCGCCTACGACCACAACGTCTTCCTCGATCTCGTCGCCGCCAAGCCCGGCCCCTCCTCGCCCGGCCCTGGCTACTTCGTCAACCTCACCTTCAACGCCCAGGTCCCCGCCCGTTCAACCCGCGAGTACCGCGTCCCCGTCCGCGTCGCGCGACAGAACCAGCACTGGCTCAAAACCCTCGTGCCCTACCGCGACCACTTCCGACAGACCTTCGGCGGCGTGCAGTACCGCGCCGATCGCCGACCCGTCTTCGGCACCTCCCTCGCCGATCAATCCTACATCACCGCCGACAACCCCCGTGGCTTCGGCAACACCAACGCCCGCGTCGACCAGGCCGGTTACGCCATGAGCGTCGACATCATCAACAACCTCTTGCGCACGCAGGGCTACCAACGCATCATGATCTGGGCCGTTAGCGGCCTCAACCGCACCCACGCCGATCTGA
>JAVTWO010000125.1:0-7168 GCA_032229765.1 Phycisphaerales bacterium | reverse complement strand
CCAGGCCGAGGTAGAAGCGGTACCAGGATCCGATCGAGAGCAGCACCATCGCCCACGCATCCAACGTCCGCGGGCCGACCTTCGCCAACCGATTAAAACTCCCAAACACAATCCCCCTCGCGTCCACGGCACTTCCCGCCGAGCGATCCAACCCCATCACCGCCTCGTTCACCGCCTCATAACACACAAAGCACCCCTCCATCCGCACCAGCTTCTCCGTGTGCCACGCATCCACCCGCGCATCCACCGGGTCCGTCACCGCGTCCACCAGCCGGTGCGTCGCCGAGCTCAGCCCCGTCGTCCCCGGATACCCCAGATACGTCATCTGCACCGGCGCCACCCTCGCCGCGAGCACCTCCCAGCACCCACCCTCCGTCAGCCCGTTCAGATCGATCAGCACATCCACACCATCGCGCACAATCCGCTGCGCAATCGCCGCCGCCGCTGCTGAGTTCGTCACCGCCCCCGCATCGATCCACTTCGCGTCCCCGGCTCGTGCTTTCAGCCGCCGGGTCATCTCATCATCCGCAACCCCCGACGTGCTGTACACGAGCAGCTCAAACCGCGTTCGATCCAACCCCTCCAGCACCGCCCCCGCAAAGTGCCCAACCGCGTGCCGCCGAAGATCACTGCTGATCACGCCGACGCGCACCCGCCCGCCCCCCGCGCGCTTCGCCACATCCTTCTTCACTCCACCGCCCACGCGCTGCACACCCATCTCCAGCACGCGCCCAAAGTTGCGGTGCATCGCCGCCAAACTCCCCGGCCGCATCTCATCGCTGTAAATCCCCACCGCGCACTGCGTCAGCGCCAAATCCTTATCCCCGGGCCTCTCAAACAGCGCCCGCGACAACTCCGCCGCCGCCTCACGCGCCCGCCCCTGTTCACACAACGCCGACGCCAGCCGAAACACAACCTCCGGCTCATACCCAAACCGCTTCACCGCCTCCCGCCCACGCTCCTCCGCATCACCCAACCGCCCCGCCCTGATCAGCGCCGTCAAAGCCTCCACCCACACCCCGCGCGATTCGGGCAACAACTCCGCCGCCCGCAGCATCGCCTCCGCCGCCTCGCCCAACCGCTCCAACTTCGCCAGCACCAACCCCTCATTCAACCAAACCTCCCCGCGCACCGGTTCAAGCTCGCGCACGCGCCGCGCCGCAGCGAGCGCTTCCTCCAGCCGCCCCGCAAGCACCATCGCCCCGCGCACCATGTCCCACGCCACCGCCTCACCCGGATACGCCGCCGCCGCCGACTGCGCAACCTCCACCGCATCGCGCACGCGCCGAGCCTGCATCGCCCGCTCAAACCGCAGCAAAATGCCCGCCGGCACACCCATCATCGCTCCAACGTCTTCTTCCTATTTGCCATTTGGCCATTTGCCATTTGCCATTTGATTCCGCCACATCCGCTCAACCGCCGCCCCGAACCGCTCCGCGAACCCCTTCTGATCGCACAAGCTCGACGAAAGCACGCGAGCGCGCAGCGTCGCACGGTACATCTTCAGCCGCGCCACATCCCGCGCCAGCCCCGCCGCGATCCGCACATACTCATCCTCGCTGGTGGCGATCAGCTCCGTCGCGCCAACCGCCGTCAGCAAACTCGCCCCCACGCGGTGCGCGTGCATCGCCCCCGGGCTCTCCGGCGCCAGCGTCACCACAGGCACCCCCATGTACATCGCCTCGCACGTCGTCGTCGTCCCCGCGTACGGAAAAATGTCCAGCCCCACGTGCACCCTTCGGTACATCTCCAAATGCTCGCGCACGCCGTTCACGGTTCCTAGCAACTCCACCCGTCCCGCCTCAACCCCTTGACGAACAAACCGCTCTAGCGTCCGCGCCCGCACACCCTCGTCGCGCAAGCTCGCGGCCTTCATCACCAGCCGCGAACCCGCAACCTCCTTCAGCACCCGCGCCCACACCCGCGCCACATCGTCATTGAACTTCATCAGGTTATTGAACGACCCAAACACCACGCCCCCCTCCCCCTTCTCCCCCCCCTCACCCGGGTCATCAATCTCCCCGGGCTCCGCCGCCATCTCTCCCCGCGGCGGCTGATAGCACACAAAGCACCCCTCCATCCGCTCGAGCTTCTCAACCGCCGCGTCCTCACACCCCGCCGGGTCCGTCACCCAATCCACCAACCGATAGTCCACCGTCGCCATCCCCGCCGTCGCCGGGTACCCCAAATAGTTCACCATCACCGGCGCGGGCTTCAGCCGCATCACATCCGACCGCGCCCCGAGCGTCAGCCCGTTCAAATCAAACAGCACATCCACGCGGTCCTCACCCATCCGCTTGCAGATCTCCGCCGCCGAATCCCCCGCCACCTCGCGCCAGTTCCGCACCAGCCGCCCCTCCTCCTCCTCACCACCACCCGCCGCGCTCTCCACCTCACTGACCCCATCGCTGCTCACCAGCGCCCGCAGCCGCCGCGTCGTGCCGTCCACGTGCGTGTGCAGGCTGTAGCACAGCACCTCGAACTTCGACCGATCCAAGTGCCGAAGGATCGGCTCCAGGAAATACGCCACCGAGTGCGTCCGCAGATCGCTGCTCATGAACGCCACGCGCACGCGCCCGTCCTTCCCGCGCCCCATCACCCGCCCGTTCTCAACCCTGGGCTTCGGATGCACGATGGGCTTCTGCAGGTCCGCCAGCGATAGCAGCCGCGCATAGTTGCGGTGCTGCGCGATGAACTTCGCGCGGTCCACCGGGCTTCGGTAGTTCGCAATCGAGCACAAAAACCCCGCCAGCATCACGTCCGCGGGATCCAGAAACAGCGCCTCCGCCAGCACCGCTTCCGATTGATCCGCACGCCCCTGCTCCAGCAGCGCCGCCGCCCGGCTCAGCACCAACTCGCGATTCCCCGGGAACCGCGCCAGCGCTTCCTCGCACAACCGCTGCGTCTCCACGAGCTTGTTCTGCTGCATCAGGATCGACGCCAGATGCACCCACCCGGAGGCATAGTCCGGGTTCAGCTCAACCGCCTTCCGCCCCGCCTTCGCCGCCTCCTCACGCTCACCGAGAATCGTCAGCACCACCGCGAGGTTGTCCCACATCGACGCCTCCCCCGGCGCCAACTCCACCGCACGCTTGGCAAACTCCAGCGCCTTCCGCGGGCGCTTGCTCACCACCAGCGCCGTCCGCATCATGTCCACCGCCGCCACGTCGTTGGGCCAAACCGCCACCTGCCGCTCCGCAAGCTGCCGCGCCTGCCCAAGCTTCCCCGCGTTGATCAGCCGATCAAACTCCTCCAGAATCCCGGGCGCAACCGTCATCGCTCCGCTCCCTCACGCTTCCCCACCATGCCCGCCCGCACCTCCGCCCACGCACGCCGAATCGCCCCCGTCAGCCGCGCCGCGTACGCCTGGCCATCGCACAGCAAACTCCCCCGCACCTTCATCGACAACGCCCGCCGCGACGACCGCACCCCCTCAATCTCATCCGCCAACTTTTTCGCGACTTCAACGAATCCATCCTCCCCGCGCCCGATCCACCGCTCACACCCCGCCGCCGTCAGCAGACTCACCCCCACCCGCGCCGCGTGCATCGGGAACCGCCCCGCATCGTCCAGCACCACCACAGGAACCCCCATCACCAGCGCCTCGCACGTCGTCGTCGTCCCCGCATAAGGGGTCGTATCCAACGCCACATCCACCGCCCCATACACCCCCAGGTGCGACTTCACATCACCCGTCGGCTGCAAAACCTCCACCCGATCCCACACTACGCCCCCCTCCTCCAGCCGCTTCCGCACAACCTCAATCACCCGCGGCTCACGCAGGTTCACCGACTTCAGCGCCAACCTCGAGCCCGGCACCGCCTTGAGCACCTTTCCCCACAACGCCGCACAGGGTGCCGAGATCTTCGCGATGTTGTTAAAACTCCCAAAGACCACCGGTCCCTGCTCACCCGACCGCTCGACCACCAGCCCCTCACTCCCCTCATCCGGCGTAAAGCACGTAAAACACCCCTCAAGCCTCATCGCCCTCTCGCTCAACCACCGCTCACTCCCCGCCGGATCCGTGATCGCATCCACCAACCGATAATCCATGCTCGTGAGCCCCGTCGTCGCCGGGTACCCCCACGCGCTGATCTGCACCGGCGCCGCCCGCAGCGCAAACGCCCCCAGCCGGTGCATCGCCGTGTTCCCCGCCATATCAATCAGCACATGGATCCCGTCCTTGCGCACCTGCTCCGCAAGGGCCTTGTCCGTCCCGCGCACAAAGTCGCGCCACCGCGCACACAGCGGCTTCAGCCGCCGGCGCATCTCATCATCTCGCCCGCCCACGCTGTACGCGGTGATCTCGATCTCACGCCGGTCGTGATGCTCCAGCAGCGCCCGCACAAACCGCGCCACCGCATGATTGCACAAATCAGGCGAAACCAGCCCCACCCGCAAAGGCCTGGGCTCAGCCTCGTTCCAGTGCTTCAACCCCCGCGCCGAGGTGAACCATGCCGACTCCGCCCCGCCCACCGACGCATCCATCGCCTTCTGCAGCGCGCCGCCCATCGCGCGGTGAATCTCCGCCACGTCGTCGGGCCTGACGCTCCACGCGTACGCCGCGGCACTCGCCGCCGCCGACAGCGCCCCGCGTCCATCGCCGGGCTCCGCCTTCCCCCGCGCCCACGCGATGCTCAGCGCTTCCTCACACCGCGCCGTCTGGATGAGCAGCTGCGCCAAGCTCTGCGCCGCCGCCCCCATCGTCGGATCGAGCTCAACCGCCCTGCGCAGCGCATCCTCCGCCTCGCTCATGCGCTTCTGCAAGACCAGCGCCACACCCAGGTTCGACCACCCCGCCGCCGACTTTTCAACGATCTGCAAATGCCGCCGCAGCGCCCGCTCGCCCTTCACCCCGTCCCCGAGCGTCACGTACGCCGAGCCCAAGAGTCCCTGCACGAGCGCATCGTCCGGCGCAAACTGCGCCGCGCGCAAAAGCGTGAACTCCGCCTGCTCCGCTTCCCCCATCGCCAGAAGCACCATCGCCATGTGCGTCAGCACCGCCACGTCCTTGGGCTTGGTCCTGCTCGCGGTGCGCAGGATCTCCAGCGCTTCCGCGAAGCGCCCGATCCCCATGAGCCCCTGCGCGCGCTCCAGCACCGAGCCGCCGCCGCCGCTCACGCCCGGCCCCCTTCACGCACCACCACATCACCACCCCCAACAACAACCGCGCGCCCCTCGCCCTTCACCGCCGAGCGAACCCACGCCCGCGCCGCCGCGTCCGCCTCGTGCACGTCCGAAAGCTCGCGCACCCTCGACACCCCCAGCGCATCCATCGCCCCGCGCGCAAGCCCCGGCATCGCCCCGAACGCCACCTTCCCCTCCAGAAACGCCTCCACCGCCGCCTCGCTCGCCCCGTTGAAAACCGCCCCGCTCGTGCCGCCCTCGCGGATCACCCGGTGCGCCAAGCCCAGCGCCTCAAACCGCTCTTCGCTCGCTTCAAAGAACTCCAGCGTCCCCAATCGCAGCAGATCGAGCGTCTTCGAAACCCCCGCGCTCCGCACCGGGTACGTCAGCGCCAACTGAATCGGCGTCCGCATATCCGGCGCCCCAAGCTGCGCCACCACGCTCCCGTCGAGCATCTCCACCATCGAGTGCACCACGCTCTGCGGGTGGATCACCGCCCCGAGCTCCTCCGAGCTCACCCCGAAAAGCCAGTGCGCCTCGATCAGTTCCAGCGCCTTGTTCGTCAGGCTCGCCGAATCGATGGTCACCTTCGCCCCCATCGTCCACGTCGGGTGCTTCAGCGCCTGCGCCACCGTCGCGTGATAGCACGCCTCCTTGCTCATCGATCGGAAAGGCCCCCCGCTGGCCGTGAGCACAATCCGCTTCACGCCGCTATTGCCCACCCCACTCACCCCGCACGCCATCGGCGGGCACACCGCGCTCATCGCATCGCTCTTCCGCACACCCTCCTCAACCAAGCACTGCCAAACCCCCGAGTGCTCGCTATCCACAGGCAGCAGCCGCGCCCCACTCCGCCGCGCCGCCGCCGTGACCAGCGCCCCCGCCGCCACGAGCGTCTCCTTGTTCGCCAGCGCCACATCGCGCCCGAGCTCAACCGCCGCGAGCGTCGCGCCGATCCCCGACGCGCCGACCATCGCCGCCAGCACCACCTCGCACTCGATCTCGCGCACCATCCGCTCCGCCGCCGCCGATCCGCGGTAGACCTTCACCCCCGCCGCGATCATCTCCTCCACCGCGCGCTCGTCTTCACCCGTCAGCTCCGCCGCGCTCACACCGACATTCCGCACGCCAAGCTTCCGCGCCTGCGCAAAGGCCGCCTTCGCGTTGCGGTTCACCAGCAGCCCAACCACCTCAAACCGCTGCTGCGCCTCGCCACGCTCCGCCAGCGCGTTGAGATGCTCGATCACCTCCACCGCCTGCGTCCCGATCGACCCCGTCGAGCCCAGCAGCAAGACCCGCCGAACCGCGCCCGCGCGATCACGATCACCACCACCATCGCCATCAACTCGCGCACGCACGCTCATGCCGCCACGCTCCTGATCCACGCCAACTCGCCGCCAACAACATCAACAACACACACCATCGCCAACCGCACGCCGCTCACTCCTCACGCCCGCCCCGAGGCACCTGCCCGGGCTTCAACCGACGAAACGCCGAGTACAACGTCCGGGGCTTCGCCGCACCACCTCCGCCGCTGCTCGACGCCGCCGGCGAGCCCGACGACGACGACCCCGATCCAGACGAAGCCGACGACGACGATGACGACGATGATGACGAAGCGGGCCCAGACCCCGACCCCCCGCCGCCGCTACCGCCACCTCCGCCACCATTCCCAGACGGGCCGCCGCGACCGCCGCCATACCCACCGCCTCCACCGCCGCCACCACCACCCCCACCCGGCCCACCACGATCACCGCCGCGGTCACCACCGCCACCTCCACGACCACCGCGCCCACGCCGCCGCCGTCGACGTCGACCACCACGATCACCACCACCCTCACCCCCCTCACCTCCCGGCCCGCCCGGTCCGCCGGTACCACCACCACCACCACCACCGCCATCAGGCCCACCCACGCCCGACTCGTACTCATCCCCTTCATCCACATACGCCACATCACCCCCCCCGCCACCCGCACCCCCCCCCGGCGGCCCCCCGCCACCCCCGCCGCCCCCCCTCGCGCGGGCGTCGTCAACCGCCGCC
>JAVTWO010000124.1:0-7199 GCA_032229765.1 Phycisphaerales bacterium | reverse complement strand
TTCAACCCCCGCACCAATCCATCGGCCCAAACCACCACCTCACCTCCCACCTCGTCCCCATCGGGCCCGTCGCCGTCTTCACCGCCAGCAACTTCCCCCTCGCCTACGGCAGTCTCGGCGGCGACACCGCCTCCGCCCTTGCCGCCGGTTGCCCCGTCATCATCAAAGAACACCCCGCCCACCCACACACAGGCCGCCTGCTCTTCACCCTCGCCAGCGCCGCCCTTCAGAAACTCCACCCCCACCACCCCCGCCAGCACTGGCTCCAATACCTCCGTACCCCAGCCGACCCCCACGATCACCGACTCGCCCACGCCCTCGTCACACACGAGCAAATCGCCGCCGTGGGCTTCACAGGTTCCTTCCCCGCCGGCACTGCCCTCGACGCCCTCGCCCGCACGCGCCCACACCCCATCCCCGTCTACGCCGAGATGGGCAGCATCAACCCCGTCCTCATCACACACAACGCGCAGCAAGCCCGCGCCGAACCCATCGCCCAAACCCTCGCGCAGAGCATCCTCGCCCGCGCCGGTCAGCAGTGCACCAAGCCGGGGCTCATCATCCTGCTGACAACCAACCGATCGCTCGCGCACAGCTTCGAAAGCGCCATGGCAAACGCCTTCGCGAGCGCACAGCCCCGCCCACTCGTCGCTCCCTGGATCGCCCAAGCCTTCCGTTCGCGCACGAAAAAACTCGCCACCTTGCCCGGCGTCCGCACACTCACGCCGATCACAACCAGCCGCGAGAACGCGCACGCAGTCGCGCCCACCCTCCACGCCCTGAACAACGCCCCGCTCCTCCGCGAACTCACACTCGAAACCTTCGGCCCGCACTCCACCATCTTCACCCAGCCCCCACGCAAACCCCTCCCCGCCCTCAACGCCCTCACCTGGTCGATCTTCGCGGAGCCGAACGAACCCGCCCTCCCCGCCCTCATCCGCCACGCCACCGCCCACGCCGGCCGCATCATCCTCAACGGCCCCTCCACCGGCCTCCGTGTCTGCGCCGCCACCGTGCACACCGGGCCCTTCCCCAGCAGCAACCACCCCGCCTCCACCGCCGCAGGCCCTCACGCCCTCCGCCGATGGTCACGCCCAGTCTGCTTTCAGAACTTCCCCGCGTCCCTCTCGCCGTCCTCGCCCCGCGGCTGAGTCGCGAGCCCATCAATCTCCCGCAGCCAGTCCATCATCTCCACCAGCCGCCCCGCCCCCACCCGCTCGCGCAGCTTCGCCGACAACTTCTCCGTCGTCGGCCTCATCTTCTCCGCAAGCTCCCGCCCACGCTCCGTCAGCCCGATCAGGTTCGCACGCCGATCGCTCGGGTCCTGCTCGCGCACAATCAGGTTCATCGCCATCAACCCATCGATGAGCTGCACCACATTGCTCTTCGTCGTTGAGAGCATCTTCGCCAGTTCATGCTGCCGAACCCGCCCAGCAGACCCCGCCCCCGCCCGCATCAGCGTGTGCAGCACCACCACCTGACCAAAGCTCAAATCCGCCCCGCCCGTCTCCCGAGACAGACACGCCGACAACTGGCGCTGTGACCGCGCCAACTGAAGCGTCAGCTCCAAAACTCCAAGAGCCAAGTTGTCCGAGTTCGTCATAGAAAAATCGCCCCAACAAATCGCCGAGCGCTCTCCAAGACCGGTTGAGGGCTTCGGAAAACAACTCTGCGAATCACGCGCCGCAGTCTACCCCCCCCATGCGCCAAAACCACCCAACCCGGCCAAAATCTTGTTTCAAACAATCATCAATACGTAGAAATACCGATCACCTCTGCACCAAACACCCCCCCCAACGCAAGCCAAGGCCACACCGATCGATCAAATATATAACAAATCAGCCTCGTCGCAGAGAAACACGCGCACCGCTCAACGCACCCTCTCAATCCGGCGTTTTCAAACGGTGGTCGATACAGCGAAGGCCCGTTTGAGTGACGCCCAGAGCCTGCGAGATAACCCGTACTCTCTGTATTTGTTGGTTATTGGACAGTTCAGTCACTGAACAGAATCGGCCCCTTGGACGGTACATTGGAAAACCCCCAAAACCCCTGGACTCGCGGCAACCCTTCTTTAGACGTGCCGCCCGAGCCACCTCCGCCCAACCGTCGCCACCATCACCCCCCTCATCACGTCGACAACTGAGCCCCCCCGATGACGGGCCGAACCACATCGCATCACACATCACACCCAGCCACCCCGAACACACGCGGGGTGAAGCCATGATCCCCGATCCCGAAGAGCACCATCACTCGAATCACGAAACCACCCCCGCCAATGCGCCGGGTGATTCATCGCAAACCACCCCCGCGCCGATCCCCTCGACACCCTCCGAGTCTCCCCTCCAATCCACCATCGCCCACAACACCCTTCTCTCCGATCACAGCGAGATCGGCCTCGAAGCCCAACGCCGAACTCACCAACGCCAACCCTTCTCCATCTTCGCTCACCGTCCACCACATCGACCCCAGCGACAACATCTCCGACGGGCTCCGCTGCCCCGCGCTCGACATCTCCGTCGGCGGGCTCTGCTTCCGCTCACGCCGTTGCTATTGAAAACTCGACCGCCTCCTCATTCTCATCCACACCCGCGACCACTCCACCCGAATCGTCTTCGCCGAAGTGCGCCACTGCGCCTACGACGGCGGCGGCAACCACCGCGTCGGTGTCCGCTTCATCGAATCCCCCAAATCCAAACGCGTCCTCAGCTGGCTCGCCGAAAACGTCGTCGAATAACTGCCTCTCCTCCAACACAAAGCGTTGTCGCGCCTCACGCCGGATCCGCGAAAATCTCTTCATCCCACCGAAACATCGCGCTCCCCGTCGATACCGTCCCGCCCACCATCGGTCCCGGTTGCGGCGGCGTCCGCATCATCGTCGGAACAGGCCCACTCGCCAGCAACCCCACCACCCGCGCTCGCGAAGACGCCTTGCGAAGCCCCTTCAAAAGCCAAATCACATACCGGTCCACATGAGGCTTGAAAACCTCGTAAATCCCCAGCAACAGCGCCGAGGAACGCCGATTCCCCACAATCCTCAGAGAGTTCCGCCCGTTCGGCTGCCCATCGACCCCGACGCCCAGCGCGTCGCGAATCGCCGTCAAAAACCTCTGCGACGTCTCACGCTCCGTCGGCATGCGAATGTTCCCCGCCGGCGCAAACTTCTCCAGCCTTGCTTCGTCGCACGCAACCCCGGTCGCGTTCGCCGTGCTCAGCCGCACACACTTGCTGAAGATCGCCACCCGCCCGCCGAACTGCCGCGCCCACTCGTCAAAGACCTGCGCCGTCACACCAATCACCGCGCTCAACACTTCACTCACCCCAACCACCCACCACGAAGGTGTACTCGGCGCATACCCCCTCAACGCCCGTGCAAACCGCGCCGTGTTGTCATCAAGAAACCCCATCGGCAGCTCCGCACGATCCCCGTTCACGCTCCCCCCCGTGTACCGCGTCTCCAACGACCACTTGTACGCCGCCGCCCGTATCGCCTGAGGCATCCGTTCACGGAACAACGCCGGCCAAGGGTTGTGCACCGTCATCGGATACTCATCCTGCCAAACCGTCTCCCAGTCCCCCACCACGCCCCCACGCCGAAAACGCATGCGGCACACTCGATACCCCGCGGTGCTCCGCGACGGGTCTTGCAGCATATATTCGGACTGGCCTGCAGTCACAAACCCCACCCATCTGTGCTGGTGATACACAGAAAAACGTCCCGCCGGCCCGTTCCAATGCTCGTGCATCCCCATGCTGTACGAGTTTTGCGCCAACTGAAACACATTCTCTGTTTCAGCCACCTCCGGAATCGCCACCCCACGCGCGGTGTTCCATCCCGATTGAACATCAAACACCATCGGCACCCCAAACGCCACGTCCCGCTGCTCAAGAATGTTGTTGATCCGCATGACCACGTTCACACCATCGAGATACCGCCTGTCGAGTGTGTTTGGCATCGCGTCATCTCCTCGAACCCTCCGCCCACCCCAGACTACCACACCCCCCCCAACGCCGCGCGAAGCACTTTTCCAGTTCCTTTATCCCGATCGAACGGCAAAAAAGAACACGCCCACCGGCTTTCCGATAGGCGTGCACGAAAATCAACCTCGATGCCCCAACCGCTTCTTTATTCGTCCTTGGGCGCCTCTTCCCGGCGCATCTTCGGCATCGCCGTGACCACCTTATCGATCAACCCATACTCCAGCATTTCCTTCTCATCCAGCCACTTGTTCCGGTCACAGTCGTTCTTGATCTGCTCCACGCTCTTGCCCGTCGCCTGGTGATAGATCTCGTACAACCGATCGCGGATCCGCAGCATCTCCCGCGCCTCGATCTCCAAATCCGTCGCCTGACCCTCCATCACCCCGCCGATCAGCGGCTGGTGCATCAGGTTCCGCGAGTTGGGCAGGCTGAAGCGCTTGCCCTTGGTTCCGCTGGTGGAGATGAGGCTTCCCATGCTCGCCGCCTGCCCGATGATGTACGTGCACACGTCGCACGGGATAAACCGCATCGTGTCGATGATCCCCAGTCCCGCGCTCACGCTGCCGCCGGGCGAGTTCACGTACAGGTGGATATCGCTCTTGCTGTCCTCGTTCGCCAGGAACAGCAACTGCGCCACCACCAGCGAAGCGATATCGTCGTCGATCGGCGCCCCGAGGAAGATGATCCGGTCCTTCAGCAAGCGCGAGTAGATGTCGTACGCACGCTCGCCGCGACCCGTCTTCTCAATGACAATCGGTACCAGGTTGGACATGTTCTTTCGCTCGCTTCCGCTTGGGGTGTTTTTGTCCCGTTGCGGTCTGATGGACTGTGCTTGTGAATCGCTTGTGCCGCTGAAACTGATCGTCTGCTTCAGGTGAAGATCAGGCCTTCGTCGGGGGCTCCTTGATGACCTCATCAACCAGCCCGTACGCCTTCGCCTCTTCCGCGGTGAAGTACTTGTCGCGCTCGCCGTCCTTCCGCACCGTCTCCTCGCTCTGCCCCGTGTGCTTGGCGATGATCCGGATCAGCTCGTTCTTGCTCTTGATGATCTGCTCCGCCTGAATCCGAATATCTTCCGCCTGCCCGCCGATCCCGCCGTACGGCTGGTGGATCATCACCTTCGCGTGCGGCAAGATAAACCGCTTCCCCTTCGCACCCGCCGTCAGCAACACCGACCCGCCCGAATACGCCCGCCCAAGGCAGTACGTGTTCACCGGGCTCGACAAAAACCGCATCGTGTCGTACAACGCCAGCGTGTCATCCACCGCCCCGCCCGGCGAGTTGATATAGAAGTGGATGTCCTGCCCCTTCTTCTGGTTCTCCAGATAGAGCATCTGCATCATCACCCGGGCCGCCGAGGCGTGGTTGATCTCCCCGATCAAAAACACCACCCGGTTCTCGAGCAAAAGCTCGTCGATGGTCATTTCACGTGTCCGCTGATAGCTGATGCTCACGCTGAAGTCCCTTCCTTCGTTTCGTCGGGCCCGCTCCGGCACCCAACGTGGTGAAAAACAGGCCAAGGCCCGGACATTCCCCGGGCCAGCAGTCGTGCGGCCTTCCGGCTTCTCAAGCGCCCGGGTCTGCCGAGGGCCTCATCCACCGTCCGGCGTCACACGCCGCCGCCGACCTCTTTATCGGCAACCGGCGTGCCCGTATCCACCACACACCAAAACCAACTTTCGCGCAACTTCCGCCGATTGCCCCTCCCCACCTCGCCCCACCCTCGCCCGCATCAGGGTTTCGCCCCATCACTCCCCGCACGAAATGTCAGACCCCGCTCACCCAATCATCCACCGGGATGCCGACTTGGCAGCCCCGCGTTGCCGCCCTCCTCCTGTGTATCATCAACCCTTCACGACCCCGAACCCGCCCGTCGCGGGCGCGGTCATTGTCCGCACCCAACGTTCTCTTCTCTCGGAAACTCCCCCCGTGCCCACCGCCATTCTCAGCGACGTCCACGGCAACGCCGAGGCCCTCCAGGCCGTCCTCGCCGATATCCGCGCCCGCGGGGTCAACCGCATCATCTCCCTCGGCGACATCATCGGCTACGGCCCAGACCCCCTCCTCTGCGTCGACCTCATCCGCAACAACTGCGACTGGTCGCTCATGGGCAACCATGACTTCGGCGTCCTCTACGAACCCACCAACTTCAACCCCGGCGCCGAATCCGCCGCCTTCTGGACACGCGAAGCCCTCGACGCCGAGCCCGACGACCAACTCCGCCGCGAACGCTACGAGTTCCTCGGCAAGCTCCGCGTCCGCGTCGTCGACCGAACCCCAACCCCCGAATCCCGCCTCCACGTCCTCTGCGTCCACGGCTCCCCACGCCGCCCCATCAACGAATACATCTTCCCCGACGACGTCCAGGCCTCACCCGACAAACTCGCCACCATCTTCGAACGCGTCACCCGCGTCTGCTTCGTGGGTCACACCCACGTCCCGGGCGTCTTCACCGATGAGCCCGACTTCTACCCCCCCGGCGAACTCACCGATCAGACCTACAACTTCATGGAGTCCGAAAAGGCCATCATCAACGTCGGCTCCGTAGGCCAGCCCCGCGACCTCGACCCCCGCGCCAGCTACACCATCGTCTACTACCCGGGCGAAGAGGCCCTCGCCTCCCCCGCCGGCGATAAACCCAAGCTCGGCGAGCTCGGCGGCGTGCAGTTCGTCCGCGTTCCCTACGACATCGAATCCTGCGCCAAAAAGATCAAGGCCATCCCGCAGCTCAGCGATTGGCTCGCCGACCGACTCTTCGAAGGCCGCTGATCCCCACACATCCCGTCCCAGACAGTCCATCCGTCCCCAAACCATCCCGGGCTCAACACCCGACGACGACTCCCCACCATGGCTACCGGCAAGAACCCCCTCGTCCGAATCATCGTCCCCCTCGTGCTCTTGGTGGGCGTGGGTATCGTCACTTGGCAGGCTTTCACGCCCAAACCAAGCACCCCCGCAACACCTTCAGCGCCCACCACGCCCTCCACTCCGACGCCGGGCACGCCAACCAAGTCCGACGCGCCCGCAACCGCCGCCTCCACCACACCCTCCACCACACCCTCCACCACACCCACCGAAACCCCCGCGTCCACCCCCACGCCCACGCCCACAACAACAACAACAACAACAACAACCGCGGCGCCGCGCCCCGCCCCCCCGCCCCCCGCCCCCCGCCGCCGCGCCCCCCGCGCCCCCCACCCCCCCCCCCCCACCCACCACCC
>JAVTWO010000123.1:0-7210 GCA_032229765.1 Phycisphaerales bacterium | reverse complement strand
CCACACCCCCACCACCCGCCACCACCGGCCCCGCATCGCTCGGTTGTTTCTTCTTCCGCTTCATCAAGTACACCACCGGCGGCGTCGCCACGATCACCACAATCGCCACCATCAACGCCAGAAAGATCTCCGACGTGTACGCCTTCAACCACGAAATCTGACCCGCGAAGTACCCCATCGATACAAACCCGCCCACCCAGATCACCGCACCCAGCCAGTTGAAAAACATGAACCGCGTCGGTTCCATCCGACCCATCCCCGCGACAAACGGCACCAGGCACCGCATGAACGGGATGAACTGCGCCATCGTCACCGCCTTGCCGCCGTGACGCTCGAAGAACGCGCTCGCCTTGTCCAGCTTGTCGCGCGTGAGAATCTTCCGAATCCCCCGCGCCTCGCCCACCGGCTCGACCCTGAAAATCCGCGGCCCGGCCCACCGACCGATCACATAGTTCGTCGAGTTGCCCAGAATCGCCGCCGCGATCAGCAGCGGGATCACGAAGTACACCTTCACCCCGCTCGCGTCGTCCGCGCTCAAGATCCCCAGCGCCAGCAGGAACGAATCCCCCGGCAGGAACGGGAAGATCACAAACCCCGTCTCCGCGTAGATCACCCCGAACATCAGCAGATACGCCCACCCACCGGCGCTCTTGATCGAGCTCAACAGCAGATCGTCGAAGTGCACCAGATGCTGCACGAGCGTCCGCGGGCCCTCGTCCGCCGCGTGCGGCGTCACACCATGCGACACCGCCGCGATCATCGCGGGCAGGTCGGCGTGCAAGATGGTGTTCAACAAGTCGTGCATGCATGACTTTCAGGCCCGTCAGTTCTTCTCCGTCGCCTCTGCGCTCGCCACCGCCGCCGCCTTCACGGCGTGACCACGCTTCCACGCCAGCAGCAACTCAATCACAATCGGCAGCACCGAGACCACCACGATCCCCAGCACCACGATCTCGAAGTTCTTCTTCACCCACGGCAACCCGCCGAAGTAGTACCCCGCGATCGTGCAGACCCCCACCCACAACACCGCGCCCAGCACGTTGTACACCACGAACCGCTGATAGTTCATCGCCCCCGCACCCGCAACGAACGGCACGAACGTCCGCACGATCGGCACGAACCGCCCCATGATCACCGCCTTGCCGCCGTACTTCTCATAGAACGCGTTGGCGCGGTCCAGATGCTTGCGGTTCAGCAGCTTTCCCCACATCCCCAAACCCTCACCGCGAAAGACCCGCGGCCCGAAAAACTTGCCGAGGTGATAGTTCACCGCATCGCCCAGAATCGCCGCCACGATCAGCAGCACGAGCGTCAGCCACAGGTCCATCGACCCCTTGGCGCAGAAGGTGCCGATCACAAACAACAGCGAATCGCCCGGCAAGAACGGGCACACCACCAGCCCCGTCTCCGCAAAGATCACCCCGAAAGTCAACGCGTATACCCACGCCCCGTGATTCTGAATGAAGTCATTCAGAATCGGCTCGGCATTCCGCACAAAATCGATCAGCCATTGGAGCATGCAGCGTTCGCGGGTGGTTTAGACCCGGCTCCTCCGTTTGCCTGACCGATCAACGATCGGCGTGAACTCTTTGCGGATCAGCCCGCCCTTCGCGTTCACTTCCACTTCAACCTTGCGGGTCGGGCTCTGACCGGCCGCCAGATACGTCACGCCCCCCGGCGTGGTGCGTGTCCAGCAGCGCTGCATGACCATCGCCCCCGCGTCGTCGCCGCCGCCGAGCTGACTGACAATCGCCGCCTGCGCATCGCGTGGGAACTCGCTGAGCGTGCCGGAAGCATCCGAACGCACCAGCGACCCGTCACCCTCGACCTCGATTCGACGATCGCGCCCGTCGCGCGTGAACCGCGCCCCGAAGATCGGCCGCCCGTCGCGCACGAGCGTGAGCGACTGCTCGATCGCTTCACTCCCCGCCGCCTGACGGATCGCCGCCTCAGCCCGCGGCGGCATCTCACTGAGCGCCATCCCCCGCTGCTCTTCGATCCCCGGATCCGCCAGCAGCGAGCCGCGACGCGAGGCCTCGCACCCCATCGTCGCCGCCGCGATGCCGATGAGCGTGACCGCGGCCAGCGAACGCACGACCTTCCCGCCGATTCGCGGGTTGGTCGATCCGTTCTGCTTTCGCAAACACAGGCTCACGCGTGCATCTCCGAACGAAACGGGGCAGTCGGCCTTCGCCGCGTGCCCCGCAAATCTCACTGTTGTTGACGGGCTTAGAAGCCCATGCCGCCCATACCACCCATGCCGGGCATGCCGCCCATGCCACCCATCCCGCCCATGCCACCGCCGCCGTGGCTGTGCCCGTGGTCATGGTCGTCCTTGTCCGACGGCGCGTCGGTGATGACGCAGTCGCTGGTGAGAAGCACCGTCGCGACGCTGCTGGCGTTGATGAGCGCCGAGCGGTCGACCTTCGCGGGGGTCAGCACGCCCATCTTCAGGAGGTTGCCGTATTCACCCGAAAGGGCGTTGTACCCGAAGGCGTCGCCGATCTTGCTGTCGCCCTCCTGAACCTTGCTGACCACCACCGCGCCTTTCTCGCCGGCGTTGTCGGCAATCGTCGCCAGCGGCACCTGCAACGCGCGGTAGACCGTGTCGATCCCCGCGGCGAAGTCGTACTTGAAGTGCCCGATGTCGTCGGCGGTCACTTCGCCCTTCTTGGCGTAGACCGACTTCCACTCGGGCATCTTCTCGATCGCCGCGCGGGCGCGGATGAACGAGACGCCGCCGCCGGGGACGACGCCCTCAGCGACCGCGGCGCGGGTGGCGTGCAGCGCGTCCTCAACGCGGGCCTTCTTCTCCTTCAGTTCCGCCTCGCTGGCGGCGCCGACCTTGACCTGCGCCACGCCGCCGGAGAGCTTCGCCAGGCGCTCCTGGAGCTTCTCGCGGTCGTAGTCGCTGGTGGTCTTGCTGATCTCGGCGCGGATCTGCTCGATGCGCCCCTGGATCGCCTTGGTCGAACCGGCGCCCTCGATGATCGTGGTGTTGTCCGCGTCGATCTCGAGCTTCTTCGCCATGCCGAGCTGCTTCAGCTCGACCTTGTCGAGCTCAACGCCCGTGTCCTTCATGATCGCCTCGGCGCCGGTGAGGATCGCGATGTCCTCGAGCATCGCCTTGCGGCGGTCGCCGTACCCCGGGGCCTTCACCGCGACGACCTGCAGCGTGCCGCGGAGCTTGTTGATCACCAGCGTCGCCAGCGCCTCGCCCGAGACGTCCTCCGCGATGATCAGCAGGGGCTTCTTCGCCTGCATGACCTTCTCCAGCAGCGGGACGAGCTTCTGGATGTTGTCGATCTTGTCCTCGTGGATCAGCACGAGCGCCTTGTCCATCTCGACGGTCATCTTCTCGGGGTTCGTCGCGAAGTTGGGCGAGAGGAACCCGCGGTCGAACTGCATCCCCTCGACCACCACAACCTCGGTGTCGCGGCTCTTGCCCTCTTCGACCGTGATCACGCCGTCCTTGCCGACCTTCGCGAACGCGTCGGCGAGGATCTTGCCGATCTCCGCGTCGTTGTTCGCGCTGATGCTCGCGACGTTCTGAATGTCCGCGCTGCCGCTGACGGGCTGGGCCATCTTCTTGATCGCCTCGGCGGCGGTGGTCACGCCGGCCTTCATGCCGCGGACGAGCGCGTTGGCGTCAACGCCCGCGCCGATGTGCTTCAAACCCTCACGGAAGAGCGCCTCAGCCAGGACCGTCGCGGTGGTCGTGCCGTCGCCCGCGTCGTCGCTGGTCTTGCTGGCCGCCTGCTTCACGAGCATGGCGCCCATGTTCTGGACCTTGTCCTGGAGTTCGATCTCCTCCGCCACGCTGACGCCGTCCTTGGTCACGGTCGGCCCGCCCCAGCTCTTGTCCAGAACCGCGTTGCGCCCGCGCGGGCCCAGCGTGGCCTTCACGGCCCGCGCCAGCTTCTCAACACCCGAAAAAAGGGCCTGACGAGCCTCAACATCAAACGTCAGCGTCTTGGCAGCCATCGTTCTCGACTCCCGTGTAGTGGTTGCGGTGAATACGTCTGAAAGAACCCTCGAAATCAGCCCGCCGTGCCCGACCGGTCCCGACCTGTTGCCTCCCCAACCCCCCCCCCACCACCCTCTTTGCAGGGACTGACCGCGCACGAACTGGCAACGGGCTAGGGCAACCACGGTGCCAGCCGAGAATGGTGAACCAACGGGGCACTCGGTGGTTTGGCACTCCGTAAAAACCCCGAGCATGGGTCACCTTCGGTCGGTCGATCGCGCGTGCGAATCGGGAATCCCCGCATTTCAGCCGGCAATCACGACTAGCCGATTGCGCTCGGTCTTGGTCACGGGCGTGGGCCATGCCCGATCGTCTGCCTGAGTTCGAGCATCGCGGATCGGTGGCTGCCGCAATGGCAGGCCGGGCGATCGATCGGTTGGGCGTCGTGGACGGGTTTGCGCGCTCGAGGGTGACCGGACCGTGCAGGCCTGCGCCGTGATTGGGCGGGGGATGTTCGCAACCGGCAGGGGCGGCGGCTATCATGGGCCCAATCCCTGGGACTTTGCGAGGTCTGCATGACGACCGTCTTTGCCGCCGCCGAACTGAACGCGTATCTGCCCGTGCTGTTGCTGATCGCCATGGCGGTGACGTTCGCCATCGCGAACCTCGCGGCGTCGGCGCTCATCGGTCCCTCGCGGCAAGGTGCCATCAAGTCCGGCACGTACGAATCGGGCATGAACCCCATCGGCACCGCCCGCAAGCGGTTCAACGTGCGGTTCTATCTGATCGCGATGGTCTTCTTGGTGTTCGATATCGAGATCATCTTCCTGTATCCCTGGGCCGTGACGTTCCCGAGCTTGGATCAGGCCCTGGCTGACGGCGGGGTGTGGCTGGGTCGGATCGGGTTCTTCCTGCTGACCAGCATCGTGGCGTACATCTACGGGTATCGCAAGGGTGTCTTCCGCTTCGATTGATCGACCGATCGTTTCCCGAAGCGGATGGGCTACCCGAACCAGAATCGTTGGCCTAACCTTGGCTCCCTATGGCGAAGACACGCGAAATCAAGAAGCGCATCAAGGCGGTGGGCAACATCCGTCGCATCACCAAGACGATGCAGATGATCGCCACCAGCAAGTTCGCGCGGGCCCAGCAGGCCGCCACCGCGACCAAGCCCTACACCGAGGGCCTCTTCGGTCTGGTGACGGAGCTCGCGGCCACCGCGGGTGACGTTCGCCACCCGCTGATCAACGGCAGCGACAACGTCGAGCCCGGCGCGAAGGAAATCGTGCTGGTGATCACCTCGGACCGCGGTTTGTGCGGTCCCTACAACGCCTCGATCCTGCGGACGTTCATGAACCTGCTGCGCACCAGCGGGGGCAAGGACGGCGCGGGGACCATCGAACTCGTCGGCAAGAAGGGCGCGGGCTTCCTGCGGTACAACGGCATCCCCGTTGCCAAGCAGCACGCCATCGGCGACAAGCCGACCTTCGAGGCGATCGCGAACCTCGCTTCTGAGTACATGAGCCGCTTCACCAGCGGGCAGATCACCGGGGTGAAGGTGGTCTTCATGAAGTTCCATTCCGCGGGTCGGCAGAGCCCCGAGGTCATGCAGCTTCTGCCGCTGAAGCCCCCGGCGAACAAGGGCGGCAAGGACGGCGGCGCAGGTTCCACCGCGATGCAGTACGACTTCTCCCCCAACGCGACGGAACTGCTGGGCGATTTGTTGCCCGAGACCGTCAAGGCGACGCTCTTCCAGGTCTTCAACGACGCGATTGTCAGCGAGCACGTGGCCCGCATGGTGGCGATGAAGGCCGCGACGGACGCGGCGGGGAAGATGCGGAAGCTCTACACCCGCGACTACAACCGTGCACGCCAGGCGCAGATCACCACCGAGCTGTCGGAGATCATCGCCGGTGCGGCGGCGCTGGGTTGATTCGGGCGGATAATTGATCGGGATACACGCCGCGGGTGAAGTCACCCGCGGTTTTTCTTTTCCGGGGCGTGGTCAACGGCGGGCGCGAGCATGAGCGGCACAGAGCGCGGGAAGATCGAAGGGCGGAGCGTGCTGTACCTGGCGCCGGGGTTCATGTCGTACCGCGTGCACAAGCACGTGCGAGGGGTGCAGGTCTTTGATCTGCAACTCATCCGGCAGATGGTGGAGCTTGGGCTGGTGGTCACGCTGCCGGCGGAGCGGTCGTGGAAGCCCCGGCTGATCGGCGCGGGCCGGGGAGGTGATGGGGTTGGTGCGCTGGGTGATCTGACGAAGGCGCGTGCGGGGGGTGAAGGGCGTGGGGGTGGCGCGGGAGTGCTGAAGATCCTGTGGACGCCGACGCTGCGCAAGCCGCTGTGGAACGGGTTGTGGGCGGCGGGCGCGATGGGGCTTTCGCGGGCGCGGTTTGATGTGTGTTATCTCGGGAATGCCGGGGAGGGGCTGGCGAAGGCCGCGGGGTTGATGCACCGGCTGGGGATTTTTCAGCGGCTGGTTTTGCTGGCGCACCGCTATCCGAAGCGGCGGCTGATTGCGCTCGTGCGACGCACGCGGGGCAGAAGCCTGGCGGTGAGCAACAACGTGCGGAGCATGTTCCCGGATGATCTGGATCCGGCGTGCGAGATCCGCTTCGGCGAGATGGACCACGCGAAGTTCTTCCCGGCTTCGCGTGAGAGCGCGGCAATTGCGAACGACAGCGGTGTGCGGGGCGATGGGCTGGTGCACTTTGTGATGCTCGGGGCGTTGGATACGCCGCTGAAGGACGTGCCGACGGCGTTGAAGGCGTTTGCGATGATCCCCGACGAGGTGCGTACGAAGTGTCGGCTGCATCTGGCGAGCTTTGCCAAGCCGCCGACGGCGGCGGAGTTGCCCGAGGGTGTGACGGCGTACCCGTGGATGCCCATCGAGCGCGTGCCGGAGTTTCTGCGGTCGATGGACGCGATGCTCGTGACGAGTTTGAGCGAGACGTTCTGTCTGGCGCTTGTGCAGGGGATGCTGACGGGGATGCCGTCGGTCGTGCGCGACATCGGCACGCTGACGGAGAAGGTCGACGGTGGTTCCCATGGAGTCGGTGGGCGGGGGGGGTTGGTCTTCTCAACGCCGGAGCAACTCGCGGAGCACATGACCACGCTGGCGAGGGACGCACGCCTGCGGGCAACGATGGGCGAAGCGGCCCGGCGGACGGCGCTGGAGCGCTACACCTGGCGGACGGAGGAGTTCGTGCGGGAGGTGCTGTTCGGGGGGAAGGAGAACCG
>JAVTWO010000122.1:0-46480 GCA_032229765.1 Phycisphaerales bacterium | reverse complement strand
ACACAAGTCCTTTCGTGGATTGCCAACGCTAACCAGCGTCTCGCGTGGGAGCGCAACGATACGGAGGCTTTTCAGATCTGGTGTCGATTCGTCAGAGAGTTGACGAAGTTCTCCGCTCAGAACCTCGGTAACTTGGATCGTCGTATCGCGTTCGCTGTCCCCGCTCAACAAATCACCCTGCACATGCGGATGCTCGAGAGCCACGTCAAAGCACCGTGGCTCGACATCATTGAAGAGTTCTGGCAACCGCTGGACAACCTCCAGGTCAGCGTGTTTATCGAGGGGCAGCACACCGTGCTCCGCCACCATATCGCGAGCTTCTTCGCGAACAAGCAGAGGCTCAAGCAGGGTGTGTTCGGAAGCTCAAGACCCATCGGAACGTACACGCAGAATCTGACAACCGCCAAGCATCTCTATGAATCGGCTATCGCTGCCTCTCAAGTGCCAGCGTGGACCCGAAGTCCGATTGACAGCAAAGCACAATCCGAAAGCTACGCGATCATCGCTCTTCACGCTCCAAGTATGCTGAATGAAGTGAAATCTTTCGAACTTCACGAGCAATCCCGCCAAACTATCCTCACCATGATCGCCCTCGAACGCCACCGCCTCGCGCACGGCCAATACCCCGACCAACTCGCCGACCTGCCCAAAGACGCCCTCGCCAACCTCCCCGTCGATCTCGCCACCGGACTCCCCGCGGCATACCGCCGAATCGACCCGAAGCTCGACCCGATGCAACGTGGCTACCTGCTCTACCTCCTCGGGCCCGACCGCGAGGACAACGCCGGCAACGACTACATGCCCGACACGTACCTGTACGCGATCCCTAAGAACAGCATCCCAAAGGGCTCCGATCTCGTGCTCAACGGCCGCCCGTGGTAGCTAAAAACCAGCCAAAAAAGCCACAAAAAACACCCTTGCCCACCCAGTTGGCTTCTGGTAGAATTTGAGTACGCGAGAAGTCTCTCGCGGGCCGGGCTGTTGATTTCTTGACGAGCGTTCGCCAAAGCCCCGGCCACCCTCCGCGCAGCCATGCAGCCCGAGGTGGCTGTCGTCGGAGTCACGCATTTTCACGCTGATTCGGGCGAGGGTTTGATCGTGAACATTTACGTCGGCAATCTCCCCTTCAGCACCACCGAACAAGATCTCCAGCAAGTCTTCGGCCAGCACGGCACCGTCTCCGGCGCGTCGATCATCATCGACCGCGAAACCGGACGCAGCCGCGGCTTCGGCTTCGTCGAAATGCCAAACGACGAAGAGGCCCGTAAGGCCATCGACGCTCTCAACCAAGCCGACATGGGCGGCCGAGCCCTCGTCGTCAATGAAGCCCGTCCCAAGGAGCCCCGCTCCGGTGGTGGCGGTGGATTCGGCGGCGGCGGTGGTGGTCGCGGTGGCTTCGGTGGTGGTGGCGGCGGCGGTCGTGGTGGCTTCGGTGGCGGCCGCGGCGGCGGCGGTCGCGGTGGCGATCGCGGTTACGACCGCGGCGGCGATCGCGGCGGCAACTGGTAATCACCAGCCGCACACCCACGGTCTCCAATCGATCTGAAATCTCAACCACGGCCCTCGGGTTCTCCCCCGGGGGCCGTGTGCTTTTTCGTTCAGCCCTCGCGTGCACCGCAGACGATCACAACGCCTTCGCCAACCACGCCGCGCTCGAATCGCGTACGCTGCGGGCATGTTCAAGATCGTCCGAACCGACTTCTCGTGTGCCGTCGAGCTCGCGCCGGGTCAGCTCATGCCCATCCGCCAGGTCTTCGGCATCGGTCAGAACTATGCCCGTCACGCGAAGGAGATGGGCTCAACCCCGCCCGAGCGGCCGGTGGTCTTCGCAAAGAACGTCTGCAGCGTGATCCCCTCGGGCGAAGCGATCCGCGTGCCGACGATCTGTCAGGACCGCGAGCAGGTCGATTACGAGGGCGAGCTGGCGATCGTCATCGGCCCGCGCCCGGTGCGCGATATCCCACGCGAGCGCGCCCTCGACGCGGTTCTGGGCTTCGCCGCGGCGAACGACGTCTCCGCACGCTGGTGGCAGAAGACCGGCTCGGGCGGTCAGTTCTGCCGGGGCAAGGGCTTCGATACCTTCTGCCCGCTCTCCGATGTCACCCCGACCGCCGACGTCGGCGACCCATCCAAGCTCATCCTCTGCACCCGCCTCAACGGGCAGCTCATGCAGGAATCCGAAACCAGCGACATGATCTTCGACGTCCCCACGCTCGTCAGCGAACTCAGCCGCGGCACCACCCTCGCCCCGGGCACCATCATCCTCACCGGCACGCCCAGCGGTGTCGGCACCGCCCGAACGCCACCGATCTACCTCAAGCACGGCGACATCGTCGAGGTCGAGATCACCCGCCTGAGCACGCTCCGCAGCCCCGTGGTCTTTGAGTCGCACGCCACCTGATCACAACCCATGCCCAGCTCAACGACCAAACGCTGGATCCTCATCAGCGGCGCTTCGACAGGCATCGGCCGGGCGCTGACGCTCGATCTGTTGGCGCAAGGCTTTCACGTGATGGCTTGCGTGCGAAAGGAAGTTGACGCGGACGAACTCCGCCGCCTCGCGTCGGCTCAATCTCCTCAGCAAGCTCAAGCACTCGGAACGATGATCCTCGACGTCACCAAAGCCGCGGACATCCAACGCGCCAAAGACTGGTGCGAGAATCTCGCGATGCAGGGCGGTTCGCTCTGGGGCCTGATCAACAACGCGGGCATCGTCGTCGTCAGCCCCGCGGAGTTCATCCCCATCGACGAACTGCGAAAGCAGATGGAGGTGAACTTCATCGGCGCGGTGGCCCTCACGCAAGCCGCCCTCGGTGCGCTGCGTGCTTCCCGCGGGCGCGTGCTGAACATCAGTTCGATCTCGGGGCGGTTATCCCTGCCGTTCACATGGCCTTATTCCGCCAGCAAGTACGCCATGGAAGCCTGGAGCGACGGCCTGCGGATGGAACTCCGCCCGCACGGCGTCGACGTCGTTCTCATTGAGCCCGGCTCAATCCAAACGCCCATCTGGGAAAAATCCCTCCGCACCAACCGCGACCTCTTCGACCGCTTGCCCGAAACCGCCCGCACGCTCTACGGCACCGAGCTCAACGCCCTGCAATCACGAATCGAACAAACCTCCCGCGGCGCTGATGTCGCGATCGTCTGTAAAGCCGTACGCAAGGCCCTCAGCGCCCACTCGCCCCGCACACGCACGCTTGTGGGCACAGACGCAAAGATCCTCATCTGGTTCAAACGCCTTCTCCCCGACCGCTGGTTCGACGCCTTCATCCGCAAGGGTCTCACCAGTTCCAAGTGAACGGAGTTGCCTGTCTTTGGTGGCACGGCTCTCCAGAGCCGTGCACGGGATGAACGGGTAACCACAGCGAAAAAGCCACGGTCCGCGACGCTCGGCCTCTTTCAGCGACGTGACCTCTCACGCCCACGACGCCCTCTATCATTCTCCCGCCTCACGATCATGTGCGGCCCAACCATGTCCAAGCACGGCAAAAAGAACGATCAGCACGAACGCGTCATCGACAACCGACGCGCGAGCTTTGAATACCACATCGGCGAAACCGTCGAATGCGGCATCGCCCTGCACGGGCCCGAGGTGAAAAGCGTCCGCACGGGGCAGGTCTCCATCGCCGAGGGGTTCGTCCGCGCCGAACCGATGGGCAAGGACACCTTCGAGCTCTTCCTGCACGGCGTGAACATCGCGGAGTACGGGCCCGCGGGCGCGAACCGCGACAAGCCCACGCGAACGCGAAAGCTCCTCGCCCACAAGCGCGAGATCGTCCGCCTCTGGAAGGCCAGCCAGGTCAAGGGCAACACCCTCATCCCGCTGAAGATCTACTTCAAAAACGGCTACGCCAAGTGCCTCGTGGGCGTGGGCACCGGCAAGCAGCAGCACGACAAACGCCAGTCGATCAAAGAGCGCGAATCGAAGCGTGAGATCGCCCGCGCCATCAGCAAGCGCGTCTGAACATGCTGCTCAACGGTGATATCAACCGGGAATTCGGAAGTCCGTCACGCCGCCCGCTTGCGGCGTTTCGTTGAGTTGCCCTTCTTCACGCCACCACGCCGCGAGCGTGTCGGCTTCTCCGCGTTGGTCGTGTGCGAAGCATCGAACCCAGCGATCGAGAACCTCAGCGTCGATCCGCCGCCCGCGTGCACATTCGACCGCGGAGACTTCGGTGCCTTTGTGCCCGTGGACCGCGACACCGACTTGCCGGTGGTCTGCCACGATGTCACCGTCCAGGGCGTTGCCAGAATCCTCGGCGTGCGCATGACCAATCCCTCCGCAAAGAAGCCGCCGATCAGGCACAGGGCGCAGCCGCCCTCGCACCGCTCAGCGTTCTCTTCACTTCGGACCTTTCGCAAGCACAGTTCACGCCGTGCACAAGCAGCCCGAAGTCCCCCGGCATACAACCATCGCACGCCTCAGCCCTCGTCCGCTCTCGCGTTCCCTCTCAACTTCTCGGACCAAGCCAAAGAAAAAGGCCCGTCGGCAATGCCGGGGCCTTTTGTGGTGTCATCTTGCTGCGATTCGTACAGCCAGCAACAGAACAGGCGACGGAATCAGATACCCTTGCCCGAACGCGCCATCCGCACCGCAACGCGGGCACGCTCGACGCGCTTCTGACGACGCGTCCGCTCGTTCTGATCGGTCGTCGCCGCAGCGGCGTTCTGCTCAGCCTTGGTCAGCTCGCTCTGCGCCTCGCCCTCGGTGAGCGTCTCGCCCGCCGTCGCACCGGAGGTCAGGATCGTCAGCTTGTCGCCGACCATGTGGGCAAAGCCTTCCTCAACCAGGTACTGCCGGCTGCCACCCTCGCCCTTGTTCGAGTCGGCAATGTCCACCCGCAGCGGACCGATGCCCAGCTTCACAACCATCGGTGCGCGCCCAGGAAGCACACCCATCTGCCCGTCGTGCGCCGGCAAGATCACCTGCGACGCCGCGATGTTCAGCAGCTTGCCCTGAGGGGTCGTCAACGTGAACTGAAAGCTCTTCCCGGCCATCACAGATCTCCAGCGGTCCTATCGAGAACCGAACAAGTCGTGCGCCAGACGCACCATCCTGCCCGTCGATCAGGGACCAAGCATAGCCCGATCGACCCCGCACGTCCGCCGACGCCTTTCGCATACGCTCCAACCCATGCCGTCGCTTTGCCGAGGCACTTTCGTGGTTCTTTTCCTGCTGGCGGTGCTCGTCGGCGCGGCGGTTCTTCGTTTGAATATCGGCGGTCCGCTCAGCGGTTTCACCCCCGAAGCCGCCGAGCAGGTCATGCAGATCCGTTGGCACCGAGCACTGATCTCGCTGGTGGTGGGGGGGTGCCTTGGTGCCGCGGGGGTCGTGCTGCAGTCACTCTTGCGCAACCCGCTCGCATCGCCCGACGTGCTGGGCCCGAGCTCCGGCGCTTCGTTCGCCGTCATGCTCGCCACGTACGTCTCTTCCAAGTTCCTGCTCGATGCCTCAACCGCCGCCAGCAGCAGCATCGCCCCGGGCTTCGGCGGGCTCATCTGGCAAGCCGGACCCGCCATCATCGGCGCAACCCTCGCCCTCGCGCTCGTCTATTCCCTCAGCCAACGCCGCGGTCGCGTCGACAGTGACGGTCTCATCATCGTCGGCGTCATCGTCAGCGTCATGTGCGGCGCCGGCGTGGTCTTCATCCAACACCTCATCAACGCCTCCGCAATCTCCGGGCGAACCCTCACCCTGCTCGTCGGCTCCATCTCCGACGACACCCCCGCCAGCTTCGTTTACTCCGCCGCCATTGTCGGCACGCTCACCATCACCCTCATCGCCCTGACCCTCGGCCGAGCCATGGACGTGGCCAACCTCAGCGACGACGAAGCCGCGTCCATCGGCGTGCCACTCGCCCGCCTGCGCCTGGCGCTCTTCATCAGCGCCGGCCTCCTCACCGCCTGCGCCGTCGTCCTCGCGGGCCCCATCGGCTTCGTCGGGCTCATCTGCCCGCACCTCGTCCGACTCATGCTGGGCCCCTCACGCTCCGTCTCTGCTCGCCTCAGCCTCGAACCCATCCTCGGCCGTGCGGGCGTGCTCCTCATCGCCAGCGCGATCTGCGGCTCCGCCCTGCTCGTCCTTGCCGATGTCGGCGTCCGCGCCATCGACCTCGGCGCGGGTCGCATGCCCGTCGGCGTGCTCACCGCCCTCCTTGGCGGTCCAACCCTCATCATCCTCCTCCGCCGATCTCGCCGATCCGCCTGACGCTCCACCTCCCTCCCCCCGCCACGCTTCCAACCCGGCAACAATCTCTTCCGCACGCACCACCCGGAAACCAACCATGGCTCAAGCCTACTTCGTCCCCGTCCTCCTCGTCATCATCGGCCTCGGCTGGCTCCTCGGCGCGTCTGGCATCCTCCCCGAGGGCGTCAACTGGATCTGGGTCGGTCTGCTCGCCCTCTCCGGCGGCGCCATCATCGCCGGCGGCTGGAACCGCCTCAGCGCCGTCGTCGGGCCCATGCTCCTCCTCGGCGCCGCCCTCTCCACCCTCCGCCAGATGGGGCACCTTCAACCCAAGCTCGAAACACCCATCCTCGTCATCGCCGTGGGCCTGCTGCTGATCTACATCCGCGCCGCCGATGTCCGCATGCCCTCGTGGTACGTGCCGCCGAAGCAGAAGTAACCGATCGGCACTCACACGTTGAAGTACTTCGCCTCCGGATGGTGCACCACGATGGCGCTGGTGCTCTGCTCCGGATCGATCTGCCAGTTGTCGGTCAGCTCACAGCCGATCCGCGACGGGTCCAGCAGCCTGAAGAGCTTTTCCTGATCGCTCATATCCGGGCACGCCGGGTAGCCGAAGCTGTACCGACTCCCGCGGTACTTCTGCGTGAACAGCTCGCGCACCCGCGGCGAGTCCTCGTTGCCGATCCCCATCTCCTGCCGGATCCGCTTGTGCCAGAACTCCGCCAGTGCCTCCGCCGTCTCCACGCCCATGCCGTGCAGGTACAGATACTCGCTGTACTGATTGGCTTTGTACAGCTCCTGCGCCGCCTCGCTGGCCTTCCTGCCCACCGTCACGCAGTGCATCGCGATCACGTCAATCCCGCCGCTGCTGACATCGCGGAAGTAATCGCTGATGCACAGCTTCTTGCGTGAGCTCTGCCGCGGGAAGGTGAACCGCTCCAGCACGCGCCGGTGCGAGATATCCGCGCCCACCGCAACCCCGCCCGAACGCTCACGCTCCGTCAGCGACTCGTGGTCCCAGATGATCAGGTCGTTCCCGTCGCTGTTGCACGCGAAGTACCCGTACACAACCGCCGGCACCAAGATCCGCTCCTTCGCGCACCGCTCCTTCAACCGACTGAAAATCGGCCCAACCGTGTCCTCGAGCTGGTGCTCAAACTCTTCGTCGCTCATCGCACCCTGCTTGAACTGCCACTGCCCGCGGTACAACGCCACCTTGTTGATGAACGGGTACACCTGCTGCAGATCGATATCCGTCACCACCCTCGACCCAAAGAACGGCGCACGCGGCAGATCCACATCCGTCCGCACGTCCGACCTTTCGATCACCGTCGCCGTCGCACCCGACGCCCCGCCCTTGCCCGCCTCAAAGGCCTCCATCCGCTTGCCGCTCTCCGCACGCGCCCGCGCGACGACTTCCTCCGCCGCCGTGCGCTTGTTCAGCCGCTCGCTGATCTCCGCGTCGAGCGTCTTCAGATCGCCGCCGACAAGGTGGTCCATGGTGCGCAGACCCTCGAAGGCGTCCTTGCCGTAGTACACCGGGCCCTTATAGATCGACCGCAGATGCCCCTCGCAGTAGTGCCTCGTCAGCGCCGCCCCGCCCAGCAGCACCGGCACATCGATCCCCTGCGCGTTCAGCTCGTGCAGGTTCTCTTCCATCACGTTGACGCTCTTGACCAGCAGCCCGCTCATCCCCACCGCGTCGGCCTTCGTCTCCTTCCACGCCTTGACGATCTCCGCGATGGTCTGCTTGATCCCGATGTTGTACACCGTGTACCCGTTGTTGCTCAGGATGATGTCCACCAGGTTCTTGCCGATGTCGTGCACGTCGCCCTTCACCGTCGCCAGAACGATCTTCCCCTTCGTGCTCCCCTCGACCTTCTCCATGTACTGCTGCAGGTGCGCAACCGCCATCTTCATCACCTCGGCGCTCTGCAGCACGAACGGCAGCTGCATCTCCCCGCTGCCGAAGAGATCGCCCACGACCTTCATCCCCGCCAGCAGGTGATCGTTGATGATCTCCAGGGGCGAGTACTTTTCGCGCGCCTGCTCCAGCGTCGCGACCAGCCCCTCCTTCTCGCCGTCGATGATGTGCTGCTGCAGCCTTTCTTCGAGCGAAAGCAGCTTCGCTTCCTTCTTCGTCGAAGCCGCCGCCCCCGCGTCCTTGAACAGGTCCACAAACCGCGCCAGCGGATCGAACGCCTTGTCGCTGATCCCCGAAGGCAAGCCCGTCCCACCCACCGACACATCGCGCCGATCGTAAATCAAGTCCAGCGCCGCATCCCACTGCGCCGGCTCGATCTTGTTCTTGGGCAGGATCTTGCTGAAGTGCAGAATCGCGCTCGTCAGCCCCGCCTCACGCAGTTCGTGCAGGAACACGCTGTTCAATACAACCCGCGCCAGCGGCTTGAGCCCGAAGCTCACGTTGCTCAGCCCAACCGTCGTCTGACACTCCGGCATCGCCCGCGCAATCCGCCGAACACCCTCGATGGTCTCCAGCCCGCTCCGCCGATCGCTCGCCATCCCCGTGCTGATCGGCAGCACCAGCGGGTCGAACATCAAATCCTCCGCCTTCAGCCCGTGCACCTTCGTCGCGCGATCAAAGGCCCGCTGCGCAATCGACAGCTTGCGGTCCGCCGTGCGCGCCATGCTCGCTTCTTTGTCCTCGTCGATCGATCCGATCACCAGCCCCGCGCCATACACCTTCGCCAACCTGCAGATCTGATCGAACTTGTGCTCGCCGTCCTCAAAGTTCGCCGAGTTGATGATGCACTTGCCCGGCGCGTGCTTCAGCCCCGCCTCCAGCGTCCCCGCCTGCGTGCTGTCCAGCATCAACGGCACATCAACCTGCCTCACCACACGCTTGACGATCTCCGCCATGTCCCGCGCGTTGTCACGCCCCGCGTAGTCCACGTTCAGGTCCAGCACGTGCGCCGAATCGTGCCGAACCTGCTCACGCGCCAGGCTCACGATCCCGTCGAAGTCCTCCGCTTCGAGCAACTGCTTGAACTTCTTGCTCCCCGAAGCGTTCATCCGCTCGCCGATGATCAACAGGGAGTTGTCCTGGCGATAGTCCTGCGCCGAGTACAAGCTCGTCACCGCCGGCGCGGGCGCAACCTTGTCGCTCCGTGTGGTGAGCTTCGCGAACATCCCGCGCGAGTCCATCGACTCACGCAGCAGCGCGATGTGCGCCGGCGTCGTCCCGCAGCACCCGCCCACCAGCGTCACCCCGTCCTGCTCCACAAACTTCAGCATCGCCTCGACATAAGGGCCCGGCTGCAGCGGATACTCCGTCCGCCCCTCCACCAGCACGGGTAACCCGGCGTTGGGCAAGCAGCTCACCAGCCCGCGCGCTCCGCCCGCGGTTGTCTTCGCGCCCCAGTGCTTCCCCAGATAGTGGATATGGTCCGCCATCTCCGCCGGGCCCGTCGCACAGTTCAACCCCAGCGACATCACCGGGTACTGCGCAATCACGGCCGCCGCCGCTTCGATGGACGAACCAACCAGCATCGTCCCCGTCGTTTCGATGGTCACGCTGACCATGATCGGGATGTCGTCGGTGGTCTTCTTCGCCTCGCTGAGCGCCTCAAGAATCGCGTTGATCCCGCACTTGATCTGCAGAATGTCCTGGCACGTCTCCAGCAGCAGCGCATCCACCCCGCCGGCGATCAGCCCCCTCGCCTGCTCGCGGTAGCTGTCCAGCAGCTCTTCCCACGTGGTGTTCCCCAGCGTGATGAGCTTCGTCCCCGGGCCCATGCTGCCGATGACAAACCGCGGCCGATCAACACTCGCGTACTTCGCGCACGCCTCGCGCGCCACCTTCGCCGCCAGCACGTTCAGCTCGTACGTCGAGTCCGTCAGCCCGAACTCACCCAGCACGAGCTTGTTCGCCCCGAAGCTGTCCGTCTCCACCGCGTCCGCGCCCGCCGCCAGGTACGCTTCGTGAATCTCGCGGATCACATCCGGGCGCGTCCGCACAAGAATGTCCGTGCAGTTCTCACACCCGCAGTAATCCGTTTCCACCGACAGATTCCGACTGAAAATCTGCGTCCCCATCCCCCCGTCCAGAAGGATCGGCCGCCGCTGCGCAACATCAAAGAACCGGCTCGCCATACGAGTACATCCTCAACCACGCCCCACCCCAGCCCGCCGCCCACTTATCCCTGCGTGCTGACACGGATACTGCCAAGATTCATCCATCAATCCGGATAAATGGATGAAAAGTATACCCCACAGGCGGATACCCCGCCACATCCCCCAGTTTCACTGTTCTTTCCGATTCACTCCCGGCCCCTGGCATTCTGGGCAAGCGCACGATCGATCGCCGCCTCCAAAACCTCCGCCAACACCCGCTGCCCCGGGCCCGACGGGTGGGCATCGTCCCGCAGAACCGCGGGGGTGTCGGCGTAGTGCTTCTGAAAGACCGGAGCCGACTCGATCACCTCAACCCCGTGCGACTTCAGCCGCTCGACGATCTTCGCGTGACCGATCAATGGCTTGCCCTCAACCTCCGTCCGCCGAAGGTGCATCACGACCACGAGCGGGATCTTGTCCTCGCGCAGACGGATGACCAAAGCGGAGAGGGAATCCAGCGAACGGTTGCCTCGCTCGACGGGGGGGTTGGAGTCGTCCTCAGCGGGTCCGGACGGGCCGAGGACTTTCTCAATCGCCCGGGGCAGGTAGTTCTGAAAGGCTTCTTGCAGGGCCAGGATCGGGCGTTTCGTCGGCTGCTCCGCGGTCAGCGGGGTGAAGGCGGGTTCATCGCCGTAGTCAATCGAGTTCAGCACCAGCACCGCGGCGTCAGCCTCGAAGCTCCCGAACTTCTCCAGGTACCCCAGCACGTTCCTCGGGCCCCATGAGCCCTGCGAAATGTTCAGCACCCGAGTAGGGCGGCCGAGCTTCTGCGTGAGTTTCGGTTCGAGCAGCGTGGTTGCGAGTTCGCTGTTGGAAGTGGGGGAGCCGCCGTTGACGATGCTGTCGCCTAGGACCAGAACGCGCAGCTCGCGCGGGTCGGCCTTCTTCGACTCGGTCTCCGCCGACCGCATGCTGAAGCGGTTATAGAAGATCTCGTGCCCGAAGCGGTGGTACGTCCCGGGCTTGATGGCGTATTCGAACTTGTCGTCGGTGAAGTAGATCGGGGGATCACCCAGGCCCACAAACGCGCGCAAAACCACTTCCGCCGCGATGGTCAGAGTCAGGCCGATCAGGGCCAGAATGACAAGAACCCGGCGCACGCGCCGGGCTCTTGGTTTGGCTTCAACAGTCGAGGGTGCTTCCGATGCGTTCGGCACGGGCAGATCACCTCGGCCGAGGTTCGCACCGCGTCACGCAGGACCGCGGGCATCGCTCGGCGTATTCGAAGCGGAGCCTTCGCCTGATCAGGCGGAGGGGGCTTCCTTCTTGGTTTCCTTCTTGGCGAAGTAGTTGCCCTGGAACTTCTTCTGGAACTTCTCGACCCGGCCCGCGGAGTCGACGAAGGCCTGCTTGCCCGTGAAGAACGGGTGCGAGCCCGACCAGACTTCCACGTGCATCTCGGGGACGGTGGCGCCGACGGTCATGACGACCTGGCCGTTGTGATAGACCTTGCAGTCGTTGTAGTACTTGGGATGGGTCTTGGACTTCATGGGATCATCTCCGCAAAAAACTTGGGGGAGAGGATGATAGCGCCGGCCCGAACAGAAGCAATGCCGTTCGAAGGTTCACCCTCGCGGTGCGTGGTCGGTCTATGGTTGGGGTATGACCAGCGTTCGCACGATCGAATCGCCCATCGGCCTGATCCGAATCGAAGCCAGCTCGCACGGGCTGACGGGCCTTCGTTTTGTCGATCATGGTTTGCCAGTGGCGGAAGACACCATTCAAGATGCCGCGGCAATGGCGCTGCTCGATCAGGCGGAGCGAGAACTGCACGAGTATTTCGCCGGCGTGTTGCACCGATTCACCGTCGCGGTTGCGCCCCGCGGCACCGCCTTTCAACAACGCGTCTGGACGCTCCTTCAAACCATCAATCGCGGCGAAACCCGCAGCTACATCGATCTCGCACGCCGGCTCGACCTGCCCGGCGGCTCGCGGGCGGTGGGGGGTGCAAACGGCGCGAACCCCATCCCGATCATCATCCCCTGTCACCGCGTTGTGGCGGCCGACGGCTCTCTGGGTGGCTTCAGCGCGGGGCTGGATCGCAAACGCTGGCTTTTGCGCCATGAGGGTGTTGGCGTTGACGAGAGCCTGTTCGCGACGGCCGCAGGAACAGACTTTTCGGCGTGTGGTTGATGTGTGGTGCGCGGGTTGAAATGAAAACCGCCGCCGACGTGCTTGTCGGCGGCGGGTGTTTTCTTCGGTTCGTGCTGCGATATCGATTGACTCGATCTTTCAGGGCTTGTTCAACGCGCGTTCGAGACGTTCGATGCGTGCCTTCAGCTCGGCGTTCTCAGCATCGCGCTTGGCGGCCTCGATCTTGAGCGCCTCGATTTGTCGATCCTTCTCCGCCCGCAGGTCGCGGAGGGCCTCGACCATGAGGGCGGTGGTGGCGCGTTCGGTGACGTAGCGGGTGCCGGTGCTGTCGGTAGAGACCCAATCGGGGAAGACGCGTTCGACCTCGTCGGCCATGAGGCCGATCTGGGGGCCTGGGCGGGCGATGCCCTGAGCGATGCGATCCTCGTTGAAGCGGTACGAATAGCCGCGGAGGTTCATGAGCTTTTCGAGCGTACCTGTGAGGGGGACGATGTCGTGCTTGGCGCGCGGGTCGGAGAGGTCGGACCACGAGCCGCCGCCGGGCCTGAGGGCGACGCCGTCGGATTGGAAGCGGAAGCGTTCGAGGACGCTGCCTCCTGTGGAGGTGGTGCAGATCCGGAAGGAGTCGGTGGGGCTGCTGGGGTTGATCGGCGGGTTGGGGTTTGGGTTATCGCCGATGATGAGGCGGAGCTGAGTGGAATCTGAAGCTGGGTTGACCCGCTGGAAGTAGACGGCGTCCGAGTTCTCGGCGGACGTGCCTTGGTCGCCGATGGATCCGAAGCTGATGCGGCCGCTACCGCTGGCTGTATTGATCTGGACGGAGCCGTTGATGGTGAGGCGTTCGGGCGGGGCGGCACCGGAGTTGTCGCCGAGGACGGTGTTGCCGTTGGCGTTGACCAGGAAAGTCCAGTCGCTGTTGAAGAAGCCGACGTTGGCGTCGTCGCGTTGACCGACGAATGAGCGATCGAAAGGGGCGTTCAAGGGCGAAGCGAACCAGATGCCGGGGGAGCTTCCGGAGGCTCCGGCGTCGCCGCGGATGCGGACGCGTCCGGGGGCGAGCTGATCGGCGGTGGTGGCGTTGGTTGCGGTGGTCGCGATGGTTGCGGTGGTCGCGATGGTTGCGGTATCCGCGAGCACCGCACGCTGGGCACTGCGAGCCTGCGGAGCGGGGGTGATCGGTTGTCGCTGAGTCAGCGTCACGAAGCCCGAGCCGGGGGGCGACTCGACCTCGATGTTGAGCCAGCGGGCTTGCGAGCTGTCAAAGGCCTTTCCGAAATCGAGCGTGGTGGTGATCCTGCCGTCGACGACGTTGGTGAAGGAGCGGGTGATGGGTGTGGCGACGGCGCAGATCGACGTGGCGGCGGAAGGGTTGTTACAGAGGGTGAAGCGGACGTTGGCGTTGCCGTTGACGGGCGAGTTGTTCGCCGAGAGCACGCCCTGATAGGTGAAACCGGTGGGGAGGGAAGTGGGCGAATCCGAGAAGCCGATGGACCAGCCGCCAGCGAAGGTGCCGTTATCGAGTGGTGGAAATCCATCCCAAACGAAGAGGTTCCAGGTACCGTTCGCGTCGGTGCCGATGAGTGGGGCGAGGGAGGTAAGATAAGGTCCGCTGGGGGCTGGAGCGGGGAGGGTCTGAGGCGTGTACACCGAGCAGGCGTAGACGCCGGAGACGACGTTCTGATTTTCAACGGGAAGTGTGGCGGTGCCGTCCGGGATGAAGGTCAGGGTGCTGTTCGTGGAACTACCGCCGCCGTTCTCGTTGGCCATGAGCAGGATCTTCTGGCCGGTCGGCGAAACCAACAACACGTTCATATCGCCGGAATAGCTGTGCGTGAATCCGAAAAGCGTGACACTGACGTAGCCGATCGACGTTGGGCCGTTGCTGACGAAGATGGCGCTTGGGTAGAGCGTGCCTCGGCCATCACCGGTGTTCGTCGGAACGGTGATCGGAGCCGAGTTGGTATACGTCTGAGCTTGGGTGGCTGATGAGAAAACACTCAGCAGGGCGGCGAGAGTCGTACCGGCGGCGGTTGAAAACAGATTGATTCTCATGATCATCTCCAACCTTCGTTTATCGGTCAGAAACGACCATTACTTGCCGCCGTCGGTGCTGCCGTTTTCTTTGTTGAGCTTCAGCAATCCCGCTTCGATCGCCGAAAGGCGGGCCTTCAGCTCGGCGTTCTCCGCGTCGCGCTTCTTCAACTCGTTCTTGAGGGCTTCGAGCTGCGCCTCGTGGCGTGACTTGAGTTCCTGCACCGCGCCGATGGCGACGACGGAAAGCTGGCTGTAGTTCAGCGTGAGCCGCTCTGTTGCGTCTTCACCCGTCACGAGCGAGGGCAGCACGCGCCGGACGTCCTGCGCGATGAAGCCGAGGTCGGCCGCCCCGCTGGACTTCCATCGGAAGTTGACGGGGTGGAGTTTCATCGCGGTCGCGAGGAGCCCTTCCGCCGGTGAGATGTCGGTCTTGAGGCGTTCATCGCTGACGGCGGACCAGGTCCCGTTGCTGGCCAGACGCGCGAAGCTCGGGTTGGCGTTCGCGGCGTTGTTGGTGATCTCGAGGAACCCGCTATCGGCCAGGCGTACGCCTCCGCGGAAACTCGTGGTGGAGTTGTTGAAGAGCATCTGCCACCCGGTACCGATGGCGCCGGTGGAAACCGCGGCTTGCCCCGTGAGCCCGGACCATGGAACGCTCGCGGCGTTGGTGGCGTTGGTCGCGGTGGAGGCGGTGTTCGCAATAGCGGCGAAAGCCGCGTTGGATGCTGCGGCGTTAATCGACGGAACTGGTGTGACGAAGGTGCGGAACCAATAGTTGTACGGGCCGCCTCTCATGAGCCCCGATGCGTTGACGATCTGGTTGTTCGATTGTTCGAGGAGTACCTGACCGTTGAACGCGAGCGTGTAGGGCAATCCGGCCTGCACGAAAAAGTACGGCACGGCGAAGTTGAGCAGCGTCACCTCGTAGCCCGTATCGGGCGCGCTCATATTGAACTCGCCGATGATCGGTCCAGAGTTGCCGACACCAAGGTGAAGTCGGACGTTCAGTGGCTGGGCGTTCAACGAAGCCGAGGCGCCGCGCAGTTGAAGTCGTGTGAGATAGCCCGTGAAAGTGGGGGTGAAGGACTGCCATGAGTTTCCACCGCCGAAAGCACCCACGTTACCCGCGTTGCCGGTGGTTTCGTCTTGAGACTGATCGAGCGTTTCAGGCCCACCTCGGGTTATGGGGACTCCGACGATTCCTTGCGCCAGAGGCGTAGGCGTGATGGCCTGCCGCGGCGAGAGTGTGGTGTAGTTGCCCGCACCGGCGGGTGCACGCACGCTGATCTGGATCCAACGCGGTTGCCCCGTGTCGAAGGCGGCACCGAAATCCAGCGGCACGGTGAAGACTCCGTTGGTGATCGAGACGTTGGTGAGATCGACGGCGGGTGCAACTGGAGCGCCGCCTGAGAGCGTCGAGAAAAGTTCCGCCCGCAGGTCGGCAAAGCCTGTGAACGGCGCGCCGGAGGACGAGAGCGAGCCTTGGTAGGTGAAAGTGGTAGCGGTCTGCGCGGGTGCGCAGGGCGTGAAAATCAGTGCGGCGCAAAGCGCAGCAAAGAGGGCGCGGACTTTGACGAGATGAAGGGGCATGGGTGAACTCCTCGATCGATAAATGTGCCGCGTGATTACTTGGGTGGCTCGGCGCGCTCGCGGGCGAGTTGGTTGATCAGCGACTTCAGTTGGGCCATCTCGGCCTTGAGGGCTTCGACCTCACGCTGAGCCGCATCGGCCTTTGCCGCGACAGCGTCTTTCTCCGCGCGCAGATCGCGCAGGGCTTCGACCATGAGGGCAGTCGTTGCGCGTTCGGTGACGTAGCGGGTGCCGGTGCTGTCGGTGGAGACCCAATCCGGGAAGACGCGTGCGACTTCGTCGGCCATGAGTCCGATCTGTGTACCGGGGCGGGCGATGCCGCTGGCGACGCGGTCGTCGTTGTAGAGGAAGGAGTAGCCGCGGAGGCTCAACAGTTTGTCGAGGGTGCCGGTGAGTGGTGCGACGTCGTGTTTGGCGCGAGGATCGGAAAGGACGGCCCACGAACCGCCACCCGGCTTGAAGGCTTGGCCGTCGCTTTGGAAGCGGAAGCGTTCGAAGAGGCTACCGCCGACGGACGTGGTGCAGATCCGCAGCGAGTCGAGACCGACTGTGCCGGTGTTGTTGTCACCGATGATGAGGCGAAGCTCAGTAATATCCGTGGCGGTGTTGAACCTTGAGAAATAGACCGCGTCGGTGTTCTCTGCGCTGCTGCCCTCATCGCCGACAGTGCCGAAGGCGAGTTTGCTGGGCACGAAGGCGGTGCCGGTGTTGAGTTGAACGTTCCCGGTGACGGTCAAACGCTCGGTTGGTGCGTTGACCGAGTTGTCACCGATGGCGACGTTGCCGTTGGCGTTGGCGCGCAGTCGCCAATCGCCGTTGACGAAGAGACCGAGGTTGCTGTCGTCCAGCATGCCGACAAAGGCACGGTCGATGGGCGTTGCGATGGGCGATGAGAACCAGATACCGGGTGAGTTGGGACTCGCGCCGGCGTCGCCGCGGATTCGTGCGCGGCCGGACTGAAGCTGCGAAGCGGTGGTCGCGGTGGTCGCGGTTGTTGCGGTTGCCGCAAGGGTTGCCACACGCGCCTGCGGAGCGGGCGTCAGCGGCTGGCGCGGCGAGAGCGCCACGAAGCCCGAGCCCGGGGGGCTCTCGACTTCGATCTGCAGCCACTGCGCCCGGTCGGACTTCAGCTCGCGCCCGATATCGACGCTCGCGGTGAACAAGCCGTTCTGCACCGCGACGGCGTTGACGGTGCTGACATTCCCCACGCGCAGGACGGCGGAAGTCGAAGTCGGATGATCCCACACGGAGAAGCGGAAGTTGGCGGTTGAACTGCTCGGGGCGTTCTCGAGCTTGCCCTGATACGTAAACGCGTTGGACTGCGGCGTGGAGTTTGGCAGGAACTCGATCGACCAGCCGCCGGTGATGGACAAAGGATCGGACGGCGCGAAGTTGTCGAACACGAAGAGCTGCCAGTTGCCGAACGCCTGCGACCCGGTCAAAGAGGCAAGTGTGCCGGTGTACGGACTCGCCGGGGCGGGCGCGGGGGCGGAAATGTTGGTGTTCGTCGTCGGAAGATAGACACCCGATACGAAGTTCGTGACCGTCGTAGACAGGGGTGTTGTGGCTTCCGCGAAGAATGTCGCGTTGGTGTTCACGGCATCGCCGCTGCCGAAGTTCGCGAGCACGAGCGGTACAACCTGCCCGCTTGGGCTGACCAGCAGAATCCCCATATCAGAACACCAGTTGTGGTTGATCCCATTGACCCGGACGGCGATACGCGGAACGGTGTCGCCGGGGACGGCGCCGATGGGCACCGAGATCACGCTGGGGTACACATTGGCGGTTTGCACGTTGATCGGTGCGTTCAAGGGTGTGGCGTTTGTAAAGGTCTGCGCGTGAGTCCGGGTTTGTGGAAGGCACAGCACGGGCAAGGCGGCGATGAGGGGCAGGGCGATGTGTTTCAACACAGTGAACTCCAATCTTTGGTCAGGATCACGAAAAGACGGTTATGGACAGAATCTGGAAACCGACGGGGCGTGCGCCGTGCCGCGGGGCATCAGCGTGCACCGATGAGTGTGAACGAGAAGGCTGCGTCGATGAGCGAACCGTTGAGGAGCGTGCACCGCACGTCGACGTTGCCGGAGCCATCGGGGTTGATGACGCCGCTGGTGGAGGTCAGGACGATCCCGGCGCCGATGCCGTTGGCGGTGAAGGCGGGGAAATCACTGAACCCGTTGGCGGCGGTCCACTGAATCCGGTACAGACCGATGCCGGTCCTGGTGACGGTGAAGCCCGAGCCGCCGGTGATGGTCCCCAGAGCACTGATCGACCCGCGTTTGATGTGCAGATTTTCCGTGCCGCCCACGGCCGAGTACTGGCTGTTGTTCCCGAGGCGGATATTGCCGCGGACATCAAGCCGGGCGGAGGGCGCGTTGGTGGCGATGCCGACGTTGCCGGACTCGTCGATGCGCATCAGTTCGCTGTAACTCGAACCGAGCGATGATTCGACGCCGAAGCGCAGGGCGGTGGCGTTGCTCCAGATGAGCGACCCGGGCGAGTTCCCGGCCGGGAGGCTGGCGTAGAGGAAGTTGTTGCCGTTGGTCAGGCCGAGGGTCGGGACGTTGCCGAGTTCGGAAGTCGTGGCGACCTGCAGCGACATGGAAGGTTTCAGCACGCCGATGCCCACGCGTGAGGCGGTGTTGATCGTGGGGAAGCCGCCCGCGGCTTGAAGCTGCGTGCTCCACCCGCCGGAGACCACGGGCGGTGAAGTCAACGGCTGGCGCGGGGTGAGCTTGACGAACCCGGAGCCCGCGGGAGATTCCACTTCGACCTCGAGCCACAGGGCCCGATCCGCGGGGAGCGTGCGGGCGAAATCGACGCTCGTAGAGAAGACACCCTGGTTGACGGGGATGGCGTTGATGGTCAACGGACCAACCAAACGCATAGCGAGGTTGCTGCTGCTGTCGGATTGCCAGACAGAGAAGCGGGCGTTGATCGGGCCCGTCACGGCTGGGTTGAGCTTGCCCTGATACGTGAAGGCGGTCGGGGCGGGGGCGGCGTCGGCGAAAAACTCCAACTCCCACCCGCCGGTGATGATCACGGGGTCAAGACTGGGGAAGCTGTCGGCAACGTAGAGGCTCCAGTTCCCGGTGGGGTTGATCCCGGTGAGGGCGGAGAGAGAGCCGGTGCTCGGAGCCGCGGGGGCCGGCGTAGGGAACGTGTAAGACGTTGATGGGTTGGGCACATACGCGCCCGAAAAGAGCGTCGCGGAAAAGTTTTCAAGGGCGACGGGGGCTTCCGCAAAGAACGTGACGGTGACGTTCGGTGCGCTCGCGCCGCCGTTGTTGAAGGTCATCAGGCGGATCGGCCCACCCACCGGCGGCACGAGGAGAATCTGCGTGTCAGCGATGTAGGTGGATGTGAATCCCTTGATCGTCACGGCCACGCGGCGCACGACGTTACCCGCGACGGCGTTGTTCGGGACCGTGATCACGCTCGGGTAGGTCGTTGCGGTCGTGGTGCCGTTCGGGACGTTGAGGCTCGCCGGGTTCGAGAAAACCTGCGCCGAGGCCATCGGCGTAACGCCGAGGCACGAGACGATACAAGCGATGAACGAAGCTCGAAGACGGTTCAGTGGATTTTCCATGGAGTTCTTCCTCGGCGGGCGTGATGCGGTGGGTTCGTGAACGGATCAACGGGGTGATGCGGGCGTCTTGACATCCTGCGCGTTCAGCAGCCGCTCCAGGCGTTCGACGCGTTGTTCCAGCTCGCTGTTCTTCTCGCGGAGCTGGTCGTTCTCGAGCTTGAGCTGCTTCACCGCGCCCAGCGTGACAACCGAGAGCTGCGCGTAGTTCACCGTCAGCATCTCGCGCGACTCGTTGCCCGTGACGAGCTCGGGCAGGAGCGTTTGCACGTCTTGTGCAATGAGGCCGAAGTCCTCCCGCCCATCGGTTGACCAGCGGAAGTTCACCCCTTGCAGTTGCAGCGCCAGCGACAGGTCCTGCTCGGCGCTGCGTGGTTCGGTGTTCTTCTTGAGCCGCCGATCAGAGACGCTCGACCACGCACCGAGGCTGTTCAGTCGCGCGAAGCTCGGGCTCGCGAGGTTGGCGGTGTTGGTGACTTCCAGGAACCCGTTGTCGGCAAGGCGGATCCCGCCGCGGAAGTTCGCGAGCGTCGGGTTGACCAACGTCAGCTGCCAGGGCAGGACCGAGACCCCCTGAAACGGCGCACCGATGGTCAGCGGCGAGATCGGCTGGCTCATCACGCCGACCCAGCCCTCGGTGTACGACCCCGTGGCGATCTCGGTGGCCTGCTCCCACTTCAGGCTTTGCACCCGTGGCGGGATGTTCGTCAAACCGGTCCACGGCACGCTCTGCGCGTTCACCGCGTTGGTTGCGTTCACGGCGTTGGTGGCGTTGGTCGCGTTCGCGGCATTCACGGCGTTGGTGGCGTTCACCGCGTTGGTTGCGTTGGTCGCGTTGGTCGCGTTGGTTGCGGTGCCGGCGGCTGTGGCGAAGTTGGCGCTGAGAGCGGAGTCCGCAACGTTGGCCCGCGCCGCGACGATGGCGCTGGGCGTGGGGGTCATTTTCTGACGAGCCCCGAGCGTCACGTTGTTGACCGCGAGTTCGAGGTACCGCGGCTGCGTGGCGGAGTGCGTGTCCGGTCCAAAGTCCAAGAGCGTTGTGAAACGCCCGTTCTCGACGGTGATGGGCACGAGCAGAATCGGGCTGACGCGTGAGCCGCCTGCGGGTTGATCGTGGAGGGCGGCGCGGAGGTGGAACTGCCCGCTGACGGGCACGCCGTTGTTCTCAATGACGCCCTGATAGGTGAACGCGGAGGGGCTGGTCGGATTCGCCGGCGCGGGCGGATCGATGAAGAGCGTCCAGCCTCCCTGAATCAAGAATGTACTGTTTTCGGGCTTGTTGTCGATGTACAGACGCCAAGTCCCGTTGGGATCGGTCCCGATCAGATCGTCGAGCGCGTTGACGTACGGACCGGCGGGCGCCGGCGCGGTGAGCGACAGCGCCGGTGCGCAGTTGCGCGGCAGGTTCGACCCGGTCAGGAGCGGGCTTGAGGTGGACGTGCCGTTCGGTGAAAAGGATGGGTACTGATTCGCCGCGAGCAGGGCACTGCCGCAACGAACTGAGAGTGCGTAGTTCTTCCCGTTCGGCGCCGCCAACACGACACTGATGCCGAGGGGCAAGGGGAACACCGCGTCGTTGAGGCGGATGGAGATGTTGCCGATGGGACCGTTGAACCCCGAGACGGTGATCTCGCTGGGATAGGGCTCAGCCAAGGTCGACCCGTTGATGATCAGCGTGTTGTTGGTGTACGGCACGGCGTCGGCCTGCTTCACAACCAACCCGATCGTCAAGACCGTCAGCGCCGAGATCATCAATGAACGCATCAACAGACTCCTGAACTGTGCCAACCAAACACGCCGGGCGCGGAAGCGGACCGACGGCACTGCGACGGTGCGGACCGATGGCGCAGCGGTGCGGGAAAGTCACATGAAGAGCATCGAAAGCCGAACCACGAGCACGCCACGCCAAGACCAGCCGAGATGCCCGTGGGCGGGGCACCTCACCAGCATACCACGCCGGGGGAGAAGTACGAACAAACAACTGAAGAGCATGTCGATTGACGCCACGAAGGGCGTGAAGCTGGGCTGATTGGTTCTGGTGATGGACAGGTTCGCGCGCGCGGTCATGGGCCATTCAACGAACTTCAGGTGAAGCCCTCGGTTCGTGTCGGTTCACCGGCCCTCGGCGGTTTGCGGTTTGGAAGGCCCCAGCGGGTTGCCCGAAGGTGGTCGGAGCGTGCTGAGGTCGTGCTCGTGCAGGACACGGTGGAGGCGCCCGTTCTTGACAATCGAGGCGCGCAGCACGCCGGTGTGGGTCGCGGTGAGCAGATGGCCCTCGATACTCCAGTCGGCCCAGGTGGTGTTTTCGAGCGGCTCGGTTGTGCCGTCGTCGCGGAGCAGTTCGTAGCGGCGTGGGCGTTCAAACGTACCGCGCGGGCCGCGTTCGATGAAACACCGCAACGTGGCGGTCTTGGCCGGTCCGGGTTTGGTGAACGTGTGCGGATACACCACGTTCGTCTGCCCGAGGTACTCACCGAAGCTCTCGGCGTCGTGCAACGTCCACCCGCGGCGGCGGAGGTGCGCGTACGGTGCGTTCTTGCCCTCGGCGAGGGTGAAGTTGCGCCCGTCGAGGCGCAGGGTCTTGCGGACGTCGTGCACGAAGAGTTCGCGCTCGCCGCGGAAGTACCAGCCGCCGCAGAAGGGCACGCCCTCCACCCAGTTGTGCTGCGTGTGAAGTCGGTCGTGCGGCGGGGCCTTGCACAGCCCGACTTGCAGCAAGTAGAACATCTCGCGGGCGGTGCCGAGGGCGTAGGTGAGGTACTTTCCGTCGTCGGAGAAATCGCAGCGCTCGGTGTAGAGCTTCTTGCGCACCCACACGCCGGGCTCGAGGGTGTTTTTGTCGGTGCGCCAGCGGAGCAGGTGGAACCACGCGCTGGGCCCGCGGCGGAAGATCAGCACGCTGGGCGATGACCGCGCCACGATGCCGAAGATCGAGCACTTGGGCTCCTGCAGCGGCTTGGGAGCTTTCACGCGTCCCGGCTTACGCGGCTGCGAGTCTGCGGGCCCGTGCGTGGTGGTCGGGTCGGTCGGCGGAGGCGGAGCGGATTTCCTGCGTGCGCGGGGCATGACGTTCCAGCGTATCAAGACCGTGGAATCGAGTAAGCGACGCACGCGGATCTGTCAGTGCGTGAAGTTGGCGCCCGGGTCGGAGGTGCCGGTGGTTGAGGCGGAGCTGTCGCCCGAGACGGCGACGGTGTTGACCACGGAGCGGTCGATGATGGGCCCGTAGATGTTGTTGGCGACAAAGTCCCAGTTGCGGGTGCTTGCGCCGGCGCTGGTGTTCTGGGTGATGATGTTCCGGACACCGGTGACCCAGAAACCGTAATCCGCGAGGCCGGCGGCGTTGGCTTTGATGACGTTGTCGGAGCCGGAGACGAGGAAGTTGGCGGCGACGGTGGTGGTGCCGTTGGTCCGACCCACGCACCCGGTGACGGTGTTGCCACTCCCGACGACTTGGAACCCGTGTGACTCATTGCTGACGGCGGTGCAGTCGGTCAGGCGCGAGGAGGAGGAGACCTGGAAGCCGAAGGTGGTGTTGGCGATGGCGCTGCACCCGGTGATGACCGAAGATGACGAGAGGCTGAACCCCGCGTCGTTGTTGTCGTTGGCGGAGCAGTTCCGGACCGTGGCGGCGCCGCCCAGGATAAAGCCGTTGGCGCCGTTGCCGTTGGAGGATGAGTTGATGATGGTGATGCCGGAGCTGGCGCCGAACCCGGAAGCCCCGTTCAGTCGCGCGGTGCAGGACTCGATGGTGCAGTTCAGGCCCACGGAGATGCCGGTGGAACCGTTCTCGCGGGCGATGCAGTTGCGCACGATCGAGGCGGAGGAGGCGAGGATCCCGGCGCTGCCGTTGTTGCGCGCCACGCAGTCCACCACGAGGGCGGTGTCCCCCGCGTCGATGCCGATGCCCAGGTTGTTGCTGGCCTCGATTTCGCGGACGATCTTGCCCGGGTCGGCGCCGGCGCCGTCGAGGGAAACACCCGTGTTTCCCCAGCGGATCACGCGCCCGTTCTTGACCACGGTGCCGAGCACGAGGCCGTCGAGGGTGATCCCGTTGAACGCCCCGGCGAGGTTCTGCCCGTCGACGGTGAAGCCGCTGAGGTCGAGCGTGACGTTGCTGGCGGCGATCTCGATGCCGTGCTTGTTGAGCTGCCCGAGCACGTCGGCGGTGAGGTAGTACGAGCCGGGTGCGCTGATGCGGAAGACGGAGTTCGCGTCGCCCGGCGTGTTGGTGGCGCTGACGGCGATGCGCGGCTCGATCTCGGCGAGGGTTTTTTGCGTGGAAGTCACGGGCCCGATCGGCGGCGAGAGGGGCCCGGCGAGGGCGGCGCTTTGAACGATCACGCCGGCGTGGGTCAGCACGAGCGCGGCGCAGGCGGCACGCCACGTGACACGGCGGCGGCAGAGCGCACCGCACCGCGTCGAGGGCTCGGCGCGGTTGGTCTCTCGGTCACGGTTCAGTGTCGGACGCGCGGTTGAGGTGCTCATGCAGAGAATCTAGCACGCAAAGACAGGTTCGGCCAGAGGTATCCGGCTGGTGACGAGCGGCGCTCAGCCGATCGGCCCGGCGGCGGGCCCGGCACCGGCGTTCGTGCAGCGGAAGGTCGGTGAAGCAACGCCCGCGCCGGCGCACGCACCACGCACGCGCAGGTGCCGAGCGCACGCCCACGCTATGGCAACAAAAATCCACACGAACGCAACGCACGTGCAGAGGAACGCAAGAAAAGTCCGGACAAACGAGAGGAAAGTCTTGGCAAACGTGAGAGAAGTCCTGACGAACGTGAGAAAAGTCCGGTCGAACGTGAGGAAAGTCCGGTCGAACGTGACAAAAGTCCTGACCAACGCGAGAAAAGTTCAGGCGAATGCCACGTTCCATCACACCAACGCCGCATTCCATCACAGGAACGGAGCATTCCATCACACCAACGCGACGTTCGATCACACCAACGCGACGTTCCATCACACCAACGCGGCATTTCTTCAGGCCTACGGGGCGTTCTTGCACACCAACGTCGCACCAACCCCCACAGCGCTCAGCCAAGCCCGATTTTTTTGGACGTGCGTCGCGACCCCGCCAACGCGGGTCTGATCCCCGGCGCGGCGGGTGGAGATGAGCCGAACGCCGAAGACCCCTGCGCAGGGGTGACTTGCCGTCGACGCGGAAAAATCGCCGTTCTTATGAACGGATACCCTCTGTTCGATGGGCGCAACGACGACCGGATTCTGCCGCCTCTCGGCCCTGGTGCTCTGCGCCGGGTTGGGTGTGACGCTGATTCACACAGACCAAACGTCGCATGTCGCGGCGAAAACGACGAACCACTGGTTGACAGAAGATGCGGACTGATCCATGAGCAAGTTCTTCCGTCATCTTGCAGTGAGGTGCGCTGGCCGCGCGGTCCCCAACTGGGTCGCGTGGGTGGTTTTTCCGCTGCTTGCGTTGCTGGGTGTGATCACCTTCTTCGTGCTCAACAACGAATGGTGCCTTTCATTGCTGGTCTTCCTTCTGGGCGTGGTTCCCAACTTTCTGCACCAGTGGGTCTGCAACTGGCAGAAGGACCGGCTCAAGAACGCCAAGACCTTCTTTGCCAATCACGATCTCACGCGTGGCGTCGGGCAAGCGATCCGGCTCGTTCTGCTCGACGCGGCGGAGGAGCGGGCGGGCGACGCGCTGCCAGGGGTTCAGAACAAGGATGCCCGCGCGTGGCTGAAGCAGCACGCCCACGAGGCACCAGCCGCCTGGCAGACCGTGGTGGACAACGAAGCGGGCACGCCCGATTCCGAGTACGCGGCGCTCTTCGAGGACCAACTCTGGCGGTTCATTGAAAGGCGAGACAAGCAGCCCGGAGAAGACTGGGCGTGGGTCCAGTTCCTGCGCTGGCTCAACAAGGGAAACTCCCTCCCCTTCGAGACCGACACCGCCGCCGTCGATGCGATCGTGCGTCGGCTCAACGCCCGCTTCGGTGAGGCCCTTTGGGAGTTCACCAAGAACGCCTACGCCAGCAACGACCCGGCCGCCGAGGCGATGCACTTGCTCATCGCGGGCGAACTTTTGAAGCGAACCTCGGCGCTGGCCGAGGGCGTGGAGGCGCTCAAGTCGGGCCTCGCGGCGTTGCAAGCCGAGTGGTCCGCGCACAAACAGGCTGTTGAAAACAAACTCAACGCCCTCTCCTCCAAGCAGGACTGGACGATCCGCATGCTCCGCGGGCAGTACGAGATCCTCTCGCGGATCGAAAAGCTGCTGCACGACACGCATGCCCCCAAGCTCTCCCTCCCGCCAGCGCTCGACGCCAAGACCCGGGCCGCACGGGCCGCGGCGGTGGCCGCGGGCCAGTCCGATCCCGACCGCTTCAAGGCCAAGCACGAGTACCTCGCGGTGGTGGGGCGAGATGAGGAGCTAGCGGAACTGGGCCGGTGGCTCGCCGACGACCGGCCCTTCCTCTGGGACCTGTGGACCGCCCCGGCGGGGAGCGGCAAGACCCGTCTCGCGCTGGAACTCTGCCGCCGGCACCCGGCGTGGAAGCGCGGGTTCTTTGAGTGGACGGCCGACAACAAGCCCGACTGGACGCTGTGGACTCCACATACGGACACGCTGGTGATCTTCGACTACGTGGCCGAGAGGGCCAAGGAGATTGGCGACGCGGTGGCCAGTGTCTTTGCCCGCCTCGATGCCGCGAGCACGCACCCGCTGCCCCCCGGCGTCAAGGTGCGATTCCTGCTGCTCGAGCGGACGGCCTTGCGGGCCGCGCGCGATGACGACGCAGCGAACGCGGCAGCGGCCCGCACCGCCACCGCGGACCGGTATGGCCCCGCGGCCTCGGCGAAGCTCGAAGCCCCGTGGCTGGGCGCGCTGCGTGCCGCGGCCACCAGAGTCACCGCGGACGTGAAGACGGTCTACGCCCGCGGCGACCTGACCAGCCCGGGCCGGTACCTGGGGGGCGTCAGCCGTGAGGCGGCGGCGGAGATCATCATGGCCGATCACGCCAGCGCGCGGGACGACGCTGGAATCCCGCTGCCCCAAATCACCGAGGCGGAGCTTGTCCAACGCGGTGTGTTCGCCGAACGCATCGACTCGCACCTTCGCCCGCTCTTTGTTGCGATGGCCGCCGAGGCGGTGCGCGAAAAGGGCGGGGCCTTTGATGACTTTGCAGATGACGGGGGGATCGATGCGCTGGTCGAGCACATCCGCGACAAGGAATGGAAGCACGCCCGCGCGCGGCTGAAGGACACCGGCAAGATTCCTGACTCCGAGCACGACGCCTGGGCCCGGCTGCTCTGCCTTGCGACCATGTGCAACGGGCTGTTCGATCCGTCCGTCGTTCAACAGCGACAGAAGCTGACCGAAGCGCTGGGGATGTCCGCCACGCTGAAGGTGCCCGATGCCGACGCCTACGGCGATGGCTCGCCCTATGCCTGCCTGGTCAGCGGGGCGAACCAGCACGAGGCTCCGAAGCTCGAGCCCGACGTGCTGGGCGAAGCATTCGTCTTGTGGTGGCTGGACACGCACACGCGGCAGGCCCGCGCCCTCCTCGACGCCGCGTGGAAGTTGGGCATGACCGACTTCGTCCGCCGCGCGGCGGAGAACTTCCCGGCCAAGGTCGAGGGTATCGGCCTGCTGGAGCCGGTCCCCGGTGCCGACCCGGCTTCCCTCGCCGCCGCCCACACCGCCCTGGCCGTGCGCGAGTACACCACCGGCGACATTCCGGCCCTCAAGGCCCGCGGGCGAAGGCTGGTCACAGCGCGAGCGGCGACGGGCGACGCCTTCCTGCACCCGCCCCGCGTGCGGGCGTTGGGCGTCTTCATGTGGATGCAGGGCACGGCGACGGCCGAGGAACTCGCCGAACTCGACGCCTGTATCGCCTCGCTCGTGGACGCCGCCAAGGCCGACCGTGCCGCGAGCGCGGAGCTGGCCAAGGGGCTGTTCAACGCCATCGCCCACGCGAGTGCGGACTACACGCGTGCGGACGGCCTGTTGGCTCGTCTCCAGGTCCTGGCCGACGCCCACCCCGCCGACGCGGCGGTGCGCGAACCACTGGCCAAGGGGCTGTTCAACGCCTTCAACAACGCGCCTGCGAACAGGATGCGCGCGTTCCGCCTTCTGGCACGCCTGAACCGCTTGGCCGACGCTCACCCCGCCGACGCGGCGGTGCGCGAACAACTGGCCTCGGGGCTGTTCAACGCCATCTTCCACGCGGGCGCGGACCCCGCGCGTGCGGACGGCCTGTTGGCTCGTCTCCAGGCCCTGGCCAACGCTCACCCCGCCGACGCGGCGGTGCGCGAACAACTGGCCTCGGGGCTGTTCAACGCCATCTTCCACGCGGGCGCGGACCCCGCGCGTGCGGACGGCCTGTTGGCTCGTCTCCAGGCCCTGGCCAACGCTCACCCCGCCGACGCGGCGGTGCAGGCCACCGCCCTGCGTGGCTGTGTGGCGGCGTACCTGCGATCGACGCAGAACCCCCCGCTGGCCATCCACGCGTTGGAACGGGCCGCGGCCCTGATGCTGCGCGTGCCCACGGATGACCAGACCCGCACGCTCGCGGTTGCCATCTTACACGAGGCCGCCCAAGCCATCATCTCCGCCGCCGGCGAGGAACTTGCCAGGCTCGAACGGGCGGGGGCTGCTCTCTGGGCCGCGTATCAGGCCCGCTTCGGCAGCGCAACGTAAGCTCTTCGGACCGGCGCCACCCGGGCGAGCGAAGCGTTCATCCAAGCAGGGATGGTCCCCGCCTGCTTCCGGCTTATTCGCGGCGACCAAGCGACCATCGAAGCCGAGATGAACCGCTTGTCCGCAGCCCGCGCCTATGCCCCCGCACGCGATCGCTCGCGCGGCGGTGAGGGTGCCGCGGCGCACGAAGAACCCGCCGCCGTGCTGGGCTTTCCCGTGAAAGGCCCCTGCTCAGGGGTGCTTGGTCGCTCCACCACCCAGCGGCGTTCATCGCGGAGCACGTTGACCCACACCCCGGGTTTTCCTCCCCCTGCTCATGGGTGGCATCTTTCAGAATCTTGCACGCCGGAGGCGGCAAATCCGGCGTTCTTCGCCGGCTTCTCTGCGGGTGTGGCGTCCATGCTCACACATGTCACAATCATCAACAAAAAGATCACGTTCAACTCAAGTGTGATGACAACTCTTCCGAACCCATATTGACTCCCGCGCGCTGTTGCGTGGGGTCAACATCACATGGCCCGGGCCTTCCGTATCGCCTCGGGCTTCGGAGGTCTGCTTATGTCCACCCTGCCCGACAAACGCGAGGAACTTATCACCTGGTGCCAGGCCCACGCTCCCGTCTGGGAGGGCAACCCCGCCTCCATCGGCCTGACCGTCGCCCAGGCCAACGCCTTTATCGACCTGACCGACGAGGCCCAAGCCGCGCTTTTGAACCAGGAAAAGGCCAAGCAGGCCGCACTGAGCGCCACCAACTCGGCGCAGGAGACCATCGGCGATCTGCGCTCCATGGCCGGGGAGTTCCTCCGGACCATCCGCGCCTTCGCCGCCACAACCAACAACCCGCAGGTGTTTATCAACGCCCAGATCCCGCCCACCGCCGCCCCCTCGCCCGTCGGGCCCCCCGGCACCCCCGACAACTTCAAAATCGCCCTCGACTCGCAAGGGGCTATCACCTTACGTTGGAAATGCCAGAACCCCGGCGCGGCCAGTGGCACATCATACATCGTCCGCCGCCGGTTCGGCTCCAGCGGCGAGTTTCTCTTCGTCGGCGTGGCGAACAAAAAGACCTTCACCGATTCGACCATCTCCGGCAACGTCTCGCAGGTGCAGTACACCGTGCAGGCCGTGCGCTCCGACCAGAGCGGCCCGCTGAGCCAGACGGTCGTGGTCCGCTTCGGCTCCGGCGGCGCCGGCGGCGGGCAGATCCTCAGCGTCACCAGCGGCGAAAGCAGCGAGAACGTCAAGCTCGCGGCGTGAGCGGCCAGAGGCCCCCAAGTCGCACATCAGCACATGGCACAGAGCCACATCGCACAGCATAACAAGAGCCCCGGGCGTTCCGGGGCTCTTGTTCGTTGAATGCTTGTTATTTCTGCTGTGCCCTGTGGCGATGTGCCATGTGAGCTGTTCTCTCAACCCTGCTTCATCTTCTCGGCCTTCTTGCGGGCGTCGTCCAGCGTGCCGACGTACATGAACGCCGACTCGGGCAGGTCGTCGCCTTCGCCGTTGCAGAGCCGCTCGAAGCTGTCGAGCGTCTCTTCCAGGCTCGTCGTCACGCCCGGGAAGCCCGTGAAGACTTCGGCCACGAAGAACGGCTGGCTGAGGAAGCGCTCGATCTTGCGGGCGCGGGCCACGGTCTTCTTGTCGTCTTCGGAGAGCTCGTCAACACCGAGAATCGCGATGATGTCCTGCAGGTCCTTGTACCGCTGAAGGATCGTCTGCACCCGGCGGCTGACGCCGTAGTGACGCTCGCCGAGGATGTCGGCGCTGAGGATTCGCGAGGTCGAGGCCAGCGGGTCCACCGCGGGGTAGATGCCCTTCTCGGCGATACCACGCGCCAGAACGACGAAGGCGTCCAGGTGGCTGAAGGCCGTGGCGGGGGCCGGGTCGGTCAGGTCGTCGGCGGGGACGTAAATCGCCTGCACCGAGGTGATGGCGCCCTTCGCCGTCGAGGTGATGCGCTCCTGAAGCTCACCCATTTCCGTCGACAGCGTCGGCTGATACCCGGCCGCCGAGGGCATACGCCCAAGCAGCGCCGAGACTTCCGAACCCGCCTGGGTGAAGCGGAAGATGTTGTCCACGAACATCAGGGTTTCCTTGCCCGATGAATCGCGGAACTCCTCGGCCATCGTCAGGCCCGAGAGGGCCACACGCAGACGCGCGCCCGGCGGCTCGTTCATCTGCCCGAAGACCATGGCGACCTTGTCGATAACGTGGCACTTCTTGCCCGCCGAGTCGAAGTACTCGGCTTCCTTCATTTCCTTCCAGAGGTCCGTCCCTTCACGGGTACGCTCACCGACGCCGGCGAAGACCGAGTAGCCACCGAAGTTACGGGCCACGCGGGCGATGAGCTCCTGGATGATGACGGTCTTGCCGACGCCTGCACCACCGAACAGACCGATCTTGCCACCGCGGACGAACGGGCAGAGCAGGTCGATGACCTTGATACCCGTGGCGAGGACTTCGGTCTTGGGGTTCAACTCAGCAAACTCGGGCGGGGCCTTGTGGATCGGCGAGCGCTTCACGCTGGCGGGGATCTCGGCCCCCTTGTCGATGGGCTGGCCCAGCAGGTTGAAGACGCGACCGAGGGCCGCTTCACCGACCGGAACGGTCACGGGTGAGCCGGTATCGACGACGCTGAGCCCGCGGCGAAGGCCGTCGGTCGAGCCCAGCGCCACGGCGCGGACCTTGCCGCCGCCGAGGTGGCTGGCGACTTCGCCGGTGAGGTTGAGCTTGCCGACGGGGGTGTCGGCCTCGATCTTCAGAGCGCTGTAAATGTCGGGGAGCTTGTCCTCAGGGAACTGAGCGTCGAAGGTGGAGCCGATGACCTGCGTGATCGTGCCGGTGGTGGACAAGGGAAGTCTCCGATGAGGCCCGACGCAACGGCCGTTGCCCGGGCGGAACTGGACCAAGCCGTCGGTGCGTCCCGAGGGCGGCAGGGTCAAGGGGCGGAAGGATAGCGGGCACCCCGGGCGTTGGCGAGTCGATCTGTTCAGTGACCGCTCGGGACCGCCTCGTACTCCGATCGCCGACGACAAGGAGGGAATCGTTCGGCTATATTCCCCGTCTATGAAGATCCACGAGTATCAGGCACGCGGTCTGTTGTCCTCCTTCGGCATCCCCGTCCCCGCTGGCGACATGATCGAAAAGGCCGCCGACGCCGCCGCCGCCTACGCCAAAATCGCCCAGGCCACCGGCAAGCCCGACGCCCTCGCGGTCGTCAAGGCCCAGGTCCACGCCGGCGGCCGCGGCAAGGCCGGGTTCGTCAAACTCGTCCGCTCGGCCAAAGAAGCCGAGGACGCCGCCAAGTTCATGCTCAGCAACCGCATGGTCTCGCCGCAAACCCCGCCCGAGGGTCTGGAAGTCACCAAGCTGCTCGTGGCCTCCGGCGCTGACATCGCCGATCGCAAGGGGGGAGGCAAGGAAGAGTTCTACCTCGCCATCACCACCGACCGCAAAACCCGCCGCAACGTCATGATCGCCTCGCGCGAGGGCGGCGTGGAGATCGAGACCATCGCCCACGAGCGCCCGGACGCGATCATCAAGACCTTCATCCATCCGGTCGCGGGCCTTCAGCCCAACCAGGCCCGCACGGTGGCGTTCAACCTCGGCTTCCGCGGCAAGCAGGTCGCGCAGGCCGTGCAGATCATGCTGAACCTCGCGAAGCTCTACGTCGCGAAGGACTGCACGCTGGCGGAGATCAACCCGCTGGTGATCACCCCGCCGACCACCGAGCACCCCGACGGGCAGGTCATCGCCATCGACGCGAAGTTCAACTTCGACGACAACGGGCTCTTCCGTCACGCTGATCTGCAAGCCATGGCCGACCCGGCCGAGGAAAACCCCGCCGAGGTAAAGGCCCACGAGTTCGGGCTCAGCTACATCGCCCTCGACGGCAAAATCGGCTGCCTCGTCAACGGCGCGGGCCTCGCCATGGCCACCATGGACATCATCAAGCTCCACGGCGGCGAACCGGCCAACTTCCTCGACGTCGGCGGCAGCGCCAGCGAGCAGGCCGTCACCGAGGCCTTCAAGATCATCCTCAGCGACAAGTCCGTCAAGGGCGTGCTGGTGAACATCTTCGGCGGCATCATGAAGTGCGACATCATCGCCCAGGGGATCATCAACGCCGCCAAGCAGGTCGGCTTCACCGTCCCGCTGGTGGTCCGCCTTGAGGGCACAAACGTCGACGCGGGGCGCAAGCTCCTCGAAGCCGCTCGCAAGGACATCCCCACCATGCAGCCCGCAACCGATCTGACCGACGCCGCAAAGAAGGTGTGCGCGGCCGTCGGTTGACTGGTCGATCCCACGAGCAGAGTTCCCCAGGTTTCTGAGTCAACCCAGCTTCACAGCCAAACCGCCGCCGCACGGAGGAACGCCTCATGCCCGCACCGAGCTCAAGCCCCCGAAGCACGAGACCCCTCACGCCCGCCGCGGTATCCCTGGCCGCTTACCTGGTTCTCGCCACTGGTTCATTCGCTCAGACGGTCGCGCCTAACGCACCGACCAAGCCATCCGAACCGCTGACCAAAATCCCCCCTCAACCTCCGCAGCCGCCGGCACCAAAGGACCCACAGAATCCAAGGGGCGAAGGCTTCAACACCACGGTGATCGAGCCCGGCGCCGAGCCGCGCCGCGTCGTGAAGTTCCAGACCAAGGCGGGCGTAGCCGGTCGATGGATCCTCACGCAGAGTGCCAAGATCAACCAGATCGTCCCCGCGATGCCCCCGACCGAAAACCCCGAGATGACCGTCTCGATCTTCGCCGAGGGCATCCCCGCCGACCGCAACGGCGACCAGACCCTCATGCTCAGCTTCGACAACGCGAAGATGAGCAAGAGCGATCAACTCGACCCGCAGGCGAAGATGCTCACCGAGGCGCTGCTGCGCTCGGTCAACGGGCTGAAGGCCGAGATGGTCAGCGTCGAGTCCGGTCGCGTCCGCCGCACCCGCATGCTCAACCCCGAGAAAGCCGGCGGCATGGGCGCCAGCATGGTGGGGGGGCTGGAAGAGATCCTGACGCAGTTCAGCGCACGCTTCCCCGAGGTTCCCGTGGGCGTCGGTGCAAAGTGGTTCGTCGTCGGCGAAAGCGTCACCGCGCTCGCGGTGGTCAAGACCGACATCATGGCCGAGTACGAACTGACCAAACTCACCGACGACGGCGCGACCGTCAAGGTCACGATCACCGGCAAAGCGCCCACCCAAGACCTCCCCGGCGAGCCCGGCCCTGACGGCAAGCCCGCCCGCATCGAAAGCCAAACAATCTCCGCCACCGGCGAGCTCGAGCTGAGCTTCTCCCGCGCCCTCGCCACCCGCGGGCACATCGACGAAACCCTCGACCTCTCGATGACCAGCGCGGGCCAGTCGATCATTCAGCGCGTGATCACGACGAGAAAACTCGAACAAGCCCCCGCGGCTCCCGCAGCCCCCGCGGCAACAGCAACGCCCGCCGCCGATCCGAAACCATCTTCTTCGCCAACCCCGCCGGCCCAGCAGCCCCAGCCCCAACCGAAACCCGAGGCCAAGCCCGAGAATACACCGAAACAGCCGTAAGCCCCAAACGCACCGCCCGCAAGCGTGAAGTCCAACCGATTCGCAAAGCAAACGAGATCAAAGCACAAGCCCGCCACGGGGTTGACCGATGCCAGACCCCGGCTATTCTTGTTCGTCCGGGTAGGTAGCTCAGTTGGTAGAGCACCGCATTGAAAATGCGGGTGTCGCCGGTTCAAGTCCGGCCCTGCCCATTCGCCGATCCCTCGGCCCACCACTCAAACCACAGCATCAGCATCGTAAGCTCGCGCTTCCCGAAAGCGCGTCTTGTGAGTTGGTCGACGCTCGCGGCTGTTGCACCGAGCACCACGCCGTTCGTCCCCGTCCGTTCGCATCGTTTCATGCCACCGACCAGTATTCTCCGCTCGCGATCATGCTCAACGCGATGGTGCGGCCATGCCGCGACCACGAAATCACGCCGCGATCACATCGATCACGTTGCTCGCCTCACCGCCACCATCAAGAGCCCAAGCCAAGCAGCAACGAAACACGCACGCAAGAAAAAAAGCCCCCCGCAACGCGAGGGGCTCAAGAAAATCAACGACTCACTCTGACCACTGCCTGATGCCCAGTGCCCAGTGCCTACTTCATCACTTCTCCACGCGACCGAGCAGCTCCTTCACCGCCGCCTCGAGCTGCGCGTCCTTGCCCGTCGCCTCATCCTGCGGCGTCTGCGCCACGTTCACATCCGGCTTCGCGCCGTTGTTCTCGTAGTCCGCACCGTTGGGCAAGTACCACCCGCGGAACGGCGTCCGCAGCGACGCCCCGTCCAGCAGGCTCGCCGCACCCGTGGAGATCACGCCGCCAAACGTCGCCGTGCCGATGAGCGTCCCACGCTTGATCGTCTTGATCGCGTGCGCGAAAATCTCCGCGTTGCTGAAGGAGTTCTCGTTGATCAGCACGTTGATCGGCTTGCCATAGCCATAGATCAGCCGCCGGTCGCGCGGGTACGCGTCCCGCGGCGTGGTCTTCGGGTCCGCACCGCGGGGCACCGTGTACGCGTGGTTCGGCGCCGTCAGCGATGACAGCAGGATGTCCGCGGTGCTGCCGCCGCCGTTGTCGCGAACGTCGATGATCAGCCCGAGCTTCCCGCTCGCCGCCGCGAAGAGATCGCGCTCGAAGTCGTCCACGCTGGGCTGGCTCATCGAACGGATGTGCAGATACCCGAGCTTCCCGCCCGAGAGCTGCTCGACCTTCATCGCACGCTCACGCACCGTGTCCTGATACCGCAGGTTCGCGTCCTCACCAGCTGAAATCGGCGTCACCAGCATCGCCTTGGGCAATGCCGTCGATCCTTCCGCCGCCGGCGCACGGTTCACCTCGATCAACGCCTCCTTCCCGGCCTTGCCCGCCATAGCGGCGTTCAGATCGATCGTCGGCATCGACTGCTCGTTCTCCGACAGCAAACGCCCGTCGATGCTCGTGATCACGTCGCCGACGTTCAGCCGCGTCCCTTCCTTGTCCGCCGGGCCCTGGAAGATCACCTTCGTGACCTTGAATCCGCCATTCACCGGCACCGTCTCGATCCCCAGATATCCGATCGACTGCGACGGCGCCGAGAACGACCCGGGCGAGTTGATCCCCGTGTGCGAGCCGTCAAGCTCGCCCAGCACCTGCTCGAAGACGCGATCGAACTCGCCGCTGGTGCGGGTCTTCTGCGCCAGCGTCAGGTACCGCTCGCTGATGCCCTTCCAGTTCAAACCCTTCAGCGTCGGGTGATAGAACGTGTTGCCCATGATCCGAGCGGCTTCGAGGAACTTCTGCCGCTGCTGCTTGCTCACCTGCAGCACCACCGGCGCGTCGATGGCGACGGTGTCGACCTTCCCGCCGCTGGGCCCCGCGAGCGACGCGGCACCGCCCTTGACGAAGCTAATACGCGAGCCCGTCAGCGAGACCTCCACACCACCGGCCGACCCGGGCGAGATGACCTTCTTGTCATCGCCCTTGAACGAAACCGACTGCAGCGCCCGGTCCGCGCCCTCATCGCCCACAAAGATCACGCGTTCGCCGCCGGGAGTCGCCGCCAACGACGACTTGCTCCCGCTGCCGCCGACAATCTTGCGAACCCGCAGGTGCGGATCGCTCAGATCAAACTTCAGCGGCTCGGCACCCTTCGCCTTCTTCGAAGCGACTTTCGACTCGTCCTTCTTGCCGTCCTCGGCCTTAGCCTCACCCTCGGCCGGCTTTGCCTCAGCTTTCGCTTCGGGCTTCGCTTCCGCGCCCGCCGCCTCGTCCCACATCACCGGGTCGATCGGCTTGCGCTTCCCCGCCGCCTCCGCCGCCTTCTTGAAGTAGTCATCCAGCTCCCAGCCGCGCAACGCCTCAACCTTCTTATCCAGGATCAGCGCGTACACGTCGAACGTGAAGTTCTCGTTCCCACGCTCCGACAGGAAGTACAGCACCTTCCCGTCCGCGCTCAACCTCGGCGAGCCGTCCAGGTCCGGGTGCCGCGTCACGTTCACGCCCTTGCTCAGCGGGCCCGTCGCGTCCGCGGCCGTATCCATGATGAACACATCGCTGTTGAAGTCCAGATCCTCAACCGCGTAGACAATGTGCCGCGAGTCGCTGGCCCACTGCACCTCCGCGTCGTTCCAGCTCTCCAGCAGCACCCGCGCCGACTTGCTCTTCAGGTCGATGAGCACCAGATCGCCCAGCCCGCGCGTCACCAGCAGCTTCGTCCCATCGGGCGAAGGCATGGGCGAGCGAACCTCCATCCCCAGCATCCCGTCGTTACGCCCCGCCGGGATCATCGAGGTGTCGAAGTGCTTGACCTCAAACCGAATCGACTCCGCCCAGCGCTTGCCGAAGTCGACCTTCTTCTTCGCGGGCGCCGCGAGCTTCTCGTCCTTCTTGCCCTCCTCGGGCTTCTTGGTCTCATCCGCCTTCACCGCCGCGGCACCGCCCGCCGCTCCCGCACCGCCCGCAGCTCCCGCCGCGGGCTCATCCTTCTTGGGTTCGTCTTTCTTCGGCTCATCCTTCTTCGGCTCATCCTTCTTCGCCGATTCGTCCTTCTTTTCCTCGTCCTTCTTCTCTTCGTCCTTCTTGCTCTCGTCCTTGGGGGTGATGTCCTCGCGCGTCAGGCTCACCGTCGCGTAATAGATCTGCGACGGGCCCGTCTCGTCCGAGCTGAACCACAGCACCCGCCCGTCGGGCGACCACGAAAGCCCGCGCTCGCGCCCAGCGGTGAACGTCACCCGCCGCGTCGGGCGTCCTTCGTCCACGCTCCGCACAAAGACCTCGCCGCGCGCGATCACCGCCATTGTCTTGCCGTCCGGGCTCAGCGACGCTTCGGTCACATCCCGCGCCAGGTTCATCCGCATCGTCTCGGCGTCCTGCGCATCGGGCGACGCGATCGCCGTCACCGCCGTCGGCTCCGCACCGCTCTTCGTCAAATCCAGCGTGTACAGCGTGTCCCACACCACAAAGCACGCCAGCGTCCCCTGCGCGTTCACCGAAAGATCGCGCACGCCGTGCCCGATGGTGATCTCTTCCGCCTTGGGCGCAAACTTCGTGAGTTGCTCCGCCCGCTCATCGCTCGCGCCCGCCTTCAAACGATACACGTTGTTCGTCCCGTCGCGCGACGAAACAAAGATCACCGACCCGTCCGCGAGCGGGAAGGCGTCGCCGTCGGTCCGGGGCGAGCTCGTCAGCCGCTCAAACTTCTTGTCGCCCTCAAGGCTCATGCGGTACACGTCGGTTGACCCCGAGCCGTCGTACTTCGGGCGATTGAAATCCGCCCGTCCGCGCGTGAACGTCACCGACTTGCCGTCCGGGCTCATCCGCGCTCCGAAGCCGAACGCGTCGGTCAGCCTCGTGATCGGCTGCGGCTCATCACCCTCGATCCCCACGCGGTACATGCGGTTGCTGCGATAGAGCGTCGCGTCGAGGTTCGCGTTGAACAGCAGCGCCTTGCCGTCGCTGGTGAAGCCGCTGAGCGTCGCCGCACGATCCAGCGCCGTCACGCGCTTCGCCCGCCCGCCGATGATCGTCTCCCCGTCCTTGCTGATCGGCATGACGTACAGGTTCCGCCCGCCCTCACGATCGGACTCGAAAGCAAGCATCTTGCCATCGGGCGAGAACGCGCTGCGCCGCTCCTCCGCCGCGTGCGCGGTCAGGCGCGTCGCCACGCCGCCCTTGCTGGGCATCGCCCACAGATCGCCCAGCCACGCGAAGACGATCGTCGAACCGTCGGGCGAGATGCTGGGGAACTGAATGAACCCCACCATCGCCTTCGCCTTCGCCTCGTCGTTGAACGCGATGTCAACGCGAGCGCCCTTGCCGCCCGATGTCGCCGCCGCACTGCTGCCCGAACCGCTGACGGTCGAGCCGCTCCCCCGCGCATTCTCCGAAGCCCGGCACCCAGCCACCACCACCGCCAGCGACCCCGCCGCGATCGTCAGCGCCAGCGCCGCCCGCACAAACCCACCGCGACCACGCCCGCGATCGGCCCGCACACCTGTGCTCGCCGAAACCGAAAGCGTACGATCAATCGTTTCAACGTTGTTGTTGCCCGTCGTGTTGCTGTTCATCATGTGGTCGATTCCCAAATCCGCGACATGAAAAGTGTCTACTTCACCAAGGACGCACCACCCCGCCCCGGATCGTTCGCATGATCTCCGCCCAACGCCTTCAACCGCCGGCAGACGCACCCCCCGCGCCACCCGACGCACCCCCCGAACCTTCCTGCCGACGACGAGGCCGCGGCGCGTCCTCATCGCCTTCACTCTCGGCTTTCTTCGGCTCCCTGGGCAAGAGCTCCGGGGCGCACGCCAGGCGGTACGCCGTGATCGCCGAGCACGTTGCCGACTGCTTGAGATATTCCGGGATCGCCAGCGAGATCTTGTCGTTCTGCGTGTGCCAGCCGAAGCCGTAGTCCGCGCGTCCGACCTCATCCCAGAAGAACCCCGGAATCCCCGCGCGCACGAAGCTCGCGTGGTCGCTGCCCCCAACGCCGTCGCTGAGGCTCTTGACCATCCGCACGTTCACATTCAGCGCCTTCCCGTCGGCCGAATCAAAGAACAACCCGTTCACCGGCGCCGTCGCCGCCACGAGCACCCGCGCCATCTCATCGGTCGACGCGCCGAGCCCGCCCTGGCTGTCGGTCCCGCCGTCATCGACGAAGCACGCCGACCACTTGTCCCATTCCTTTTTGTGCCGCTCGACATAACTCGCCGAGCCCAGCAGGCCCTGCTCTTCGCCGGTCCACAGGATGAACCGGATCGTCCGCTTGGGCTTCGCGCCGCTGGCCATGAGGATCCGGGCCGCTTCGAGCGTCACCGCGCTCCCGGTCCCGTTGTCGGTTGCGCCCTGGCTCCCCACCCCGTCCCAGCTATCCAGGTGCCCCGAGACGAACACAACCTCGTCGGGCTTCTCGGTCCCGCGAATCTCCGCCACCGTGTTGTACACAGGAATCGGCCCCTGCTCAAACTCGTGCTTCAGATCAAACTCCGCCCACACCCGCTCGCCGTCGGCTATCCGCGAGTTGAGGTAGTCGTAATCGCTCATCCGCACCTGCACATGCACCTCCGGCGGCACGTTGCTGATCGTCATTTCACGCCAGCCGCGGATCCCGCCCGTCCACACCCGCTCATCCCGGCTGCTGCTGATGAACCCCGCTACGGGCAGCAGCGACACCCGCTGCATCATCGTCGGGTCCTTCAGTTCTTCACCCTTCGCCGCCGCCTCGCGTGCTTTCGCCCGGTCGGCGTACTGATCCGCCACCCGCCCTCGGATGTCCCGCATCCCGCCCGGCGCACCCGCGGGGATCAGCACCCACGCCCCGCTGAGCTTGTCCTTCATGCTCTCGAGTTCTTCCACCGTCTTGGGCATGCGGATCACCTCGCCCCGCAAAGGCCCGTTCGTCCCGCGCGTCCAGCTCAGCGTGGTGAACTCCAGCCCGCGTGCTTTCCGCAGCTTCAGCGGCGCCGTCGGCTCCTTCCCCTGCTCCGCCGCCACCTGCCGCCGGATGCGCGCGTTCTCCTCAACATACAGATCCCCGGAGCTCGGGCCGCGATCAAACGCCAGCCCCACCGTGCCCCACTGGTCCAAGTGCACGTTGGAGAGCCCCCACGCCGCGAAGCGGTCGCGCGTCCATTCATTGGCCCTTTGCGCCCGCTTGCTGCCCGTCAGGCGTGAGCCGATGTTCTGCGTGAGATACTCCAGGTGGTTCATCACCTGGTTGCGTTTGGTTCCTTCCTCGATGATCCGCTCGATGGTCGCCTCATCGCCCAGCGTCCCCTTCGCCACCTCGATCGGCTTGCCATCCAGATACCCCGTCCACGCCTTCGGCTTTGCGCCGACGACCACCGTCGCCGCGCTCGATCCGCCCGAGCTTGCCGTACCCGCATCGCCGCTCCCCGCACCCTTCCCGCATCCGCCGGCACCTAAAACCAGCGCCGCGATCGACGCCCAAACCACCGCAGCCCCAAGCCGACGCCCGGCTGTGGGTTGATGCACCTTGGAAAGGTCCCGCCCTTGCACTCCAAAGCCCGTCACCCGCCCTGCACCGATCGCCGATTCGCACACATTTCGCATTCGCAAGGCTCCCGCGAACAAAGAAGGGGCCCATGGGCCCAAAGTCCAACTTAAACGCCAGTCAGAACCCCAGAACAGGGCATCCACCGAACGCCACGTGAATGGTCAGTGTACAAAGAAACCCGTGACCCGGTCGCAGCGGCGTTGTCCCGCCAAAACCCCATCTATTGCTTGTGATCGATGGTTCTCAAACTCCACCAACCATGAACGTTCAAAACGACCTCTATGGCATTTGATGCACAAACGGTGCCGCCATTCCCCTTTTTGGGTGGATTCTGCGTCTGGGCATTCGAGGCAGGTCATCGAGGGTTTTCCATCAGTCGAAATCTGCCTCACGCCCCGCGGCTCGGGCCGGTTCTCCGGCAGCCGCGCACCGCCCGTCCTGTGAGTGTGCCGGGACCGTGCAGGTGAGTCGGCGCGATGAACGCCCGCAGCTTTGCGGCGGAGGCACAGCCCATGGTCCAAGTGAAGAAACTCAGCATGTCCGTCAAGATCATTGCCGCGACCGTGACGATCCTCGTCGCGGTGGTGGCGATCAACTACACGGTCTTCATGACCGGCTACAAACGCGACATTCAGCACGAGCTGATCGACGAAGCCTCGCAGTTCACCGCGCTGGCCGACGAAACCAAGAACCACGTCGGCAAGCTCATGGCCTTGGGCGCGTTCGATACCGACAAGCTCGTTCAGGAAGCCCTCAACGAGGTCAAGGCAGGCAAAGCCTTGAAGGACACCAAGTTCTTCAACGCCATCCCGGTCGTCGCGGGCTGGACGGCCGCCGGCGAAGCCGCCAAGGACCAGGGCGTGGACTTCAAGGTCGTCGCCTTCGACGCCCGCAACCCCAAGAACGAACCCGAGCCCGGCTCCTTCCGTGAACAACTCCTCAAAGACCTCACCGCGCAGGTCACCAAGGGCGGCGAGGAACACCTCGGGCGCATCGACCCGAAGACCAACACCCTGCACTACGTCCGCGCCATCAAGCTCGACTCCAACTGCATGATGTGCCACGGCGACCCCGCCAAGTACGACAAGCGCAGCGCCGACGGCACCTTCGACGGGCTCGACCCGCTGGGTCACAAGATGGAAAACTGGAAGGTCGGCGACATGCACGGCGCCTTCGAGATCGCCATGCCCCTGCAGCAGATGGACGAACAGGTCGCCGGGTTCTTCAAGTCCGGCATGATGTGGACCGTTCCGGTGGTCGTCGGTGCGATCGGCTTCTTCGTCTTCATGCTCCGCAAGACCATCAGCCAGCCCATCGCCACCTTGGTCGGCCTCTTCCAGAAGGTTGCCAGCGGTGACCTGACGGTCCGCATGGAGACCAAGCGCGAGGACGAGATCGGTCAGCTTTCCGCCAGCTTCAACACCGTCACGGGCAACCTGCAGAAGCTCGTGAAGGAGTGCGCCGCGTCGAGCCAGCAGGTCGCCGCCGCCGCCAGCGAGATCGCCAGCTCCGCCGAGGAAATGGCCTCTGGCCTGTCGAAGCAGGAAGAGCAGACCGGGCAGGTTTCGGCCGCGGTCGAAGAGATGAGCGCCTCGGTGGTGGAGGTTGCCCGCAAGGCCGCCGACGCCGCCCAGGCCGCCGAGGATTCGGGCAAGCAGGCAACCAACGGCGGCGCGGTGGTCCACCAGACCATCGAAGAGATGAAGCAGATCGCCTCGCAGGTGACCGACAGCGCCAAGGCCGTGGGCGCGCTGGGTCAGAAGAGCGAGCAGATCGGTCAGATCATCAGCGTCATCAACGACATCGCCGACCAGACGAACCTGCTGGCCCTCAACGCCGCGATCGAGGCGGCGCGTGCGGGTGAGCACGGGCGCGGCTTCGCGGTGGTTGCTGACGAGGTCCGCAAGCTCGCCGAGCGCACCACGCAGGCGACCGAGGAAGTCGCCAAGAGCATCCGCGAGATCCAGACCGGCACCGGCGACAGCGTCCAGATCATCAACGCCTCGACCAACAAGGTCAGCAAGGGCGTCGACCTGGCCAACTCCGCCGGCTCGGCACTCGAAACCATCGTCAGCGGCTCGAAGTCGCTGCAGGGCATGGTGCAGTCGATCGCCACCGCCAGCCAGCAGCAGTCCGCCGCGGGCGAGCAGATCGCCAAGAGCGTCGAGCAGATCAGCGCGGTGACGCGTGAATCCACCGCGGGTGCGCAGCAGGCGGCCCAGGCGGCCACGCAGCTCTCCGAGCAGGCCCAGAACCTCGCCACGCTGGTCGGTCGTTTCAAGGTCTGATCGAGAAGTCATCCAAGCCTCTCGAGAACGCGGCCCCGGTCGTTCTGACCGGGGCCGCGGTTGGGTTTTGCGGTTGAGTTGGTCTCAAGGTGGCACGGCTCTCCAGAGCCGTGCGACTTTGACTCTCCTTTCTTCACTCAATCCGCACCGGAGCGAGGCGGCTTGAGCGACTCGCCCGCGGCGTCGATCGCCTCGGTCCGAGATTCGAGCCGATCCAGGCGAGCGTCGATCTGCGCGATGAGAGTTGCTCGCAGGGACTCGATCAACGCCCGCTGCGCAGAACCCTCGGGCCCCGGATCCGACGGCGGCGCCGAGCGCAGATGCTCGATCAGCCGATCACGCCATTGTGCGAATGTCTCGCCCGTCCGCTCGGGCCCGTTGCTGATTGACTCCAGACCGTTCATTGCCCACCCGCTTTCTGAATCAATGAGCGCAGACGCGCCGCGGCGGCTTCGACCTCGCGGGCGTCCGGCTCGGTGTTGCTGGTTATCGCCTTCACCGCCGCGGCGTGCAGTTCACTCCACACTCGAAGCGCTTCACGCAACGACGCCAGTCCTTCGAGCGCTTGAGCAAAGGCGGTTTCGATGCGCTGCGAGTCGTCGAAAGTCTGAGGCTGAAGCAACGCTGTTGCGTGGGTGGTGCGGACCAGTTCGTCGATGTCGAGAAGGTCCTCGCGAAGAGCGTCGATGAGCAGTTCGACGCCGGGCTGTGCGGTTGCGCAGGCGTGGGCAAGCGAACTGTTCGCCCGTGCGCGGGCGGCTTGCAGGCTCAGCACATCTGCGGCAGACGCCGCGGCGGCGATGATCGCGCCGGCACCCGGCGCTGGCGCGAAGACGTTGGCAAGGGCCGCGAGCGAGTCGCTGTAGCGAACGGCACGCTCGTGCTCGCTCTCGGCGCTCTGCGCGATGGCTCGGAGGTTGTCCGCATAGGCGCTCAGCGCTTCAAGAGCCTTCACACGCGACGACCACGCACGCTCGAAGCGATTCGCGTGTTCAGGCAGCCGCGCTGCTTGCAGCGTGCGTTGGACGCTCGGCCCAAGCGATCGACCCGCCTGGGCAAGCTGGTGCGTTGCGCTCGCCAGCGGCTGAAGATTCGGAGGCGCGGCGCAGGCACCCAAGAACAAATGAAACGCCAGCGCCGTGAGCGCGAGTGAGAGAGAAAGCCCGCGGCCTTGCGGCGCGCGTGCGACGAGTGAAAACGGACAGACGATCGCGATCATGGAACCCCCCGAAAGTTGTGGGCCGACGGTTCGCGGATGCGGAACCGACGACGCCGATGTGTGCGCTCGACGGGTCCCCCGTTTGGTCCCGTCGGCGTGGGGAGTCTACTTCACGCCCGCAGCGTTGCACACGAAGTTGCGCGCGAAAGTCGCGATGGGCAGAAATTTGCGCGCACGGATGGGCCATCGGGCGATGGGCGTGCGGGTGTGGGTCGAGAACGGTCGGAGTTATCCACAATGCGCGGTGGTGCGGAGGTGTGGTGCTTGACGCGGTGGGTTTGGGTGCAACGATCGGGGGACCGGGATTTCAAGTTCATGCTCGGTCAGTCCTGCCGACGGTTTCGGGCGTGTGCCCGCGAATCGCGGCGTGTGTGTTTTTGTTTCGATCGCTGGAGACAACCATGACCAAGGCGCGTTACGAGGCGATTTCCGCGGCAACGAGTTGGCGAGACCACGCGGCGGGTCAGCAGCAGGCGTACAAGGTCGAGGAGGTCTTCGGCTCCGACGTGTTCAGCGAGAAGGCGATGCGCGAGCGTCTGCCCAAGAACGTCTTTCAGCGGCTGATGCGGACGATCAAGAAGGGCGAGCGGCTCGATGCGCAGCTCGCGGACGTCGTTGCCAGCGCGATGAAGGACTGGGCGGTTGAGCGTGGCGCGACGCACTACACCCACTGGTTCCAGCCGCTGACGGGTCTGACGGCGGAGAAGCACGACTCGTTCATCACCCCGGACGGCTCGGGAAGCGTGATGAGCCAGTTCTCGGGCGGTGCGCTGACGCAGGGTGAGCCCGACGCGTCGAGCTTCCCCTCGGGCGGCCTTCGCGCGACGTTCGAGGCCCGCGGCTACACCGCCTGGGACCCCACCAGCCCGGTGTTCCTGAACCGATCGGGGCCGAACACCACGCTGTGTATTCCCACGGCGTTTGTGAGCTGGACCGGCGAAGCGCTGGACAATAAGACGCCGCTGCTGCGGTCGATCGAGGCGCTGAGCACGCAGGCGATGCGGATCCTGCGGATCTTCAAGACGGATCAGGGCGTGGCGCGGATCAACACGACGCTGGGGCCTGAGCAGGAGTACTTCCTGGTCGATCGGAACCTGTACTTCGCGAGACCTGACCTGCTGCACTGCGATCGGACGCTCTTTGGTGCGAAGCCCCCGAAGGGTCAGCAGCTTGAGGACCATTACTTCGGGTCGATCCCGGCGCGGGTGCTGAGCTTCATGGCCGAGAGCGAGCGGGAGCTGTGCATCCTGGGCGTGCCGGTGAAGACGCGGCACAACGAGGTTGCGCCGGCGCAGTTCGAGATCGCGCCGATCTTCGAGAATGCCAATGTCGCGTGCGATCACCAGATGCTCATCATGGAGACGCTCAAGCGCGTTGCGCCGCGGTATGGCCTGCAGTGCATCCTGCACGAGAAGCCCTTCGCGGGGATCAACGGCAGCGGCAAGCACAACAACTGGTCGATGTCCACCGACACGGGGATCAACCTCCTCGACCCGCGCGAGGACACGCACACGAACATGCAGTTCCTGGTCTTCCTCACGGCGGTGATCCGCGCGGTGGACCTGCACGCGGACCTGCTGCGGGCGTCGATCGCCAGCGCCAGCAACGACCATCGGCTGGGCGCGAACGAGGCGCCGCCGGCGATCATCTCGATCTTCCTGGGCGACATGCTCACGGACATTGTCGAGCAGATCGAGTCGGGGATGCGTCGTCGGACGAAGACGGGCGGGCAGTTGGATCTGGGGGCGACGACGCTGCCCAACCTGCCGCGGGATGCGGGGGACCGCAACCGCACCAGCCCGTTCGCGTTTACCGGGAACAAGTTCGAGTTCCGCGCGGTGGGCAGCAGCCAGACGAGCGCCTGGCCTATGACGGTGTTGAACACCATCGTGGCAGAGTCGCTGGACTTCGTCGCTTCGCAGCTTGAGAAGTCGCTGGGCAAGAACCCCAGCGAGGCGAAGGTGCAGAAGGTCGTCAGCGATCTGCTCAAGAAGCTCGTGAAGCAGCACAAGCGGGTGATCTTCAACGGCGACGGCTACAGCCAGGCCTGGCACGAGGAGGCGGAGAAGCGCGGCTTGCCCCACATGCGCGACAGCGTGGATGCGTTGCCTGTGTTCCTCAAGAAGAAGGCTGGTGATCTGTTCAGCCGGTACAAGGTGCTGTCGCGAGTGGAGACGGAAGCGCGTGGGCACATCTTCCTGGAGAAGTACGTCAAGCAGGTGAGCATCGAGGGCGAGACGATGGTGTCGATCGCGCGGACGCAGATCGTGCCCGCGGCGATGGAGCACCAGCGCCGGATGGCGGAGGCGATCGCCGCCACGCAGGGCGCGGGTGTGGACGTGGCGGATCAGCGGGCGCAGCTCGAAGAGTTCGTGGCGCGGGTCGGGCGGCTGGTGAGCGCGACGGAAGCGCTCGACCGGGCGCTGTCGCATCATGGCGACGGGGCGACGCCGCTGGATCATGCCAAGCACGTCCGCGATGAGGTCAAGCCGGCGATGGCGGACCTGCGCGAGGTGGCGGACGAGCTGGAGGAGATCGTGGCGGACGAGCTTTGGCCGCTGCCGACGTACCGGGACTTGCTGTTCATCAAGTGAGTGACGGGCCGTGCTGAGTGCTGAGTGCTGAGTGCTGAGTGCTGAGTGCTGAGTGCTGAGTGCTG
>JAVTWO010000121.1:42676-47088 GCA_032229765.1 Phycisphaerales bacterium | reverse complement strand
CTGGTGCTGGGGCCTCGGCTGGTGGAGGATTTGAAGCAGTTGGGACGCGGGGATATCCCGGTGTACATGGGCGGGATTCTGCCCTCGGAGGATATTGAGCCGTTGAAGAAGGCGGGGATTGCGCAGTGTTTCACCACGGCGACGGGCCTGCTGGACATCGTCAACGCGGTGAAGGGCGCGACGAAGCCGCTGGTTGCGGAGGTTGCGGGCGCGGGGGTTGATCCGGTTGCGCAGTTGGCGCGTGACATCTCGCTGATTCATGCGGGGAAGGCGATCCGCGGCAGCGCGAAACGCCGCCGCCCGGCGCGGGTGGTGGGTGTGACGGGTTCGCCCGGCGCGGGCAAGAGCACGATCGTGGCGCAGCTTGCCGGGGAGTTCTCGCGTCGTGCGAAGGAAGCGGGGAAGGGCTCGCGCGTGGCGGTGGTGGCCTTTGACCCGATGAGCCCGATTACTTCGGGCGCGTTGCTGGGCGATCGGCTTCGCGTGGACTTCAACACGCTGGGCGACGCGGTCTTCTACCGCTCGCTGGCGATCAGCGGCGAGGACTATCACGCGCTGAACGACATCGTCGAGCTCATCGGCGGGTGCATGGTCAACGGCGAGCATGTTTTCGACACGGTCTTTGTTGAGACGGTCGGCGCGGGTCAGAACGAGACACGCATCCGCAAGCACGTGGACCGCACGCTGGTGGTGATGACCCCGGGGATGGGCGACTCGGTGCAGATGGACAAGGCGGGGATCTTGGAGATCGCCGACGTGTTCGTGTGCAACAAGGCGGACTATCCCGGGCAGAACGAGCTGGTGCGGAACCTGCGCGATGCGGCTGGATCGGGGAAGAGGCCGATCGTCGAGACGGTGGCGACGATGGGGACGGGGATCCCCGAACTGCTGGATGTGGTGATGGGCTGATCGTCCGTGCGTGTGCACGGGTGATGAGCGATCATCGCGGGCGAGTGAACGTTGAAATCAGGCGGCCTCGGCGTGCGGGCCCGGCAGTGTGCCGGCGGTGGTTTTCTTCTGCTGACCCTGGATGCAGGCCATGTAGCGGGCGAAGAGGTCGGCGACGAAGCGCTGGCCCTGCGGGTTCCAGGTGAAGTCGAGCGCGCAGCCGAAGTAGACCATCTGGTTGCTCTCCAGATGGCTGTGGGCCTTGCGGACCGTCACGCACAGCGGCGCGGGGACGTGCGGGGGAAGGTTGAGCTGCACCCAGATGAACGGGTGACGGTCGAGGGCGGTTGCGGCATCGGGGGTGAGGAGCAGGCCGACGCCGCCGCCGGAGATGTTCTGAAGGTGCGCGGCCACGCGCGGGCCGACGACGGGCATGACGGTGGTGGCTTCCGGCGCGAAGGCCTGCGGCGGGTTCTGATGGTTCGTCCAGGCGCGGGTCAGGGCGGCGCGGTTGGCTTCTTCAGCCAGGGCGATGCTGCCCGGATCGATGATGGGCCAGCAGGAAACCTCGGGGAGGGTGAAGTTCGTGGTGCCGATGCGGGGCGACGAGCGGCGCGGGCAGCGGTCGACGCTGACGGGCGTGCTGATGGCGATGCACCATTCCTCGCCGCTGCGGGAAGGGGCGGTGTGCTTACCCAGGACGCTGGTGCGGAAGGCCCAGCGGTTCTGCCCCACGACGAAGGAAGCGACGAGCGGCAGATGATCCGCGAGGGAAATCTGCTGACCGGCGGCGGCGGGGGGCGCGACGAGGATCTTCGAGTCGGTCATCTCCAGCACGCGCACGCGCCAGACCAAGTCGGTGCTGGGGTGCTGGAGGTCGGCCTGCTGCGCATCGGCGGCGGGCGGTCGCACGGCGAGCTCGATCGAGCCGCGACGTTCGATGATCTGTGCGATGCTCTGACGCCAGTTCTCGGTGCGTGAACGGGTTGCGGGCACGTGGCGGCTCCTGCGAAGCTCAACCAGAATCCAGACGGTTGCCTCCATCACACTCGACGCCGAGCGGTGGGATGTTTCAAGCATCGGCCCGCGCAGGTTGTGCCTGCTCGAACGAAGCTCGGGGTACCCCTGATCTTGATGGAAAGTGCGCGAGCGGTCGCCGCCTGTGCCGACGGCAACGGTAATCGCGGTGTGTTCTGGGACGTGCGGCGCGGTTCTTTACGCGCGATGATGGACGGAATCAGGACTTGGGCGACGCCGGCGGTTGACTGTTCGGCACGGTGCGCTGGCTGAGGATCGTCCGTAGCTCGCTGAGCAGCTCGGCGACTTCGCGGTCGTGGTTCGGGCCCGGGGTGTGATTGGCGAAGCGGATGAGGTAGTAGCGCTCCACGAGCGAGAGGGTGATCTCGCTGACGCGGTGGTGCGGGTGTTGGAGCGAGCGAGCAAAGGCCAGCGGCGTTTGCCAGCGCGGCTTGTTGATGTTCGCCTTGCGCAGTTCGGACAGCAGCTCGACGTAAAAGCGGGTGAGTTGGATGAGGCGCGGGTCGAGGTCGGAATCGGAACCGGAACGCAGGAGACCGAAGTGGCGTTTGAGCAGGTCGGAGCCGCGGCGGTAGATCGCCACGACGACCATGGCAAGAAGGACGAGCACGCCGATGAGTATGAAGATGCCCACGAAGCGGGCGATGCCCTGCTGCGGGATGAGCTGTTTGATCTTGGAGATGAGGTTCTGTGCGAAGGATCGGATGGAGCGGTCCCACTCGCGTGAGCGGGCCTCATCGCCCGGGGTGGTGCGGGATTGGTCGAAGGTCACGACGTTCTCGATCCACGAGAACTCGACGGCTTCGTAGATTTGTTTGAGCCAGCCGAAGAACCCCGCGCTGGCGCGTTGAATGTGGGGCAGGTCGCCCGGCGGGGTGGGGTCAAAGGTTTCCCAGCGTTCGGGGTTGAGCTTGAGCTCGACCCAGGCGTGGGCGTCGGATCTTCGGATGGTGAAGTGACCTGCGACGGCGTTGAACTCGCCCCCCGCGTAGCCCGTGACGACGCGGGCGGGGATGTCCACGGAGAGGCACAGCGCCGCCATCGACGAGGCGAAGTACTCGCAATGCCCGGCACGGGTGGTGAAGAGGAAGTTCTCGATCGGGTCAACGCCGGGAGGCGGGGCGATCATCTCCAGCGAGTAGCGGAAGTTGCGACGCAGGTGGTCCATGAAGGCCTGCGCGGCCCGGCGAGAATCGCCCGGGATGCGGTCTTGCGCGGTGACGGGGATGCGGGCCTCGGTGAGGATCCGTCGGGCCTCTTCCGCGATGCGTCCGGTGAGGAACGGATTCTCAATCCCCGGCAGCGCGTACGGCGTCGTCCACGTGTCGTTCGGATCGGTGTAGTCCGGGCGCGATTCAACCGAATAGCCCAGCATCCCCGACTGCCCGTTGCGCAGCGGGATCCCCGTGTTGCGCTGCGTGTCGATGCGGCTCTGCCTGTCGAGCTTCACCGCGACGGGGTGGTACAGGCTGAACAGCGGCGTTGCGGATTCGAGCGGACGGCGGAACGTCACCACCTGCGTGATGCGTAGGCGGCCGGTGGGGTTCTCGACCACCGGGGCGTTCAGGCCGGGCTGAGCGACGATGGAGAAATCGTTCTCTTTGTCTTTGCGCGGGTCGGTCGGGGCGTACTTCTCCCACGCGCCGGTGCTCGGGTCGTACTTGTCGAGCACCGCGCCGCGGAGGTAGAGCGTCTGGGCTGATTCGCGGATCGGCTGGCCTTCGCTGTCGAGCAGGCGGATATCCAGCACGGGCTCGGCGCTGGATTGCAGCAGGCCCGAATCGCCCAGGCGGATGGAGTCGCTGAAGCCGACCTGTGCGGATCCGAAGCTGCCCCAGCCGCCCATGGCGTCGCGGACGAGCGTGCGCGGCGTGACGATGAACGCGCCGACGGCCAGCACGCCCGAGAGTAGCGTCGAGAGCATCGCGAGTTTCAGTAGTGAGCGTGAAGCGGGCCCGGAGGGAACCAGACGCACGCCGCCGGCGGTCGCGGGCCTGGGCCAGACGGGCTTGGAGTCCACCGCGGCGGTGCGGGCACGCTCAACCCCCAGACCCAGTTGCAGCATGACCATCGAGACGACGACCACGGGGGTGTAGAGCAGGAGCGTTACGCCCAGCAGCAGGGCGTTGCTGGTCAGCACCGCGCCGATGACCGCGAAAGCGGAAAGGCCCAAGAGCTGCGCCTCGTCGCGCATGATCTTGCGGTCGAGCATCTTGATGATGAGGACCCAGACGATGAACTCGGTCAGCTCGCTGACGACCTCGTTGTTGCGGGCCATCACGCGGAGCACGACGCTGCCCGTGGCGATGAGGACCATCAGGTTCAGCGCCGGTCGAGGCAAGACCACGGGCTTCTCGGGCCTCAGCATGAGCGTGGAGATGAGCGCCGCCCCCCAAGCCGCCGTGCAAAGCAACGGGCGGCCCGACGGGGAGGTTGACGTAAAACCCCCCAGCAAGGCGGGGGACCTAATTAACGTTCCCCGGCCG
>JAVTWO010000121.1:23442-42666 GCA_032229765.1 Phycisphaerales bacterium | reverse complement strand
GGTGAACGTATTGACCGTGCGCAGGCCTTTGATCTGCATCAGGCGGCCTCGCTTTCGTTCGCGACGCTCTGACGCTTCTGATCAGTCGAGCTTGGATCATCAGCGCCCGGCTCTCGCCCGCGCGGGGCCATCCATGCTCCGCCTTCGGGCGTTACACCCGTGCTGAGCTGGATCGAACCCGCGGGGCCCACGGCGTCGCGGGCTCGCCCGGCGTGGACGACCACCACCGTATCGCCAACCTGCGGACGCGCGGGAAGATATGCCGAAGGGGGCTGGGGCTTCACGCTCGCGGTCTCGAGCGAAAGCAGCGAGAGCGTGTCCATGAGCGATTCCGCCTGGGCCATGCCTTGCCTGGGCCCGCGTTCGATCGAGGCCTGCGGCATCAGCAGACCGACGCTCAACGACGCGTGCGAGGCACGCTCGATCACGCTCACCGCGCACGCCTGCATCGCGTCGATGTTCGCCTGCGTGCTGGAGGTCGGCACGTGCAGCACGACCCACACACGCCCGGGTGCGGCGCCGGCGGTCTGCGTGACAAGCAGTTTGTTCGCGGAGGCGGAACGCTTCCACGCGATGGTTTTTGGCGCGTCGCCCGGGGAGTATTCGCGCACGCCGAAGAACTCGTCGCCCGCGCCGGGCTGGCGCCAACTCTCCAGCGAGTGCGTCAGCGTGCCCTGCCCGCGCGGGTCGAGGGAGATCGGCACGTTCACCGGCGCAGGGCGGATAATGCACCCCGAGGAGCCATCAAACCGAAGCGACTTGCGGATGATCCCGAAGGGGAACGACGTTGACACCGTGACGGCGGAGACTTTGAGCCTGCCGAAGTCTGTTGGAACCGCGAATCCTTCGACCTCGGCCTCGCCGCGCGGGGGCACGAAGGTCACAAAGCCCATGGGCGGCATGAAGACGCGTGCGAGCCGCTCGCGCAGGGTTGGTTTGCCGTTGGTGCCGATCTTCCCGTTTGTTGAGGCGTGGCCGTTCGTGTCGCCGCTGAGAAGCATCATGCCCAGGCGCACGGCCTTGGTCCCCGCGGTGCCGTTTGGAGACTCAGTGATCACCTCGTTCAGCGAGAGCGCAAACAGCGGCATGATCCGGCTGCTGTTGCTCACGCGGTAACGCACGCGCACGGGTTGACCGACGACGCTGTCATCGATCGCCAGACGGACGAGCCGAACACCCATCATCATCGTGCCGCTGATGATCCCCGAGACGAGCATGAGCCCCAGCGAGAGCCCGAAGAGCCAGAAGAGCAGGTTGTTCTGGCTGTGGAAGGCACCCACCGCCACCAGCAGCGAGACGCCGATGTAGATCAGCAGCGGCGCGTGCAGGTGGTAGCGCCGCTTTGGGCTGGCCGGCGTGTTGGGTGTGGGCTTTGCCTTTGCCATGGGTGGAGCGGTGGGTGCGCGAAGGTGGAGGACGCCTGTCTGTACGCAGGGTTGAGGGTGAGGGTTGATTCAGGTTGCGGGCAGGGCGAAGTACGCCGGCTCGTTGCCGGGCTTCCACTTGATGTTGCACCCGATGCTGGGGAGCTGTTTTTCGTCGGGAGACTGACCGCTGAGCAGGCGGTCGAGGGCGGCGCGGAGGTCACGCCCGGTGACGGGGAGGTTGTTGCCGCCGCGTTTGGTGGGCGGGCGCGAGTCGTCGAGCTGACCGCGATAGGCCAGACGCTGCTGCTTGTCGAAGACGTAGAAGTCCGGCGTGCACGCGGCGGCGTAGGCCTTCGCAACGTTCTGCGACTCGTCGAAGCAGTACGCGAAGGGCCAGCCGGCGTCCATGGCTTCGAGCTTCATTTTGTCCGGCGCGTCGTCTGGGTAGGCGTTGGTGTCGTTGCTGCTGATACCGATGAATCCGACGCCGCGGGGCATGTAGTCGCGGGCGAGCTTGCCCAGTTCGTCGCGGACGTGCTTGACGAAGGGGCAGTGGTTGCAGATGAACATGACCACGAGGGCCTCGCAGGGGTCGAAGTCGCTGAGGCGGACGGTTCGGCCGCTGACAACCTCAGGGAGCGCAAAGGCGGGGGCCGAGGTACCGAGCGGGAGCATGGTGGAAGGTGTCTGTGCCATGTGGTGTGCCGAGAGAAAGTGCTGAGTGCTGAGAATCGCCGCTCGAACTGCCTTCACCAGTGCCCAGTGCCCAGTGCCTATCTAGCTGTTGATACTGAACCCGCCCTGTTTGCAGAAGTCCGCATACTTGCGCAGGATGTTCTTGTTCCGCCCGCTGAAAAACTCGACCATGTTGACCTTCTCCCCCGGCTTCAAGACCCGCATCTCGCCCAGCGGCGGCAGCACGATCACCTGCATCACCTTGTGCATCGTCGCGTCGTGGTTGGGGATATCCAGCAGCATGTCCTCGAGCTTCTCACCCAGCCGCTTCGCGTCCGCGTCGCTCACCCGCTGCCCCGCGCCGGCAAAGTAGTTCATCTTCGGCCAGTGCTTCGGGTTCCCATCCTCATCCCGAGGCGGGTCCTCGCTCTCGTACGAAAGCGGCGGCAAAGTCCCCGCGGGCTTCCAGCCCAGGTCGTAGACGAGTTTCATCGCCAGTCCGTACTGCAGGTTGGTCATGCGGAGGGTGCCGTGCTTTCCGATCAGCGTGCGGGCCATGCCCAAACGGTACCCGCCCCGAGGAGGCTCGGGGCGGGTGGGGTAAATCAGGGGTTTGACGAATGCCCTTCAGGGCTTCGTTGTTGTCAGGGCTTCGTTGCACAGCCGATCAGTGCTTGCGATCACGCTGCAGCATCGTCAGCAGCGGCGAAACCAGAATGATCAGTAAGCCCGCGCCGCACGAGGTGAAGACGAACAGCAGGTAGAAGTCGGCCTCGCCGCCGAGGTTCCAGGGGAGTTTCACCTCGCCCTCGATGATCGGATCGACCAACCCGCTGAGCTTCCCGGCCATCAACCCCGCGACGAACGAGGAGAGGAACCAGATGCCCATCAGGCTCGACATCGCCTTCTTCGGCGCGGTCTTCGCGACGTACGACAACCCGGTGGGCGACAGAATCACCTCGCCCACGGTGTGCAGGAAGTAGCACCCGCAGATGTAGACCATGCTGACCTTTGACAACCCGGTGTTGAGCTTCAGCGCCGCCATGACCATGACGACGTAGCCGAGCCCGACGAAGATCAGGCCGAGGCCGATCTTGCCGGGCTGCGGGATCGACTTGCCCTTGCGGAGCATCCACGCCCAGAAGACGCCGAAGATCGGCGCCAGCAGAATGATCAGCGCGGGGTTGACCGACTGGAACCACGTCGTGGGGACCTTCCAGTCGAAGGCGCTGATCACGCGGCTGGTCCGCTCGTCGGTAAAGGTCGTCAGCGAACTACCGGCCTGTTCAAAGGCCAGCCAGAAGACCGCGTTGAAGAGCATGTAGATGAAGATCGTCGCGACCGGGCCGCGATCGCCCGGGAGCTGCGACGCGATGAACCACACCGCGTACGAGATCGCCAGCACCGCGATGCTCCAATAGACCAAGGGATTGGAAACAAGCGTGTCGAGCTGACGCAGCGTGCCGACGTGGAAGAGCCAGCCGACGAATGCCGCGGCGATCAGCCCCACCGGCAGGAAGATCCACGCCTTGTTGCGGTGCGGGCTGGTGGACTCGCCAATGCCCTGCAGATAGAAGGGTTTGCCGATGAGGTAGATCACCAGTCCGGCGATCATGCCCACCGCCGCGGCGGCGAAGCCGTAGTGCCAACCGACGGTGAGGGCCAGCGTGCCGCAGACGAGGTTGCAGGAGAAGGCACCGACGTTGATGCCCATATAGAAGATGCTGAAGGCGCTCTCGCGGCGTGGGTCGTTGGGGGGGTAGAGCTCGCCGACCATGACCGAGACGCTGGGCTTGAAGTGCCCGGTGCCGATGGTGATCAGGGCGAGGCCCGAGATGAAGATCGCCATGCCGGTCTCGTCGAGCGCCCAAGCACCAATCCCCGAGAGGCCTAGCACGATGTGCCCGAGGGCGATGAGGATGCCCCCGACGATCATGCTGCGGTGCGTGCCGATGAGTTTGTCGGCGATCAACCCGCCCAGGATGGGCAGCAGGTACGCCATCCCGGTGTACCAGCCGTAGAGCGTGCCCGAGTCGGCCTTGATCCACGAGCGCCCGCTATCGAGCCGGTTGTAGTTGATGACGATGTCGTAGGGCTCGTCCTCGGGGTCGCGTTTGGAATCCGGGCCGATGGTGGTGGTGATGACGCTGGTGGCGTCGTTGACGGTGAAGAAGGTCTTGTAGTTCGGGTTGGGCTTGCCTTCGAAGGACTTCAGCGCTTTCGCGAGTTCATCCGCGGGAAGATCCTTGTTCTCCGCTTTGAACGCCGCGACGCGCTTTGCCTGTTCCTCAGGCGTGAACGGGCGCTCAAGCTGCATGACGAGCTTCACCTTACGGTCGGTGGGGTTCACCACGCGGTAACGCACGGCTTCGCCCTTGACCCGGTCGGCCGAGTCAACAAACCCGACCGCCGACAGTCCGACCTCTTCGCCCGGGACCCAGGTCTTCTTCCCCGGGTGCTTCGGATCGTCGACCTGTTTCAAACGGACGAACTTCAGCGGCGCTTCGCTCGGCGCGGGGGCGGTGGCGACCGACGCCTTCTCCCCCTGGTCAAGCTCGGGCATCCGCACCGACGCCTCAGGCTTGGCGTTGTCGGGCAGGGCCTTGCCGCCCACGGCGATGTTCATCGGCAGCGTGCTGACGAACGTTGGGTGCTGGATCTTCTGGTCTTTCTCGTCCTTGGTCCGGTCGAGGGTCTGCTCAAGCTGCAGGGAGTTGGTGTAGACGCCGGGCCCGAGCTGGTGCGCCGCGAGGGCCGCGGTGAGATAGAGCACCAGCAGCCCGCGCATGCCGTAGTAACTGAACCGCTCCCACATCTCAACCAGGAAGAGCAACGCCAGACCGCGCGGGTGCCCCAAGAACTGGGGGCGCTGGTCCGAGCCGGGCTCATCGATCATGACTTTGGCTTCAAGCGGGCTGGGCGGGATCGACATCATCACTCCTGACAAACCCCCCGCAGCATGGGCCTTGGGTTGGGTCCAAAACGGTCCAAAAGCTCGGCCACCGGCCTCGCTTACGAACTCGCCAGCATCCTCAATCCCCCGGATTGGTGCAACCCCCCGGTTTGGGGTATGCTTGTCGCTCGTTTCTCATTACACCGGGGGTCTTCCCGGGTTGGCCTGGCCGTTCGTTCAATTGTCCTTGGCGGGCCGATCATCGATGCAGTCATTTTTCGACCACCGACAGACGGAGAGCGCATGTCTGATCCGACCAAGCCGAACACTGAGCCGCTGATCCCCACTGAGCCGGTGCAGGCACCGAAGGGCGGGCTGCTCGACATCATCGAGCGGATCGGCAACAAGTTTCCCGAGCCGGCGATTCTGTTTGCCATGCTCACCGCGGCGGTGATCATCGGTGCGGCGATCGCCTCGGCGGCGAACTGGCGCGTCCAGCCCGTCAAGTCGCAGATCGTCATGGTCCAGGCGGTCGACGCGAGTGGTGCGCCGAAGGTTGATCAAGCCGGCAAGGCGGTGATGGTGCCCAAGCTCAACGAGAAGGGCAAGCCCGAGTTGAAGCTGGTGCCCGAGGGTGCCGAGCTTCAGGCCCGTAGCCTGTTGACGGGCGAGGGGGTGTATTGGTTCTTGTCGTCGATGGTGCGGAACTTCACGGGCCTGCCGGCGTTGGGGCTGATCTTTGTGTCGATGCTGGGGATCGGGCTTGCGGAGAAGTTCGGGCTCTTCGGTGCTCTGATGCGGGCGCTTGCGCTCGCGACGCCCAAGCAGTATCTCACCCCCATGGTCATCTTTATTGGTGCGAACTCCAGCGTCGCCAGCGACGCGGGGTACATCATTCTGCCCCCGCTCGCGGCAGCGCTGTATCTGGCGATCGGGCGGCACCCCATCGCGGGCCTCGCGGCGGCCTTCGCGGGCGTCGCGGGTGGATTCGGCGCGGGCCTTTTCCCAACCGCGGGCGACGGCTTCTTGGCGGGTGTGGCGACGAGCGCCGCCCACGTCATCAACCCGCTCTACCCGGACGTCACCCCGACGCACAACCTCTACTTCAAGATCGGTTCGGCGGTGGTGGTCACCTTCGCGGGGTGGTACGTCACGGATCGAATCGTCGAGCCGCGTTTGAAACGCCTGGGCCTGCGCGATGCGAACCAGAGCGAAGTGAGCGCCAGCGCTTCCACGCTCGACGACCTGCGCCTGAAGCCCATCGAAAAGAAGGGGCTGGTCTTTGCCGCGATCGCCAACGTTGCGGTGGTTGGGCTCTTCGCGGCGATGGTGCTGATCCCGGGCTGGCCCCTCAACGGCACCGGCGTGCCCGTGCTCGCCGATGAGCAAGCACCCACCAAGTCGCGCATCGTCGTGCAGGACAACGCCACCGAACCCGTCCCGCCCGGCGGCGTGGTGCTCTACCAGGACAAGCCCACGCTGGATCCGGTCACGAAAACCGTGGTCGACGATGGCATGCGCGTGCTGCAGGCCCCGGGATCCAAGCCCGTCATGCTCGAACGACCCGGCGACCGCTGGTCGCAGGCCATCGTCCCACTCATCTTCTTCTCCTTCCTCATCCCGGGCATGGCCTACGGCATGGTCACGGGCACACTCCGCTCTCAAACGGACTTCATCGAAGCCCTCTACCACGGCATCCGCTCCATCGTCCCCGTGCTGGCGATCTCGTTCTTCCTCGGTCAGTTCGTCAACTGTTTCTCCTACACCGGGCTCGACCGCATGCTCGCCTTCACCGGCGGGTCGCTCCTCGTGCAGTTCGACCTGCCCGTACCTGTGCTCTTGGTGGCCTTCGTGCTGCTGGTCATCGCCGGCGACTTCGCCATGAGCGGGATGCTCAGCAAGTTCGGCGTGCTGGCGCCGATCTTCATCCCCATGTTCATGATGGTGGGCATGAGCCCCGAGCTGACCACGGCCGCGTACCGCATCGGCGACTCGGTGGTCAACATCGTCACGCCCTTGAACAGCTACCTGCTGATCATCCTGGCGGTCTTGTGCAAGTACAAGAAGGACGCGGGGCTGGGGAGCCTGATGTCGCTGATGATCCCGTACTCGGTGATCTTCTTCCTGACGTGGACGGGCTTCCTGCTGATCTGGTACTACACCGGCGCAAACCTGGGCCCGGGCGCCCCGCTGCACCCGCCGATCTCGGCGATGTGAACAGGTCAGCGACCCAGACCAGGGCCGACGTGATGAGCGAGCAAACAAGATGACCACGCCGCCCGAGGGGCGTATACTCATGGAAAGCCGGTCGCATAGCTCAGTTGGCTAGAGCACAGTCCTCACACGACTGGGGTCACAGGTTCAAGTCCTGTTGCGACCACTGCCACGAAAGACCGCCGAGGAGACTCGGCGGTTTTTTCATGGTCGAAGTGGAAAAGGGAGGCAGGGGCGTGGGGCGGTGGCGAGGCAGGGGGGGGGGCCGGGTTTTGTCTGAATGTGGCTTTCTGTCGCTGGAAGAACCCTTGGGGGTGCATCCGAGTGCGATGGTTTGCGCATCCGGTGGGCGAAGGGGTGGCGAAGGGGTGGCCAGTTGGCGGGGACGGGGTATCTTTTCCAGCCGAGATGGGTGATTGGTTGAGCAGGGTTGTGTCCGGGTTTGCGTGGTTTTTTTCAGGTTTTCGGACGGTTTTCCGCGCGGATCTTGACGTGATCGAAACGCCGGGTGACCATCGGGCCTTGCGTCGGTGCTTTGGTTCACCGATTGAACAGTGGCAGGGGGGGGTTGATGAGGTGGTGGGGGGAGGTATCGGTGGCGATGAACGGACTTTGCAACGAACCGATTTTTTCGAAGATGGAGCAGGAACAGATGAAGATCGCGATGAGCAAAGGGCGGCGAGTGATGACGAATACGAGCCGTTCTTTGGCGGATGGTCGGGGTGGTGTCGGTCGCGTGGCGGCGGTGCTGACCGGGGGTTTGATGCTGGCGTGTGCGGGGCAGGCGGTTGCGACGCCGACGGTGACGAATCCGTTCCCGGACACGGTGGTTCGCCGCAATGCGCCGGTGCAGAACTACAACCTTGCCGCCCGGTTCAATGACCCGGGGGTCTTTGTTTACCGCTTCAACTTTGCGGCCACGAGCTTGCCTTCGGTCGTGCTCGCGCCGGTGGATGTGGCGATGTTCGCGAGTGCGAAGCCCATCACGGTGACGAACTTCCAGAACTACGTCAACCAGGGCCGGTACATCAACACGATCATCCATCGAGCGGCGTACTACTCGTTCAACCCGCTGGTGCCCTTCGTGCTTCAAGGCGGTGGCTACACGCGTCCGACGCTGAACAACGCGGCGCCGTTCCCGATTTCCACGTTCCCGCAGATCCAGAACGAGCCGGGCATCTCGAACCGGCGCGGGACCATCGCGATGGCGAAGGTCGGCGGGCAGCCCAACAGCGCCACCGGTCAGTGGTTCTTTAACATGAATGACCGCAACGCCACCGACCCCACCGGCGCACTGCTCGACACGCAGAACGGCGGGTTCACCGTCTTCGGGCGCGTGGTCAACGGGCTGGCGACGCTCGACCAGATCTCCAACACCATCACCAGCTATCAGGCGGGCGGGTTCTTCGGCGATAGCAACCTGAACGAACTGCCGCTGGTGAATCCCACGCTGAGCCCCAGCGTGGTTGTCCGTCCTGAGGATTACGTGACGGTCGCCAGCATCGTCACACTGCCGGGCGGCGGGCCTCTGACGTACAGCGCCACCAGCAGCAACACCGGCTTGGTTCAGGTCGCGGTCAACGCATCGACGCTGACGCTGACGTACGTCGCGAACGCCTCGGGCTCCAGCGAGATCACCGTGCGTGCTGAGTCCACCGACGGCACGTTCATCACCGACAAGTTCATCGCGCACGTGCGCTGCAACCCGGCGGACATCGCCGACGATCAGGGGAACATCCTCCCCTCGCCCGTGGGCAACTCGGGCGTCAACGAGGGCGACTACAACGCGTTCTTCAGCTCCAACGGGTTCTTCTTCCAGGCGGGCTTGGGCGGCAGTGCGGTCGGACAGTCGTGCGATATCGCCGACGATCAGGGCAACCCGCGCGAGCTGAACACGCCCAACGTTCCGAACAACGGCGTCAACGAGGGTGACTTCAACCTCTTCTTCAACAACCTCTTCGCTCCGTGCGCGTGATGCGCACGAGCGGATGACGACGCGACGTTCAACACGCATGAAACAAGGGCACCGGCGAACAAACGCCGGTGCCCTTTGCTTTGTGCGAAGCGTTCAAGTCGAGCGAGGTTACGGGTTGGGCTGCTGGTTCGTCCCGGGTTGCTGGGGCTGATTCTGCTGCTGAGCGTTGAGATTTTGCTTCAGCAGCACGCGCTTGTTGTTGATCCTCAGGTAGACGTCGCCTTCGAGGCTCAATGCGCCGGCGAGGTTGTTCGTCACCAGCGTCGCGGCGATCTGATTGAACGCGGGTGTGCCGATCTCGACGGTCTGCTCGGGTTCGAGGGCTTCCTGATCGAGCATGGTCATATCGATCCACCGGCCGAAGCGGTTGACGAAGGCGCGGTCGTTGACGGTCTGCACGTTGCCCAGCTCGCGGCGCTGCATGTTCGCGTCGTAGTACGCCTGGCGTTTCGCGTCGGTGTTGTTGGCGAGGCCCGGCGTCGCGGCCGATGCGGCCGGGGCCATGTTCAACTCCTGACTCACGCCGCCGGTGCCGGAGCGATCGGACATTCGCCCGGCGGCGATCTCGGACATGCTCTGGGCGGTGCGTTCACGCATATCCCCGGCGAACTTTTTGTCCTGCTCGGTGGCGAGGAAGGCGGTGTACTCGGTCAGCACGCCGAAGCGGGTGCTCAAGCGCACGACCTCTTCGACGAGTTCCTTCGTCGCGGGGTCGGTCCGCGGATCGAGATTGGGTTTGTCGGCCATCGCCTGGCGGACCGAATCCAGCAGGCTGTTGATCCGGCGCTGGGCCCACATGCGCCCGACGAAGCCGTTGCGGTCGCTGGCGTCGGCGGTGGAAACCTCGAAGTCGTAGGCCTTGATCGAATCGCCGAAGGAGCCTTCGAGGCGGAGCTTCATGGGCCCGGTCTGGTCGTAGCGCCCGAGGATGATGATCTGGTCGCCGTCGAAGACGTCGCCGATGATCGAGGGCTGCATGTCGCGGAGCGTGCCGTTGTGCTTGAGCGATGCGTCGGCGAGCACCGGGCCTTCCATGCGTTTGAAGACCTGGCCCACGCGGGCCTCGACATCCTCGTTCGGCAGGACGAACGTCGCGGCGGCCTTTGAAGCCTGCGCCACAGCGCTCAGCAGCGGGCTGTTCACGTCGTAGCCCACGCCGAAGGTGAAGATCCGGCGCGAATAGCCGTTGGCGCTCTTCGCTGCCTCGCGGATCTTGACTTCACTCCGCTCGCCCACGGTCGGCAGCCCGTCGGTCAGAAAGAGCACGATGGGCAGTGTGCCCTTCGCGGGTGCGGGGCGGAGCGATTCGAGCAGGGCGCCGTGCAGGTTCGTCCCGCCCTCGGCGCTCAGACCTCGGATGTAATCGCGGGCCTTGGCGATACTGGCGTTGTCCTTCACCACCGCGCCGGATGCGAAGCTGTTGACCTGATCGGAGTAGTCCACGATGTTGAACGACTCGCCTTGGCGCAGACCTTCGACGACCATGAGGGCGGCCTTGCGGGCCTGGTCGATCTTCTCGCCGCGCATCGAGCCCGAGCGGTCGATGACCAGCGTGACCTCGCGGTTCATGGGGTTTTCTTTGACCGGTTCGGGGGGCAGCCCGATGACGAGCATGAAGTAGCCCTTGCCGTCGCCGAGGGTCGGATCGGGCATCGCCATGACCGACGCGCTGGCGCGGCCGGCGGCTTGCGGGTTCATCAAGTACGAAACCATCACCGAGCCCGGCTGGTTCATCGAAGCCTGATCGAGTGTGATTGAGTACTCGCCCGGTCCTTTGCGCACCGCTTGCATCGCGTGCGAGGGCGAGAAGACTGTCGAGATGCCGCGTGAGCTCTTGATGCTCAGCGACGCGGTGAACGACGAACTCCCCGAGCTCAACGAATCGCTCCGAGGCAACACAAAGTCCACCCGCTCCCCTGAGGCCTTCAGCACCTGCTCGTACCGGATCCGCACCTTCTGCGTCGCGCCCGCGGGGATCGGGAAGACCGTCGAACGGATCGCCCCGTAGCCCGCGAACTCCAGCAGCCCCGGGTCGCGCATCGAGCTGACGATGGATTCGTAGTAGCGCCGGGCTTCGTCGCGAGGCAGGATCGTCGCGGTCGGCTCCGGACCGGTGCCGTCGTATTGGAAGCTCCGCACCGCGGCACCCTCGGGCACGGGCAGAACGATCTGCGCTTCCTGGGGCATGCTGCCGCCGTTGAACAGCGTCAGCTCGACGAGCGTGTCGGATGCCTGATCGTTGATGGTCACCTGCACGTTGGTCTGCGTGAGTTGCACCGGCGCGGGCCGCCAGTGAGCGATGCGCCGCCCGTTGGGGACGACGATCTGCACGTTGGGTGCAAGCCCGTGCGCGTCGGGCGCGATCGGCACGGGGGTTGAAGACGTCACCGCCTGCGCAAGAACAAGCGGGGCGGAGAGTGTCAGCCCCGCGAGCAACGCCAGCGCCCGCGCACTCCGCGGCGAGAAGTTCAACAACGAGCGAGTAGATCGAGCCTGGGCCACGTGCATGGGTGTCTCCTTGACGGGCGGCGATGGTTCGGAAGATCGGCCGAGCGTTCGCCGGATCCATCGCGCCCGAAGCTCCCATGAAGAGCGGCGACGGGGAAGAAGGTTCACTGCTCAGAACAGGAAACCAGAAAATCCCCATCTGCCCAATCAGCCAGGGAATAAACAACGCGGAAACGCCCGCGAAGACGCGGGTGCGTGAAGGCCGTTCGCAGGCCGTTCGCGTGGTGCTGTCGATCGGGCCCGATTCGCCTTCAGCTCGGCAGCTCGATGAACGACCCCAGCGCCCGGAAGCGGTCGTACCGCTGATTGACGAGCGTGTCGGGGTCGAGGGCTTTGAGTTCGGGGATCGTCCGCAAGATGTACGCTTCGAGGTTCTTTGCTGCCGCCGCGGGCTCGCGGTGTGCACCGCCGACGGGTTCTTCGACCACCGCATCGACGATCTTCAGACGCATGTTGTCCGCCGCGGTGAGGTTCAGGGCCTTGGCGGCCTGCGAGTTGGTCTGCTCGTTGGCCTGCTTCCAGAGGATGGCCGCACACCCTTCGGGCGAGATGACCGAGTACCACGCGTTGCGCATCATCGCCACGCGGTCGGCGATGGCGATGCCCAGCGCACCGCCCGAGCCGCCCTCGCCGATGATGATCGAAACGATCGGCGTGCGGATCAGCGACATCTCGCGCAGGTTGAAGGCGATCGCCTCCGCCTGCCCGCGCTGCTCTGCACCCACGCCCGGGTACGCGCCCTGCGTGTCGACGAACGTCACGATCGGCAGCTTGAGCTTCTCCGCCAGCTTCATCTTCAAAAGGGCCTTGCGGTACCCCTCCGGGTGCGCACAACCGAAGTGGCACGCGAGCTTCTCCTGCGTCGTTCGGCCTTTCTGATGCCCAACGATCATGACGCGGTGCGGGCCGATGCGGGCGAAGCCGGTGACGATGGCGGGGTCGTCACCGAAGCGACGGTCGCCGTGGAGTTCGGTGAAGTCCTTGCAGAACGCGTCGATGTAGTCGCGGGTCTGCGGGCGCTTGGGGTGACGCGCCACGCGGACGGTCTGCCACGGGTTCAACTGCGTGTAGATCTCTTCGAGGGTCTTGCTGCGCAGCGCACGAAGCTCTTCAACGCGCTGGGCGAGTTCGTTCACGTCCACCGGAGGCAAGGTCGGCAGCGCCGGCGTCGCGGGCGCGGTCGGCGCATCATCCGCGGGCGCGGCGACCGGCGCGGGCACAGACGCCCGGCGGATGTCCGCCTCCAGCCCCTCGATCTGGCGCTCAAGGTCGGTGATTGGCTTCTCGAAATCCAGTTGATAGAACGTGGACATGGTCAAAAGCATATCGCGCAGGCGGAGGCGCGGTGATGATCCACCGCACACACACCAACCGGCGTTTCTTCACGCAGCCGAGGGGTGTTCTCGCAGTACGATCCGTGTGATGCCGATGCCGCGTCAATCTGGGCAAACCCGCCGTCTTTGGCGATTTGCGACCTGCGCGACCTGCGCGTCTCTCGCGGTCGCGAGCGCCGGTGTTTCGGTCGCTGCTTCGTCTGAGCCGGTTTCGCAGCCGCCGACGAGCCCGGCCGGCACCAGCCCCGCGGCAACGCCCGCTCCCAAAGCACCCGCCTCCGCCACCGGCGTCATCGACCTGACCGACGTCATCACCAGCGTTGTACTTATCCGCGTGAAGACCGACCTGGGCAACGGCACCGTCTCGATCTCCGAAGGCACGGGCGTCTACCTCGGCTCGGGCAAGGTGCTGACCGCTTCGCACGTGGTGAGCGCGTACACGACGATCGACGTGGTCTTTCTGCCGCCGCCGAGCGTGCCGACGAGCGCGGGCGCGAGCCAGCCGCAGAGTCCGTTGAAGCTCGCGGGCGGTACTTCGCAGGTGATCGAGCTGTCGGCACCGGTGAACGCTCCTTCGCCGTCGTCGCAGCCATCACCCGCGTCGGGCACGACGCCCGCGGCAACTTCAAGCACGATCGCGGCCTCACCCGTGACGGTGGCCTTTGATCCGACGAAGGGCAAACTGCTTTCGTATCCCACCGCCGACGTCTCGCTGCTGACGAACATCGCTGCGCCCGCGTGGGTCAAGCCCGCGAAGATCGCGCCGCGAAAGGCCGTACTCAACGATGCGACCGTGAGCGTGGGCGTGCAGCGCGACCTTGTCCGGCGCCTGCGTACCGGCGTGGTGGTCGATACCGCTTCGAGCCCGCACACGTTCCACGCGACCTCCGCGAGTCAAAAGGGCGACAGCGGCGGGCCCACCTTCAACGCGCAGGGCGAAGTCGTCGGCATCCTCAGCGGCATCATGACCGCGCAGTGGAAACGCCCCGACGGCTCAACCTTCGAACGCACCACCAGCGTGTCGTTCAACGTGGCGGGGATGACGTTTTGAGGGGAAGAGGCAATCGGGAACAGGCAAGCGGGAATGGGCAATCGGGAACAGGCAATCGGGAATCGGCAATCGGCAATCGCAGAGCGCCCTTGGCGCTTGATTGGCGGCTTCGCAACCGATCTTCTTTGAGCATTTTTGGTTTGAGCTTTGAGCTCTGAGCTTTGAGCTCTCTCAAAACGCAACAAGCCCGGGCGCTGCACACCCGGGCCTGCTATTCGATGTTCATTTCATCGAGCGATTCCGTCCGCGATCACTTGATCGAGGCGATCTCGCTCTCGTTGCTTCGGCGGGCTTCGGTGATGATCACCGCGGTTGCGGGAACGTCGCCGTGCCCGTTCTTGACGGTCGTGGGGACCTTCTCGATCTTCGTCACCACGTCCATTCCTGACACCACGCGCCCGAAGACGGCGTACGCCGCCCCGTCCCGAGGCGTGTCGAGAAAGTCGTTGTCCGCGACGTTAATGAAAAACTGGCTCGTGGCGCTGTCCGCGACGTTCGTCCGCGCCATCGCGATGCTGCCCCGGGTGTTCTTCAGCCCGTTCTTCCACTCGTTCTTGATGGGCTTGCCAACGGCTTTCTGGCTCATCTTTTCGTCGAAGCCGCCGCCCTGGATCATGAACCCGGGGATCACGCGGTGAAAGATCAGCCCGTTGTAGTGCCCCTTGTCCACGTACTCCAGAAAGTTCTTCGTCGAGATCGGGGCCTTCTCCTCATCGAGCTTGATGATGATCGGGCCCATCGTCGTCTGCATGGTCACGTGCATGTGCGTCGCTCGCCTTTCCAATGATCGAAAAAAACTCAATACTCGGTCGTCAGTTCGCCCGGCTCTTCGGAACCGTGCGGTGTGGTCAAACTCGGCAAGAAACTTCTACCGCAGAGGCGCAGAGACACGGAGAAAACGCAAATCAGCAAATCAGCAAAGCGCCAAGAGTCCTCTGCGATTGCCGATTGCCCATTCCCGATTGCCTGCATGCAACTCCGTGCCCTCTGTGGCTCCGTGGTGAATCTCTTCGCCTTACTTCTTCTCAGGAGCAGCCGGTGCCGCGGGCGTCGCGGGCGTTGCCGGCTTCGCCTCGGGCTTCTTCTCTTCCGCAGCGCCCGCGGGCTTGACGAGTTTGTCCGCCTCGTCCTTGGTGATCATCTTCACCGAGTTGATCGTGACGGGCTTGGTGGGCACGTCGCGGTACGCGGCCCGCGGCTCGTTGGGCATCTTCGGGTTCGGCACGCTCGTGGTGGGGACGTTGCGGATGCGGTCCACCACGTCCATCCCCGCGATCACGCGGCCGAAGACGGCGTACGCCGCCCCGTCCGCCTGGGGCAGGTCCAGCCCGCGGGTGTTGTCCACCACGTTGATGTAGAACTGGCTGGTGGCGCTGTCGGCCGAGAGGCTGTTGTCGGTCTGACCCGCCTGCTTGCCCTTGCGCGCCATGGCGATGGTGCCGCGGGTGTTCTTCAGCCCGTTCTGCCACTCGTTTTTGATTGGCGCGTCGGTGGGCTTCTCGTTCATCTTGTCGTCGAACCCGCCGCCCTGGATCATGAAGTTCTTGATCACGCGGTGGAAGACCGTCCCGGTGTAGTGCCCCTTCTCGGCGTACTTCACGAAGTTCTCAACGCTGATGGGCGCCTTGCCCTGGTCGAGCTCCAGGACGATGTCGCCCATGCTCGTGTTCATCACGGCGTACTTGAACTCCGCCTTCGCCTCGGTGGGTTTGACTTCGGGTTTCTTCGCGGCTTCGGGGGCCTTGGTGGTCTCGGGGGCCTTGCCGGCGGGAGCGCCGGCGGGAGAGCTCGCGGGCTGGGCCATCACCGAACCACCCGCCGCGAGGGCCAGCACGCACGCAAAGGACTTGATCAGGTTCATCGGGAAATCTCCGTGTTGAATGGACTTCGGACCGTTCGCAGAACACCCAACGCACTTTCGGCTATCGCCCGCGCAGTACGCCAGGAACGACGCCGACCGGGCTGAATCCCGGACGCGATGGTACGTTGCCCGCGAAGCCCGGGGGACCGGGATCTCCGCGACTTTTCTTTGGAAGTGTCTTCGCCGCTCACGCCCCGGGGATTCGCGCCCGGCGCAGCCCCGCGAGGGCAATCGCGATCGCGTCGGCTACGTCCGCGGGCTTGGGTTCCTGGGCCATGCCGAACTCCTGGGCGATGGACTTCTGCATCTGCCCTTTCTTGGCGTGCCCGAACCCGGTGAGGGACTTTTTGATCTCGTTGGGACGCAGCTCGACCAAGGGCACCCCCGCGCGCCGGATCGCCAGCAGGATCACCCCCCGCGCGTGCCCCATGACGATGGCGGTTGCGGGGTGCTTGTAGTGGGCGTAGAGCGTCTCGACCACCGCCAGATCGGGCCTGAGGTCGTCGATGAGCTTCACCAGTTCAACCTCAAGCTCCAGCAGGCGGTCGCTGACGCTGGTCTTCACGTCCAGACGGATCACCCCCGCGTCGATCAGCTCGGCATCGCGGGCGCGGGTCTGGCCCAGCCCCGCGCGCGCACCGCCGGGCCCGGGCGTTGCGACACACCCGAACCCGGTCAGGCGAAGCCCGGGGTCGATCCCTAAGACCTTCACGATCCCCTCCCCCAGAGTCCCTTCAAATCGCCAGCTGATCCGAGCATATTCCGCACCACGTTCATCACGGTCTTCGCCAGCATGTCGGCCTCGAAGTTCACCTTTGTGCCGACGCTCCACGAGGCCAGGGTCGTCTTTTCCAGGGTGGTGGGGATCAGCGCCACGCTGAAGCACCGCCCGGGGAGGTTTGTGCCCGCGACTTGGAACGGGCGCGGATGCACGGAGGCGATGGTCAGCGAGGTGCCGTCGAGCGTGACCGAGCCTTTGGGGATGATGCAGGGCCAGAGGTCGTCGGCGGCACTCTCCGGGTAAGGTTCTGAAAGATGCAGCCAGACGCGCCAGTCGTCGCCCGTTTGGACGTGGGCGACCGAAACCTGCCCATCGATATGCCCCTGAACGAAATGCCCCCCCAGGTAGGTGGTGGGGGTCAGGGCGTGCTCGAGGTTGACCTTGGACCCGGGCTTGAGCAGCCCGAGGTTGGTCTTGGCGAGCGATTCGGGGATGACGTCGAAGGCCCACGCGTTGCTTTGGGGGTGATCGGCGATGGTCAGGCAGCACCCGCTGACCGCGATGGAATCCCCCAAGGCGGGCTGGTGGTTGAAGGAACCGGGGTCGATGACCAGGCGGAGGCCTTTGGGCACGGGACTGGTGGCGACGACGGTGCCGACGGCTTGGATGAGACCTGTGAACATGGTGGCGGTGGTGGTGGTTGAGGGGTCGGCGGCGGAGGGAGGAGGGGGTGGAGGGGTTTTGAGGGGGGATGGAGGGGTAAAGGAATCGTACGGCATCCTCCCTGCGGCTGCTTGACCTGAGGGCGTGGATTCAAGATACTCCCTGCCCCCTGGGTGCGTGGTTCGCGCGGTGCGCTCGTCGTGCCGGCGGACGGCGGCTCTCGAAATGGGCGTAACTCCGGTCGTGGACTGGGTTTGCGGAGTCGGTTGCTGAGTTAGGCGGGGGGCGTGGGGGTGGCGGGGTGGGGGTTGGATCGGATCACCGGGCTTCGCCGCTCGTCGGCGGGTTCCTTCGGAGTTTTTCATGCACCGTCGATTTGCCGGTTACCGCTTGTTCATGACCGCTGGTTTGGCCTTTGGGCTTTCGGCGATGGTCCTTCTGCCCGGGTGCGAGATGTTCGGCTGGGGAGAGGAAGCCCAGAAGGACGGTCAGCAGCCGATCAAGGAGAGCGACGAAACTCCAGCGAAGGCCGAGGAGGGTTTCAACTGGGACATCTTCGGGATCTTTACGGAGAAGGTCGAAAAGAAGACCGCCGCGGCGATCCCATTCGAGGCGTACTCGAAGTTGGGGTATGGCTTGCAGTGGAGCAGTTTCGCGGCGGTGCAGAGCGGGCAGGCGCTTGACGGCGTGGACGTGCTGGACGGGATGGTCCTGGCCCGCGACACGAACGGGGCGTTCACGTCGCTGGCGCCGCTGTCGGGGGATATCCGCTGGGCGAAGCTTGTGGGCACGCCGCTGACGAAGTTCCTCGGCGCGGTGAAGGACGGGAAGCAGTTGTTTGTGATCGGCGAGCGGGACGTGTACCTGATCTCGGTTGAGTCGGGCGAGCCGACGCTTTCGGGGCCGAGCCGGGGCGATCGCCCGCTGATGGAGACACTCGGCAAGGTCGGCGCGACGGAGCCCCTGACCATCGGCAACACGTTGCTGCTTGGGACGACTTCCGGGCACGGCTTCGCGCACGAGCTTGGGCGGGGCGTGACGGGGTGGCAGTACCTCATCGGCGGGGCGATCTCCGCGAAGCCGACGCTCTTGAGCAGCGGAAACGTGGCGTTCGTGACGCAGGGTGGCAAGGTCGTTTTGATCCAGCCCAGCTCGGGGATGAGCTCGGGTCGGGCGGATGTCTTCGGGCCCATTACGGTCCCGGCGGCGGCGGGGCCGGGGAGTGTTTTCGTCGCCAGCAATGACCAGTCGCTGTACGCCTTTGATGACATCGGCGGCGTGCTGCGTTGGCGCGTGCGGACGGAATCGGCCCTGACGCGCCCGCCGGTCTATCACGGCGGGAAGGTCTTCATCCAGGTGCCGGGCAAGGGGCTGTTGGCGGTGGACGCGAACACGGGGCGGCAGGCGTGGACGAAGGGCGAGATCGCCGGCGACGTGATCGGCGTGCGGAAGAGCCGATTGCTGGTGTGGGATGGCGCGCACGCGACGCTCGTGGACCCGGCCAATGGCGACGTGATCGAGAAGGTCGAGCTGCCCGGGCTGATGGCGCTGAAGGTCTCTTCGTTCATCGACGGGGACATCTACGCGCTGTACAGCTCGGGGCAGATCTCCAAGTTCAATCCCCGGTAAGACGGGAAGACCGGGCTCACCACGGAGTCACGGAGAGCACGGAGAAGAAGCCCCGTTGAGGCTGGGCTTCGCTGGTGTTCTTTTTCTGCACGAAGACGCGAAGGCGCGAAGGAAGGCGGGGAATGAGTGGGTGGTGCATGTTGTTGAGCATGCGAGCTTGAGCGTGTGATAGATTAAAATTTATGTTCCGTTTGTGTTTGGTTTTTTTGTTGTGGGTGTTGTTTTGATTTTTGGTGTTTTTTTTTTGTTTTTTTGTTGGGGTGGGGTGGTGGGGGTGGGGGGGGGGGGGGTTGGGGGTTGTTTTTTTTTGTTAAGGCGCGGCTGCCAGGGCGG
>JAVTWO010000121.1:0-23432 GCA_032229765.1 Phycisphaerales bacterium | reverse complement strand
ATCGATTAAACTTGATGAGCCGTTTGTGATTGGAAGTTGTGGAGTGTCCTGCGTGGGTTGATCTTCGCGCCTTCGCGTCTTCGTGTTGATCCAGCCGCTATGGCGAGTTGATCCTCAACGCAATGAAAAGGGCTTGAACATGGCGCGTGTGCTGATTTTCGGCGCGGGGATGGTTGGGTCGGTGATGGCTTTGGAGATGGCGCAGCGCGTGGGGGACGGCGTGAAGGCGGAATGGGATGTGCATCTGGCGGATGCGAATGCCGGGGCGCTGAAGGCCGCGGCGGAGAAGATTCGGCGGCTGACGGGGCGGGCGATCCGGACGAGCGTCGCGGATCTGGGCGATGCGAAGGCGGTGGCGAAGCTGGTGAAGGGAACGCCGCTGGTGCTGGGGGCGCTGAGCAGTGCCGTGGCGCACCGCGCGATGAAGGCGGTGATCGCGGCGTTGCTGCGCGGGGCGTGATGTGCGATATCGCCTTTGTGCCCGAGGACTCGGTGGAGCTGAACGCGCTGGCGCGGAAGCGTGGCGTGACGGTGGTGTGCGACTGCGGCGTGGCGCCGGGGATGTCGCACATCCTCTCCGCGTACGCGGCGGGTCTGCTCGATGCGTGCGCGAAGGTGGAGATTCTGGTCGGAGGGTTGCCGCGGGAGCGGCGCTGGCCTTTTGGGTACAAGGCGGCGTTCTCGCCGATGGACGTGCTGGAGGAGTACACGCGCCCGGTTCGGTTGGTGCGCGGCGGCAAGCTCGTGTGGGCCGAGGCGATGAGCGAATCGGAACTGGTGGACCTGCCGGGCGTTGGGACGTTGGAGGCGTTTTTGACCGACGGGCTGCGGAGTTTGGCGGAGAAGCCGATTGCGCCGGAGATGGTGGAGAAGACGCTGCGCTACCCGGGGCACATTGAGCTCATGAAGGTGCTGCGGGCGACGGGGCTGATGGAGACGAAGCCGGTGGCGGTGAGGGACGAGCGGGGGAGGACGGTGCAGGTTTCGCCGCGGGAGGTCTTGGCGAAGCTCATGTTCCCGCACTGGACGTACGAGCCGGGGGAGGAGGACTTGACGGTGATGCGGGTGCGGGCGATCGGCGTGCGGAAGGGCGCGGGTGGGAAGTCGGCGGAGGTGAGCTTCGACCTTTTGGATTTCTTTGATCGCGCGACGATGTGCACGAGCATGTCGCGGACGACGGCCTTGCCGTGCACGATCGTGGGGCGGATGCTGGCGGAGGCGGCGGTGGAGGGGGGAGCGGGGCGGAAGCGTGTGCTGCCGCTGCGGCCGGGCGTGCACGCGCCGGAACGCGTGGGCGAACACCCGGCGGCGGTGCGGCGGCTGCTGGCGGAGCTTGAGGCGTGCGGGGTGAGGTACGTGGCGAGGGGCGTCTGATCGGGATTGGATTCACAAAGAGACGCAGAGTTCGCAGAGGAAGACCGAGGAAGACGGAGCAGCGCGGGGAAGGCGCGGGGGAGTTTGGTCTGTTGGCGTGAGTTTGGGGAGGTCGTAAGCGATGACCACGGTTGAGGTGCTGCAGTGTGCGTTTGTGATTCTGCTGGTGGTGAAGGCGTTGAGCCTGCAGCCGTGGCGGTATGGGTGGACGGTGCGTGGGCGGCGGCCGACGGCGCTTGAGGTGGTGATCTTCGCGATCGGTGCGGCGTTGGTGGTGATGTACACGCTGCGGCTGGTTGGGACGATGCCCAGCGCGTGAAAGGCGAGGTGTTTGCTCAGTGACGCATTGCGTGGGAGCCTTGTGCTGCGAGAAAAGACACAGCGTCTACTCACAGGGCAGTCACTGTGTTGAGTGTTCGCGTTGAAATCGGCTGGTGAAGAAACGCGTGTGTGTCTGAGTCGATCTGGGCGATTCAGCGGGCGCGTTGCTGTGAGAAGTGCAGGTCGAGGAAGCGGGCGACGTAGTCGACGACGCTGAGGGCTTCGGGGATTTCGGGGTTGGTGGTGTGGCCCATGGGTTCGAAGCGCATGCCCTTGAAGCGGACGACGGCTTCGTCGACGGTGAGGCCGTATTGGAGGGCGAGGGAGAAGGCGCGGCAGAAGGCCTGGCACATGCCGGAGATCATGGAGCCTTCTTTGCTCATTTTGATGAAGATCTCACCGGGGCGGCCGTCGGCGTGGAGGCCGATGGTGAGGTAGCCCTCGAAGCCGTCGATGGTGAACTTGTGGGTGAGGCTGCTGCGGGTGGCGGGGAGGACTTGCCGGGTGGAGAGCATGGGGTGGTCTCGGTGGAACGGTTCGGAAATGGATTGAGAGGGGTCTTGGACCCCGTCGAAGGCATGATATCGGACCTTGGTTGCGGAACCCTTCAGTTTGATGGGGAATGAGGCAGAATGCACGGGATGGGTGGGGCGATATACTTCTGATCGGGTTGGGGGCAGAGCCGAGGCGGGGTGTGGTAGGGAGAGGTGGGAGGGGGGGCGTTGGGGTGTGGTTGGTCGGTTGGTTGAGTAGTTCGCAGCATGAGCGCATCGGTCCAACGCGTTGAGAGCCACACCCGGGTTGCCCTGGGGTCTGTGGCGTTGCTGTTGATTGTGGCGATGGCGTTCAGCGCGGGGCCGGGGCTTGGGCTTCGGCAGGAGGCGATGGCCTTCGGCGAGCTGTTGCGTGCGGAGCAGGGCTCGCGCGTGGCGGCGACGGTGAGCCGGGTGGTGCAGCGGTTGGAGCAGCGTCGCCAGCGGGAGAAGCCCGGGGTTGATGCGCGGGTGGTGGCTTTGGGTTGGGTGGGTGAGTTGGGGATTGGTGGGGGCGAGGATCGTGGGGTTGGTCGGGGTGAGGTCTTTGGGCTTGGGGTGATGCGGGATGCGGGGTTGTTGTCGCTGCCGCCGCCGATGGTTGTTGGCTGAGCGGTTGGGCGTCGACGCGGGCTGTGTGCGCGTGCATGCGTGTGCGGCGGTTGGGGGCTGCGTCGGCGGGGCTTGAGATCTCTATTCACGCTCTATACAGCGGCATTTTCAACGAAACACAGAAGGTTGCTCGTCGGAGACGAACGCTTCGGGCTCGGGCTTGCCGGGCACGGGTTGATCCCGTTTGTGGGCGTTTGGTTGTCGAAGGCGGGCTGATTGAAACGCACTCGCGGTTGGGCGTTGGTTGCCCGGCGCGTGAGGCAGAAGGCACCTATGTCGAAGCAAGATATCCCCATCATCGGCCCGATCCTCAACCGCATCATCGGCACGCGCAACGACCGGTTTGTGAAGAAGTACCTGCAGAAGGCGGCGTCGATCAACGCGCTTGAGCCGCAGATGCGGAAGCTGACGGATGAGCAGTTGCGGGGGAAGGTGACGGAGCTTCGGGGGCGGATCGACAAGGGCGAGTCGGCGATGGACCTGATGGTCGACGCGTTCGCGGTTGCGCGCGAGGCGATGGACCGCGGGGTGGGGATCCGCAAGATCTTTGACCCGGAGCGGAAGTTTGATCCCAGCGTGCTGCCGGCGGAGGCGCGGGCGCTGTACGACGAGACGAAGGCGAAGATCGACGCGACGGAGCCAGCGGACCCGGTGGGGCCTTGGCTGGGCAATGAAGCGCCGATCCCCGGGTGGCAGCAGGTGGACATTCCCCCGGCGTTGTACGACGCGGTGCGGGCGATTTATCCGGAGAGCCGCCCGCCGTTCCGTGCGCGGCCGTTCGATGTGCAGTTGATCGGCGCGATGGTTTTGTACCAGGGTCGCATCAGCGAGATGAAGACGGGCGAAGGCAAAACGATCGTTGCGCCGCTGGCGACGTATCTGGCGTGCATCGAGCGGATGAAGGTGCACGTGGTGACGGTGAACGATTATCTGGTGCAGCGTGACCGGGACTGGACGTTCCCGTTCTTCCGGGCGCTGGGCCTGACGGTGGGTGCGATCCACCCGCAGCACCAGCAGCCCGAGGACATGAAGCGGCAGATGTACCGCTGCGACGTGGTGTACGGCACCACGGCGGAGTTCGGGTTCGACTATCTGCGCGACAACATGAAGCGGAGCGTCGAGCTGCAGGTGCAGAAGCGGCGCGACTTTGCGATCGTGGACGAGGTGGACAGCGTGCTGATCGACGAGGCGCGTACGCCGCTGATTATCTCGGGGCAGGCGACGGAGCACCGTCCGCGGTACGAGATGGCGGACCAGCTTGCGCGGCACCTGGTGGGGAAGCAGCGGCCGTGGCAGCAGGCGGACGACGAGGTTGAGCAGTGCAAGAAGCTGATCAAGGGGATCGAGGGTGACATCCGCAACGCGCGCGACAAGGAGAAGCTGCCGGCGTTGCAGGCGAAGATGAAGACCGAGCGTGAACGCCTGCCTCAGCTTGAGGCGGCGCGTGCGAAGTTCACGCAGTACTACGAGGTGCACCAGGAGCGGAAGCAGGTGCACCTGACGCACAAGGGTGTGGAGGAGGCGCAGAAGACCGCGAAGATCGGGTCGTTCTATGTCGGCGAGAACATGGACGTGCCGCACCTGCTGGAGCAGTCGCTGCGTGCGCACGTGGTGTATCAGAAGGACAAGGACTACATCGTTGCGCCGTCGGAGAATCCGCAGACGGGGCGTGTTGAGCCCAGCGTGATCATTGTGGACGTGTCGACGGGCCGCCCGATGGTGGGGCGGCAGTGGTCGGACGGTCTGCACCAGGCGGTGGAGTGCAAGGAGGCGGTGCCGATCAAGCTTGAGACGCAGACGGTGGCGACGATCACCGTGCAGAACTTCTTCAAGATGTACAAGCGTCTTGCGGGCATGACGGGCACGGCGGACACCGAGGCGCAGGAGTTCCACGACATCTACAAGCTGGACGTGGTGACGATCCCGACGAACAAGCCCGTATCGCGGCGCGACTTTGACGACATCGTGTTCCTGACGGAGAAGGACAAGTGGGAGCGGATCGTGGAAGAGATCAAGAACTTCCATGATCTTGGGCGCCCGGTGCTGGTGGGGACCACGAGTGTTGAGAAGAGCGAGATGCTCTCGGAGATGCTGACGAGGAAGCACGGGATCAAGCACGAGGTGCTGAACGCGAAGCCGGAGAACATCGAGCGTGAGAGCCACATCGTTGAGAACGCCGGTCAGCTCGGCTCGGTGATGATCGCGACGAACATGGCCGGGCGCGGCACGGACATCAAGCTGGGCAAGCTGTCGCGCGAGGCGCTTCTGGATCACTGGCTGCGGCGTGGGATCTGCCCGCGCGAGGTGACGACGCAGACGGGCGAGGCGGCGCTGCGCGAGGCGATCTATCGCAAGATGGGGCCCGCGGAGTTGAACCTGCCCAAGCGCGAGGTGGAGTCGATGAGCTTCGAGCAGCTCGAATCGAAGCTGCTGAAGAAATGGGCGGGCGCGAACACGTGGCTGGGCGACCGCGAAATTGAGAAGATGAGCAACGAGCGACTGCGCGACGAGCTCGACCGAAACGGACGGTTCCTGCTCCACCGCACGCGCTGGTTCGAGTCGATCGAGGATCTGGGCGGTCTGCACGTGATCGGGACCGAGCGGCACGAGAGCCGGCGTATTGACAATCAGCTCCGCGGTCGGTCGGGGCGTCAGGGCGACAAGGGCAGCAGCCGGTTCTTCATCAGCTTGCAGGACGACCTGATGAAGTACTTCGGCGGCGAGAGCGTGGGCAAGATGCTCGCGCGGATCGGCATGAAGGAAGGCGACGCGATCGAGAATCCGATGCTCAGCAAGAGCGTCGAGCGTGCCCAGAGGAAGGTGGAAGAACTGCACTTCCAGCGGCGCAAGAACATCCTTGAGATGGACGAGGTGATGGAGCACCAGCGGCGCGGGTTTTATGGGCTGCGTCAGCGCGTGCTGGAGGGTCGCGAGCTGCGGGCGCTGTTCTTTGAGTACATCGGCGGCGCGGTGAGCGAGTCGGTCAACGACTATCTCGCGAAGGATTACCCGCAGCGGTGCATCGCGGAGTTTGCCAAGAACCAGGCGGAGTGCACGGTGCTCCCCAACAGCCTGCGCGGGCTCGATCAGCGCGAGACGGAGGAGGTCATCCGCCGGACCGCGCGCGAGGATTGGCGGAACAACATCGCCATTACCTTGGGCGAGTACCTCAACAGCGATATCGGCGAGGACATCGACGGCGACGGCACCGGCGATCGCGAGCACCTCGACGCGCCGGCGCTCTCACGCTGGGCCCAGGAACGCTTCGGCGTGGAGATCGCGCCGGAGGAGCTGAGCGAACTGGCGAAGGAAGGGCGACGGGCGCTGCAGGATCGGTTGTTCGAAGCCGCGGACAAGAAGATCGAGGCGCTCGACCTGATGGGCATCGGCAAGTACTTCGAGCCCAACTACGGCGCTGCCGAGCTGAGCAAGTGGGTTGAGAACAAGTTCGGCTTCGAGGTGAAGACCAGCGAGATCATCACGGCGCAGCAGGAGAGCCTTGAGAAGGTCGACGCGTTGATCGTCGGCAAGGCGGAGAAGCTGTACGAGAAGCGTGAGATCGAGTTCCCGGTGGACTTCATGCTCGAGACGATGAAGGCCGGGCGGAGCCAGGGGATGCAGCAGGCGGTTGAGCGATTCCTGCGTGATGTGCGTGCGCGGTTCGGGCTGAAGTGGGAGGTGGCGGAACTGCTGAAGAAGCACCCCATCGACGTGACGAAGGAGCTGCGCACGGCGTCGGAGAAGTCGCTGAAGGAGAACCGCATCGAGGCGTGCCTGCGCGAGGCGAACGGCAAGAAGAGCTTCGACGATCTGCAGGCGTACTTCCGCGAGACCTTCGAGGCTGAACTGCCCGAGCATGTGCGGTACCTTGAAGGGCAGGAGCGAGCGGACGCGGTGCGGTCGGCGCTCGAGTCGCTCGTCCGCGGCGATCTGATCTTCTTCGAGCGGACGATAATGCTAAACGTGCTGGACCCGATTTTGCATGACCACCAGCACGCGATGGACCAGCTCCGCGACACGATCGGCTTCCGCGTGTACAGCCAGCAGGACCCGCGGATCGAGTACAAGCGCGAGGGCTCGCGTTTGTTCAACGAGATGATGAAGCTCGTGCGCGAGCGCGTGACGGATTACATCTTCAAGGTTGAGGTGAAGCCGCAGGTCGCGCCGCCGCAGCAGAGCGGGATGATGATGGGCGGTCGCCCGAGCGGGATGCCGGGCGGGATGAACGGCGCGGGGCCGATGATGGGTCGGCCTTCGATGATGGGCGCTGGCGGCGCGGGCGTGATGGCTCGACCGACGGGCTCGGCACCGGTCGGCGGTGGAGGTGGTGGTGGGGGGGGTGGTGTTGGCGATTCGCCCAAATACAGCCCCCCCAAGCCTCCGGCATAGAAGCAGGAAGGTTGTGATTCCGAACCGAACCAGAACGGAAGCGGCGGTGCTGGGCCGACGATCGCGTGATTGATCGTTCGGCACTCGTCGGGGCAACCCGAGCGGGTTCGCTGCGTATGGCTGTGTGTCGCCCGTTCGGTTTGCGGGTACGCTGACGGTGCAGGCCGAGTGGGCGGCGGTGTCGGTTGATGATGGTCGATCCATGTCGATGGTGATGGGGCGGTTTCTCACGCGGAGGTCGATAACCATGCACGCGGATACATCGCTTCAGAACGTCCGGACGAACCGCGCACTTGCCGCTCGCGCTCAAGGCGGTTTCACGTATGTCGAGATGCTCGTGGTGCTCATCATCATCGGGCTGCTGGTGGCGATCTCGCTGCAGGTCGGGCGAGCGGTCAGCGAAGGCGGGCGTCTGCGGCAGACCGAGGCGACGCTCCGCGTGCTCGATCAATCACTGACGGCGTACATGTCTGAGAATCCGGGGCAGTTTCCGGGTGAGGTTGTCGACGCTCAGGGCGTTGTGTTTCCGATTGTCGACGGCCGAAACATGAACGCGTGGAGCGGCGATCAGGCGAACGTCGCGCCGGCTTGGCCGAGCCTTGGGTTGTATCTGTCGGTGGTGACGAAGAACGGGAAGATCGCGCCGACGATCACGGGGTTGGACCCGTCGCTGATCCAGGTTGTCGATTTCCCGAGCCAGCAGCCGGGCTTTTCACAGCCGGAGGAACTGGTCTCGGGCAACACGCGTGCGCAGCAGATGTTCACGGTGCTCGATGGGTGGGGGCGGCCTTTCCGGTTTGTGCATCCGAAGTATGACGGCGGGTACGGCGACGTCTTCAAACCCGTCGGTGGCACGGGGACGGGCTTCACCAGCGTGGGGCGCGGGAATCTTGAACTGCAGCTCCCGACATCCGGCGGCGGCACGCGGAGTGTGCGGTTCCGCCGATCGGCGATGCCGTTCAACCCGGACGGCGGCAACTACACCGCGGGCGATGGCGCGGGCAACGGTGCGTGGGTTGGTGACGCGGATGAAGGTCTGTGCGCGGCGGATCGGCCGTACTTCTACTCGGCCGGTCCGGACGGCAACCCGGGCACGCGCGGGGACAACGTCTACTCGGTGAAGCCGTCGTTCCCCGCGGAAAGCGGCACGGCGGGTCAGTGATGAGTCCTGCTGGCGCACGGTGAAGACGGTGCGCGGGTGGTGTGGGAGAGGTTGAAGCTGGGCCGGGCGTGCGGCGGATGCGTGCGACGCTGGGTCCGAGAGCGCTGAAAAGGCACGACAAAGGTGGCAGCGGAGCCCGGTGCGGGCTACGATGTGACCACATCCGGGGCGTAGCGCAGCTTGGTAGCGCGTTTGGTTCGGGACCAAAAGGTCGGAGGTTCAAATCCTCTCGCCCCGATTCAGCAGGCTTGATGGCCTCGGTAAGTGCCGAGGCCATCTGCATTTACGTGGCAGTTCAATCGGTGTACTCGCACCCCCGGCACGTCGGGTGTGTTTGAACTCTGTCACGATGGGCTGCCCCGAGGTTGTTGTGCTTTCTACGGAGCGAAGGGGTCAGCTACTTGGGCAAATGCGAAGCGAGCGACGCGCGGATGGCGGCCTCGCACTTGGGGCCGAATGACTCGTGCATCGCACTGAGCATGCCGACCATCGCGGGTTCGGCGTCTGGGCTGGTGGGAGAGCCGCTGTTGAACGGCGGCTGCGGGTCGTACTCCATGAACATCTGCACACCCTTGGCGTAGGTGGTGCCGCGCCACTTCTGGACGAGATGCAGCGCGAAGTCGATCCCCGCCGTGACGCCCGCGCCGGTGACGCGGTTGCGGTCCTCAACGTATCGCTGCGCGACGGGCTCGGCCCCGCCGGCCCTCAGCGCATCGCGGGTGAGCCAGTGGCTCGTGGCCTTGTAGCCCTTGAGCAAACCCGCCGCGGCGAGCAGCAGTGAGCCGGTGCAGACACTGCCGATCCACTCGGCCTCCGCGCCCTGGCGACGCAGGAACGCCATCGTCACTTCGTCCTTCATGGCGTCGAGCGTGCCCTGCGTGCCGCCGGGGACGAGAACGAGCGTCTGCTTATCGGTGATTTGCTCGAAGGTCGCGTTGGGCGTGATCGAGAAGCCGGTGTCGCTGGGTACCGCGTCCATCGTCTTGGCAACCAGCAGCACCTTCGCCCCGACCATGTTGATGAAGACGTGGTGCGGACCGATGGCGTCGAGCGCCGTGAACTGCGGGTAGAGCACGATGGCGATGCGCTCCTTGCCCGGGCGGAGGATGGCCTCGTGCTGCTCGGACGTCATCTGCGTGCCGTTGGTCTTGGGCTGCGGGGGTGCTTGCCCAGTCGGTTGTGCGACGACTCGTCCGGCGACGCCGCCGATAGCGGCCAGCGCGGAGACGCCGGCGATGGCTCCAAGTCCTCGCGTGAGCGCATCACGGCGAGAGAGTGCGTCCTGCGGGGCGTTGGGCGGCTGATAATGGTTCATCCGGCTGTTCCTTGTTCAGGTGTGTGAGCGTGACTGAGCGCTTGCGAAGTCAACGGCGGCCGGCGGACATGTCCTCGAGTTCGCGGCAACGGATCACCTTCAGGAGTGCTTCGCGGTCCTGGTCGTCAACCAATCCGTTCGCGTCGACGTCGCGAGCACCCGAGCCCTGCTCCCAGGAGTAGAGATCCTCGATGTCGGCCCGCCCATCCCCGTTGACATCCGGCTGGGCCAGACAGCTCGTGACCGAGATGGTTCCGAACTTCCTACCGACGACCGCGCCGGGGTCGAGGACGTTCAGCGCGCCGGAGATCAGCAGGTCGCCCGTGATGCTGAGCGTGTGCCCGTCGGATGTGATCGATGCGTTGGCCAGGTCAGCAACCGAGGTGTCCAGAAAGTCGATGTTGCTGGTCAGCACGAGGCCGGAGAGGGTGCCGTCCAGCGCTGGTTGGCCTGCGCGGCCCGGGACGTACCGCAAGGCGAAGTCGCCATACACCAGCACGCCCGTGAACGGACCACCCCAGCGCTGCATGCTCGTGAAGGCGATCTGCTCACCCCGCACCGAGTTGCCAACGAATACGCCGGCCAGGTCGTTGGACGGCGACCATGTGCTGAGGATGTTGTTCGGATCAACGATGAGCGTCGTGACTTGTCGCGAACGAGACGAGCCCGGAACGCCGGGGAAGGTGTCGGGAAATGGCGGCGTGGGGATCGCCCCGAACGGCCGCATGAAGTCACGGAGTTGAACGACGCCGGGCGTGCCCGGAATCCCGGGGCTCGTGCTCGTTCCGAGGACGCCGGGGACGCCCGACAGCCGTAGGAACGGTGCGTCGCCCGGCGCGGGATCGGAAAGCACGTGTCCGCGTGTACGAGCATCGCTGAAGTGCGCGTCCACCCATCCCAGGCTCGGTGCCCGTCCTTCTTCGAGCGTCATGACCACCTCGCCGCAGTACGGCATGGTGTCGCCTGCGAAGCTCTGCGCGACGAGAAGTGTGACACAGGCGATGACTGGTGCGGTTGATCTCTTCATGACGGTCTCCTTGTGCGTGCCAACGCACGTCCTGTTGGTCAGAAGTACACGTTGCCCAGGAACGTCTGCAACCGCAGGTCCGGGCTCCCGATGCCGTTCAGGTTGATCTTGCTCCCCGGCAGCCATTCCACCGAGCCGTCCGACCAGCCGCGATGAATCCCCTCGACTTCGGGCTTGTGGAAGCGGAAGTCGGAGTACCGGGGCGCCTTCGGCGGCGTGTGGAAGACCTCGTAGCGGCGCTCGTCCGCTGTGAGGAACTCCGTTAGCGTGTCGGCCCAGAGCACACCGCGATTGAGACCACGGCTGTCTGCCGCGTGCCCCTTGTTGGCCACCGTACCCAGGCCCGACCGGACCAACTGTGACTGCTCAAGGCCACCGACATAGGCGTACCCGGTGTAAAGCCCGCCGCCCACTGTCAGCCCTTCGGCATATCCCGATGTCGCGGCGAACGGGCAGTTGATCCACTTGGGCTGCTCGGCACGCTTGGGCCAGGCGATCGCCTCGCCCTCCGGCACGGTCATGTTGAAGTACTCGCCGATCTGACGCAGCCGCTCGACGCGGATGCTCGTGGGGACGAACGGGCTCATCAGCGGGAACTGCTTGTAGTCGTTGAGGTACATCGTGTCGGCGGTGCAGAACTGGCGGATGTTGTTCATGCACAGCACCCGCCGGGCGGTGCGACGGGCACCCGAGAGCGCCGGCACCAGCAGCCCGATCAGGAGCGCGATCACCGCGATGACCACGAGCAACTCGATCAGGGTGAAGCCGCGGTGTGGTTGTCGATGCGTCATGAGGCGGGTCCTCGTCAGGTGTTCGCAAGGCAAGTCTCCGAGGCGCGTGTCCGCGCCCCGGAGCGGGGGTTGAGCGACTCAGGACCGGCGACGACGCGCGGCCAAGAGACCACCGACGCCCAGGAGCGCTGCCGCACCGGGTGTCGGGATAGCGGTGACCGCGTTCAGCGTGAAGGAGCCGACGTTGAGGTTCGCGCGAATGCCGAACCCGTCACGGAACTCCTGCGCTGTGTAGAGGTCGCCCGTCAGCGAAAACGAGCCGGGCGTCGAGGCGGTTGCCGCGACGACGCCGGAGAACACGGGATTGCGGACGTCGTAGACAACCGCCGAGAAGAGGAGGTTGTTGGTGAAGAACCAGCCGCTGTTGCCTCCGACTGCGCGAGCAGCGTCGAAGGACAGCGACAGATCGCCGTAGCCAAGCCAGACCGAGCCCGTGTTGATCACCGGGACGTTGGCGTACCACAGCGAGGTGGCACCGTCGAGCCCGATCGCGCCGCTCGCCGTGCCGGCGATGTTGGAGGGATCGAACGAGAAGCTTGACGCCTGCTCGCTTCGCCCCGGCAGCCCGGAAGGGGTGATGCTCGTGCCGTTGACCCCGAACGCGAGCGCCGAGGTAGAGCCAAAGGCCGCGATGTTCGCTTCGATGGCCGCGGCGTCATCGCGGTAGTTGACCCGGGGAAGCGCCGGCGTGCCCGTCGGCGTGAGCCCCGGGTCGACGGGCATCGGCCTGAACTGCGTGACACTCCGACCCGCCGTCTGCGCAGGGCCGAAGTGGTTGCCGAAGATGAGCAGCGGTGCACTGGGGTCGACGATGACGCCGAACCCAGCGAGATACGCGGCATCAGCCGAGCCCGGGTCACGGAGCACGGCCGAGTTGAGATTCTTCGACATCGTGCCGCCGACGACGATGTCGGCCGACGCGACGCTGGGAATGATGCTCACCAGCAGCATAGTAATGAGGATTGACTTTGTCATGAGATGATCTCTCTTGATGGTGACTGGAGTAGGGAGTGATCAGACGCTGCGCCGGCGACGTGCGGCCAGCAGGCCACCGAGGCCCATGAACGCGGCGACGCCGGGCGTGGGGATTGCTGCGGTCAGTGTGAAGGTGCCGAAGTTTCGGCCGAGCTGTGCTCCCGGATCCAGCAGCGTCAGGCCCGGCGCGATCAGCAGATCACCGGTGATCGTGAGGGTGAATCCGTCGGAAGTGATGGTCGCGTTCCCGATATCCGCGAACGAGGCATCAAGGAAGTCGATGTTGCTGGTCAGAACCAGGCCGGAGCGGACACCGCCCACGGTGGTTGTGCCCGCGCGGCTCGGGACGTAGCGGAGTGCGAAGTCGCCGTAGATCAGTACGCCGGTGAACGGACCGCCCCAGCGCTGCATGCTGGTCAGAGCGATCTGCTCGCCGGTGCTTCCGCGCGAGACGAAGGCACCGCCCGCGATCTCGTTCGACGCTGACCAGGTTCCCAGCACGTTTGAGGGATCAAAGTTCAGCGTCGTGCTCTGGCGCGAGCGACCGTCGCCGGTCAGCGGGACCTCACCGAACGGTCGAACCGGATCGGTGATCTGCACCTGCCCGGGAACGCCCGGAGCGCCAGGGCTTGTTGACGTGCCGATGGTGCCGGGCGTGCCGGAGAGTCGGTTGATCGGCGCATTTCCGGGTGCGGGCAAAGCGAGGGTGTTCGCACGTGAGGTCCCCGCGTTGAAATAGGCGTTCAGAAAGCCGATGCTGTTGGCCTGCCCTTCGTTGAGTGTCATGGTTGTCGATCCGCTCAGGATCACCGAGGCGTGGGTGACGGGAGCAACGCTGAATGCAAGGCCGGAAACGACGAACATAGAAAGAACAGATTTCATCTCTCAATCTCCTTTAGGAGAAAAAATAACAGGTACATTGACAAGCACAGACCACCGTCTCGTGCAACGACGAGACAGCGTGAGACGTTTCGAGGGACTCGGCGCGATAGCCCGCGAAAGGGACAATCTGCGGAGCCCGAAGTGCATGTGGGGCGTCGTTGACGTGCGGACACGATCCGGCGATGCACAGGCAATGCCCATGCGAAAGCGGGGAGTGTGCTTAGCCGCATCGAGAGGGTCCCAAGGCGTCAGCACATTCGTCGGGCCATCAAGCAGACGGCGACGGATCGATCACACACACAGTCGACGACATGTGAAGTTCACGCTCGCGGCGGCGGCTCGGGCACGTCGAGCGTTCGAGACTGAAACACAACGTCCTGCGGGCCTTCGGAAACGAATGCCGCGGGCTCTGGCAGAATGATCTCCACCATCCGCACCGGCGGCGATGGCGGCAGCGTCATCGTGAGCAACTGCTGGAGCCCCTTGCACGAGAGGGCCGAGATCGACGGCCCCGGCCACGACGGCTTCTTCTCGTCGCCGCCCTTGGCGCAGCACGAGCCGCCGCCGGCGGACCTACCCGCGGGCTTCGCGGCGGTCTTGCTCTCGCAGCACGACGCCTTCCCCTTGCCGCAGTGCCCGTCGCAGGCCCCCGCACACGCGCACGAAGGATCGTGTTCGGGCCGCGTGGCGATTCCCCGCCGCAGTTCTCCCTTGATCCGCTCGACGCACATCACACAGTGGGCACTGCCGGGCTTCACCGCATTGGCTGCCGCGATCCACTGCTCATCGGTGAACTCGACCACCGGCGGCGGCATCACGCCGTTGGAGATCGCCCACACGAGCCGCTGGTGCTCGGTGTGGCAGCAGCAGTGCGTCCAGCACTCAGTGGCCGACGCACACCCGCAGCCGCAGTTTTCGCAGGGATACCGCTCACCGGACAGTTGGCCAAACCACCCCATGATCACACGGGGCGATGGAAACGCGCCCAGCGACGCCACCAAGTACACCGCCAGCAGCACCAGCGAAACGCTGGTCAACAGGGCGGGATGGCGGCGAAAGAGCGACACGCTGCAGTGTAGTTCCTGCCAGACTGGAATTTCTTCTCGTCCGCAGGAATGGCGATACATGCCAGTCCGTGCGAGGCTCAGCCGGAATCAACTCACCAAACCCCGCACAGTCGTGCTCCACACCCTAACGCCCTCCAAGAAAAGTTCTATTGGTGTACTGTCACCCCGATTCGTCTGCAGGCAGAACCCTTCGATGAGCGCATCGGGGGGTTTTTTGTTGTTGCACAATGATGTCACTGCGACCTACGCGAACCCAAGCCGTTTGTTGGTTGCGGAAGGCTGCGGGCTGTAGGCTGGACTGGTTTTGATCGGGTCCGGCCCCATTGTTTTCCTTGGGTCTGTGGCAATGGCCAAGTCCGTTCGGCGTTTGTCGAGGAATGAAGAGGCTTCGACTGTGCGCGTTCGGTGTTGTTCTATTCGTGGTGCTCGCGGTACCGGCCGTGGTTCTCGCTCAGGGGCGAGGGAGATCGTCGGCCGGTGGGCCTGAGTCGGAGTTCTCCGCGCTCGTTGGTTCGCCGACGGACCGCACGGCGGTCATCAGCCTGCTGAGTGCCAAGTCAATGCAGGCGCGGATCGAGTATGGGTCCTCGGCTTCGAGCCTGACGAAGAAGACCGAGCCGATTGAGCTTGTCGCTGGGGAGCCAAAGCACGTTGAGATCGCCGGGCTGAGTGCCGATACGCAGGTGTTCTATCGCGTGGGTGTGCGTGGGGCGGGAGAGGCTGATTGGCGTAGCCAGCCTGTGGCGTCGTTCCACACCGCCCGGTCGCGCGGGCGGGCCTTCACGTTCACGGTGCAGGGCGATTCACACCCCGAGCGGCCCGGGCGGATGTTCGACGCGGAGCTGTACATCCGCGCGCTGAGCAATGTCGCGTCGGACAAGCCCGACTTTCATTTCATGATGGGCGATGATTTCAGCATCGAACGGATCATCGAGAGCGGCCCGCCTCAGGGTGACAAGACGCGGAGCGCCGTGAACGCGGTGTACGCGAGTCAGCGGTCGTTCCTGGGGATTGTTGGGAAGGGCACGCCGCTGATGCTCGTGAACGGCAACCACGAGCAGGCGGCGAAGTACCTGCTCGACGGCTCGGCGAACAACTTTGCGGTCTTCGCGGGCAAGGCGCGGACGACGTATTTCCCGCTGCCCGCGCCGGAGAAGTTCTACACGGGGAACACCAAGCCTGTCGAGCACGTCGGTTTGCTGCGCGATTACTACGCGTGGGAATGGGGCGATGCGCTGTTCGTGGTGATCGATCCGTACTGGCACTCGGACGTTGCGGTGGATAACGAGGCGGGTGTGAAGGCTCCGCAGCGCGATGCTGGGCGGGGCGGTGCAGACATGCAACTCGGAGAGAACAACCGCGATGCCAAACGCCGTGCTCGCGAGAACAACGCGGGCGGCGAGCAGGGAGCGCAACCGACGGGTCGGCAGGGCAAGGGCAACCGTGACCTGTGGCAGATCACGCTGGGGGATGATCAATACCAGTGGCTGACAAAGACGCTCACTGAGAGCAAAGCGAAGTTCAAGTTTGTTTTCAGCCATCATGTTTCGGGGACGGGACGGGGAGGAGTTGAGGTCGCGCCGTACTACGAATGGGGCGGGCAGGATCGTCGTGGCGGTGGGGGCGGAGGTGGAGGTGGTGGGGGAGGGCGGAATCGTCAGGGGGCCGCGACGGACGCACAGGCGGCGCCGGCAGACTCCGCTGCACCGACGCCGCAGGCTCGCGGCCTGGCACGGTTCTTCCAACTTCGCCCAACCTGGGACAAGCCCATCCACGACCTGATGCGCGATACGGGCGTGACGATCTTCTTCCAAGGGCACGACCACCTCTACGCGCGGCAGGAACTCGACGGCGTGATCTACCAGTCATGCCCCAACCCAGCCGACCCGACGTTCACCGCTTTCAACCGCGAGGCGTACAAGAGTGGCGAGATCTTCGCCAACTCCGGGCATCTGCGCATCACCGTCAACGCGGCGGGCGAGAAGAAATCCGGCGGCGGCGATTCATCAACCTGCACCGTCGAGTACATCCGCGCTGCTCGTCCGGGTGACGAGGCCGAGCACGGAAAGAACGGGTCGATCGTCCATTCGTACACCGTCAAGCCCCGCGCGGCGAAGTCGGTAACGCCCGCACAAGCGCCGGAGAAGTCGCGATGAAACGCCCTCTCATGCTCCTCACTGCGGCGATGATGTCAATCTGCACGCCGGTGTTTGCTCATCCGCCAGGGGCTGATGGTCATCACGACGATCATCATCAAGTTGATCCAGCGAAAGTGCGGCTGTGGACGAACGCCAAGACCGGCGAGGCCGTGCGCGGGGCGTTTCTCGCGGCGCGTCGCGTGGATGACGTGCTGAGAATCAGCATCGAGCGTGAAACCGGGGATGTCGTGATGTTCGCGTTCGATGATCTTTCCGCGGCGGACAAGGCCGAAGCGCAGAAGCGGATCGACGAGATCAAGGCGATCAATGACAAGCTCGCGGCGGGGAGTAGTGCGGATGTGCAAAGGGCTTCTAAGCCGGGCTCGCCGCCGCAGGCCGCACCTTTCAACGCGTTTTCGCCGTTCGTGACGACGCGCTGGGACGAGCGCTGGTTGTATGTTGAGAGCGACGGGCTGCCGCATGCCCCCCCCACGCCCGGCGGGAAGCAAGGCACGTACGTGTTTTCACACCCGATGATGGTCGGGATCACGGCCTGGCAGCAGCAGGTGCCGATGCCGCAGAACTATCGCGGCCGTAACGCGTGGCAGATTCCGCTCAAGCCGGAGTTTGCCGACAAACCGATCTCGGCAAAGGAGAACTTCTTTCGCGGCGCGATCGCGTTGGCGGCGAACGGTGTGCCGATTTTCAACCCGATCAAGAACGACGGCCGAACGGATACGTACCTCGCGGGCGAGCTTGACGAGTGTGGCGGGCATTGCGGCAGGGCCGATGACTATCACTACCACATCGCTCCCACGCACCTGCAGAAGTTCGTGGGCAAGGATGCGCCGGTCGCATATGCGCTCGACGGCTTCCCGATCTACGGGCTGTTTGATCCTGCGGCGAAGAAGGGAGATGAGAAGGCCTGCCCCCTCGGCGGCACTGAGAAGCTCGACGAACTCAACGGGCACTATGGCGCGCCGGAGAAGGATGTCGGGACGGGAACCAAGGCGGCGAAGGGCCTCTATCACTACCACGCGAGCGTGAAGTACCCGTACCTCAACGGCGGCATGCGCGGGAAGGTGACCGTGAAGGACGGGCAGGTCGATCCGCAGCCGCGGGCAAGTTCGCCACGCCCGGCGCTCCCGCCATTGCGCGGGGCGAAGATCACCGGGTTCAAGGCGACGAAGGACGACGCGACGCCCGCGTGGTCGCTCGAGTACACCATCGCCGGCAAGAAGAGTTTCGTGAACTACCGGCTTGTAGACGGCAAGTGGGTCTTCGACTTCGTAGATCCCGCCGGCGCGACCAAGACCGAGACCTACGACGCGACGCGACCCGACCGCGGGCCGGATGGCGCGCGTGGTGGTGGTGAAGGTCGTCGTCGAGGCGAAGGTGGTAATCGGCGCGGCGAAGGCGGCGGCGGCGATCGATCGCCCTTGCCGCCACGTGGGCCCGAAGCTGCGCCCAAGGCCGTCGCGAACGGGTTTGCGCTGAGCAGTGTGGACGTGACTGATGGGCGGCTCTCGGTGGAGTGCACGTGTGACGGCAAGAGCCGAGCGCCGGCGTTGTCTTGGGACAAGCCGCCCGAGGGGACGAAGGCCTTCGCGATCGTGATGCACCACATCACGAAGGACAACGACACGCACGTGTACATGGTCGTCGCGAACATCCCCGCGTCCACGCGGGACCTCAAAGGCGGGGAAACAAAGGTCGGCACCTTTGGCCAGAACACCGTGAACCGCAAGAACGCCTACGCCCCGCCCTGCTCGCAAGGCCCGGGCGACAAAATGTACACGATCACGCTCTACGCCCTCTCGGCGGAAGCGAAGCTTCCAGCAGCCAACACGCCGCTGACCCGCGACGCGCTCCTCGAGGCCATCAAGGACACGACGCTCGCGAAGACGACGCTGGAGGTGAAGTACGCGCGGGTCGGCGCAGAGAAGGGAGGTCGCTAAGCCATGGTGCGAGCGTTCACGGGCAAGTGTTTTTTATCGAGCAGGGTGTTTCCACTTGTCGGTGCTCTTGTGTTCTGGTTTTCAGCCGCCGCGTCTTCGGCGCAGCCTGCTGACGGTGCGCGACAGACGGACAGCCGGCGCGGTGGCCTGCTCGCTGAGATGATCGCCTTCAAGACCGAAGTGCCCGCGCGGAGCCTCGACATTGTGCTTGCTAGGCCGACGCGGAACTCCATCGCTCTCAGCGTGGCGTGCTATGAACAGCAGCCGCAGGAGGGGTATGTTGAGTTCCGCCGCGACGATGCCGCACCGATCTCGAAGACGACGATTCAGCCGTTGCCAACAGGTGTGCCGGTGCTCTTCACGCTCGACAGGTTGAGCCCGGACACGGCGTATGCGTACCGCGTGCGGTACCGTCGCACGGCGGAGGGTGGTCGAGCGGCGGGCGAGTTTGTCTCAACCGAGTACTTCGCGTTCCGCACAGCGCGGGCGCCCGGCAAGGACAGCGGCTTCACGTTCACGATCCAGGCCGACTCGCACCTTGACCAAGGTGTCGAGCCGAAGGTCTACGAACAAACGCTGGCGAACATGCTGCCACCGATCGCGCCGGCTCAGCCTGATTTCATGATCGACCTGGGCGATACGTTCATGACCGACAAGCGCGGGCAGGAGTTCAAGCGTGCGCTCGCGCAGTATCACGCGCAGCGGTACTACTTCAGCCGCGTGGGGCACTCGGTGCCGCTGTTCATGGTGCTGGGAAACCACGACGGCGAGAAAGGCACGTCGGGCAAGGGCGCTGACGACATCGGCCCGTGGTCGTACGCGCAGCGCACGTCGCGGTTCCCGGCGCCGATCACGAGCGACGGGCCGCTGGGGAAGAGCCCGGCGTCGGCGTTCTACACCGGCGCGACGGCGATGAAAGATGGCGTGGGATCGCACTACTACGCCTTCGAGTGGGGCGACACGCTCTTCATCGTGCTCGATCCGTACTGGAGCACGACCGAGCGGATTCGCGGCGGTGGCGGCGGCAATCGCGGCGCGGTTGGTGGTGAGCGCGGCGGCGGCGGTGGCGGGCAAGGTGGTCAGCGCCAAAGCGACGAACCACTGAAGCCCATCGACAGCAGTTGGACCAGCACGCTCGGCCGCACGCAGTACGACTGGCTCACCAAGACGCTCGAAGGCACGAAGGCGAAGTACCGATTCGTGTTCATCCATCACCTCGTCGGAGGCATGGGCGGCGCGGAGTCGCGCGGCGGCGTCGAGTCGTCGCCGTACTTCGAGTGGGGCGGGAAGAACGCCGACGGCTCACCCGGCTTCGCAACACACCGCCCGGGGTGGGCCATGCCCATCCACGACCTGCTCGTGAAACACCACGTCTCGGCGGTCTTCCATGGGCACGACCATCTGTATGTGAACAGCCAACGCGACGGCGTGGTCTATCAGTGCGTGCCGCAGCCCGGCAACGCGCGCGGCAACATACGCACCGCATCGCAGTACGGATACACCTCCGGCACGCTCCACGGCAGCCCCGGGCACATTCGTGTACGTGTTGAAGCCGACAACGCCACCGTCGCGTTCATTCGAACAGCGATCGATGGTGGTCAAGAGGCTCGGGCTCGCGATCGACGTGCCGTCGAGGCGAACGGGACTGAGGTCCATCGGTACACGATTCCAGCGATCCAATCGAAGTAGTGCGCATCCGGCGAGCGTTCGTTGGAAAGTGCAAGATGAAGGGAGATCGGCGTGGATCAAAACCACCGATTCCGGTGGCCTCAGTGAGCAACGCTGTTGGTGATCAGTTCTTCTCGCGAGCTTTGAATCGCCCCTGCGAGCCGAGGAACTTCGGTCGTTGACGACTTTCACGACGTTGGCGGCAGAACTTGTTCGAACCAGCGGACTACGCTGCGAGCGTCATGAGCGAACTCCCCAAGTGCCCGAAGTGTGACGCGGATTACACGTATCAGGACGGCGCCATGCTCGTCTGTCCGTCCTGTGCGCACGAGTGGAATCCGGCACATAAGGTCGATGTCAGCTCGCAGGCGGATGACGATGCGGCGGAGGCCGACGCGGTTGTGCGCGATGCGAACGGCAACGTCCTTCAGTCCGGCGACAGCGTCACGGTGATCAAGGACCTGAAGGTCAAAGGTTCTTCGTTGGTGGTCAAGGGCGGAACCAAGGTCAAGAACATCCGCCTCGTCGAGGGCGGCGGCGTCGGCGGGCACAATATCGATTGCAAGATCGACGGCGTGGGCGCGATGACGCTCAAATCCGAGTTCGTGAAAAAGGCCTGAAGCCTCGGTGCTTCCGAGATCGCGTGCGTGCATCTCGGTTCGACCGCGATACTGACAGCCGACAGATTCAGCCCACGTCGCGTCCGAGATTTTGTCGGTGCATCGAAGATTGATCGCTGATGAGTTCTTTGCGAACTAGCGAACTGATTGGCAGGGTTGTGCTAGGCTTCACATCGCTGGGTCTGCGCGATCACATACGCTTTTCAACGAAAAGATCGGTCGCTGATCAACGATCCTCAAGTGCCCGCGCGTTTTTCATTCAGAGGTTTCCGCGAATGTCCGAACAGTCGAAGTCCAGTTCATCGAAGAATCAAGGCGCAAGCCCGCGGTTCATCCCCACGGGTGAGGCGACGGCAATCCTGCCCGTGCTCGACGGGAAAGTTACGCCGATCCGGGTCATCGGCACGCCCACGATCCGCGGCGACTTCGACGATTTGTGCATCAAGCAAGCAATCAACACGCGCCTCGCGCCGGGTGTGACGGACGTGGTGCTCAACCCCGATGCGCACGGCGGGTATGGTGCGCCGATCGGTTGCGTGATGGTCTCGCCCACGCACATTTATCCGGGCCCGGTTGGCGTCGATATCAAGTGCTCGATGAGCCTGCTGCAGTTTGAGCTTGAGGAGCAGGCGGTTGCGGACAAGCGCACCAGGCGTGCGCTGATCGAGGCGATTCTTGAGCGCACGCCCACGGGCGCCGGGCGCGGTTCGAGTGAAGTGAAGAAGGGCCGCCGGATCGCGCCGCAGCTCGGTGAACGCATCGTGACGGAAGGCGCGTCGGAGGCTGTGCTCCACGAGCTGGGCATCCCCGCGCATTGGGCGCAGCGGTGCGAGGATTCGCACCATGTCGGTCACGACGGCACCGCCGACGCTCTGCGCTCGCGGCTCGAACTTCACACCGACACTGAGCACAAGCAGAACCTCTTTCAGTCGAAGATCGGCCAGCTCGGTTCGTATGGCGGCGGCAACCATTTCGGAGAGTGCGAGATCGTCGATGTCGATCAGGCCGAGCGTGCGCGTTCAGCGGCGGAGGTCTTCGGTCTTCGCCACGGCAACGTGGCTTTCCTTTCGCACTGCGGCTCTCGCGGTTGGGGTGCGCTGCTGGCAGACGGTCAGTTCAAAGTGATGCAGAAGAAGTTTGCCGATTGGGGCATCCCGCTTCCCGGCAACGATCGGCACATGGTGCACGCGCCGCTAGGCTCACCCGAGGCGAACGCGTATCTCGACGACATGGCGCTGGGGGCGAACTTCGCAACCGTCAACCACATGCTCATCAACGCGCTCATCCTCGAAGCCTTCCAGGAGGTCATCCCGGGCGTGAAGGGCAGCCTGATCTATTTCATCAGCCACAACATCGCGCGGCAGGAGATCATCAACAACAAGCCCGCGTGGGTCCACCGCAAGGGCGCGACGCGGGCCTTCCCCGCCGGTCACCATGCGCTGAAGGGAACGCTCTTCGAGCGGACGGGCCACCCGATCCTGCTGCCCGGCAATCCGCAGGACGGTTCGGCCGTCATGGTCGCGGAGGCGGGCGCGGAGCTTTCGTGCTACAGCGTGAACCACGGCGCGGGCCGACGCATGAGCCGCACGGCCGCGACGCGATCGTTCGATCAACAGCAGATCGACAAGAGCTTCGACCGCGCGGACATCCTGACCAACTGCCGGAACTATCCGATGGACGAAGCACCGCGCGCGTACAAAGACTTTGAAGAGGTGCTTTCGAGCGTCAAAAAGGCAGGTCTCGCGAGCGAGGTCGCACGCCTGCGTGCACGGTTCGTGATCAAGGACGCGGATAAGGCCGACGACTAATCATCTCACGCGTACGCGCTCATCGGCGGGCAGATGCACACCAAGTTCCGATCGCCGTACGGATTATCCACGCGAGCCACGCTGGGCCAGAACTTCGAGTCGCGCAGATACCCCAGCGGGTATGCCGCCTGCTCGCGGGTGTACGGGTGGGTCCACTCCGTGCCCGAGATCTTTTGCGCCGTGTGCGGGGCGTTCTTCAGCGGGTTGTCGGTCTTGCTCATCTTCCCGTCGGCGACGGCGCGGATCTCCTCGCGGATGGCGATCATCGCGTCGCAGAACCGATCGAGCTCCGCCTTGTCCTCGCTCTCCGTCGGCTCGATCATGAGCGTGCCGGGGACGGGCCAGCTCATCGTCGGGCCGTGGAACGAATAGTCCTGCAACCGCTTGGCGATGTCCTCGACCGTCACGCCCGCGCCGGGTGCCCCAGGTGAGCCCTTATCGAACGGGCGGCAATCGAGGATGAACTCGTGCGCGCACAGCCCGTTCTGACCCTGGAAGAGCACCTTGTAGTGCTTCTCCAATCGTTTGGCCATGTAGTTGGCGTTGAGGATCGCGATCTGCGTCGCACGCTTCAGCCCCGCGCCGCCCATCAGGGCGATGTAGACCCAGCTGATCAGCAGGATCGAAGCGCTGCCGTAGGGCGCCGCCGCCACCGCGCCGATGGCCTTCTCGCTGGCGTTGATCGGCGTGCTGACGCCGTGCCCCGGGAGAAACGGCAGCAGGTGCTTGGCAACGCAGATCGGGCCCATGCCCGGGCCGCCGCCGCCGTGCGGGATGCAGAAGGTCTTGTGC
>JAVTWO010000120.1:0-47340 GCA_032229765.1 Phycisphaerales bacterium | reverse complement strand
GATCTGAGTTCGTCGAGGTCATCGCCCATCAGGCGGTACGCGTCGATGTGGATCAGCGGGATGGCGGGGGTGTTGGGCGATTGGGGTGTGTGGTGTTCAGCGATGAGGACGAAGGTGGGGCTGCTGACGTTGGAGGCGTTCAGGCCTAGGCCGCGGGCGAGTCCGCGGGTGAGGTGGGTTTTGCCTGCGCCCAGTTCGCCTTCGAGGATGAGGATGTCTCCGGGCGCGAGGGCGGCGGCGATGGCGGCACCCAGATCGAGCGTCGAGGTGGGGCTCGTGGAGCGGACGCGGATGGTGCGCGGGGTAGGGGGGGTGGGGGGGGTGGGGTTGTTTGAAGAGGTCATTGGTGATCCCACCCGAGGTGTGTTGCGTCGTGCTCGTTGCCTTGCGGGTCGATGATGATGCAGCCTGTTCCTTCGACGACGGTGCCGATGCGAGTAAGGGAGGTGGGGGGATTGGTGTTGGGGACGAAGGGTGGGAGTTGGATGTGCGGGGGTGTGGTGAAGAGGAGTTCGTAGTCTTCGCCGTCGGCGGCGGCTTGGAGGGGTGGTCGGGACAGGGCGTCTGAGGCGAGGGGGATGTGGTTGATGATGAGGCGTGCGTTGGAGGCGAGGGCGATGCGGGCGGCGTCGCGGCCGAGGCCGTCGGAGAGATCGATCATGGCGTGGAGGTCGGACCCGACGGTGTCGGCGAGCCATTGGGCTTCGCGAACGCGGGGTTGAAAGGTGAGGTGGCGGCCTGAGGCGAAGGAGTTGCCGATGGCACCGGTGACCCAGATGGCGTCGCCTGGCTGGGCGGTGGAGCGGAGGACGGGCCCGCGGGTTGGGTGGGGTGTGCCGGCGATGGTGACGGAGAGGTGGATGGGCGTGCCGGGGGGGGTGGAGGCGAGGTCGCCGCCGACGATCGGGCAGGCGAAGTCACGCGCCCAGCGGTTCAGGGCGTCGATGAGTTCTCGGGCCTTGTCGGTGGGGAAGGTGGTGGGCAGGGCACCGGTGGCGAGTGCCCAGGCGGGGGTGCCCGCACAGGCGGCGATATCGGAAACCGAGCGTGCGATGGCCTTGCGGGCGATGAGGTCGAGGGGGGTTTCGCCGGTGAAATGGCGGGATTCGATGAGCTGATCGACGGTGATGAGGAGCTTGGCGGCGGGGTCACTGGGGGAAGCCCTCAGGGCGGCGCAGTCGTCGCCCGGGCCCGTGACGCAGAAGGGCCCGAGGTCACGGGCCTGGGCGGCGATGTGGGCGTGGAGTTGCGACTCGCTGGGCATGGTGGGTGATGGTATGAAATGTGGTGAGGATGAGGCGTGAGGGATGATTTTGTGCGTGGGATCTGACGGACGGGGTGCAACTTTGCATCTGGGAGTGGGGGTGTGAAATCGGTTTCGGGCGGGTCCGAAGAAGTTGAGGCGGGTGAGTTGGTGGGTGGGTGTGTGGGGTCGGCCGGGGGATTCTGAGCGGTCGGGCAGGTTGACATGAGGAAAAAAGAGCCGTTGGGTCCGGGAGCCGGGTATCCGTGCGCGCACTTTTCGATTGGGGCACACACATGCGGACTGAAACTCACCTCACCGACGCCAGCACCGAAGTGAATCCCGTGACCGCGACGCGGGCGACGATTTTCGATCGGGCTCGGTCCGCGGCTGTAGCGCTGAAGGACAAAGCGGGTGCGGTGAGTGAGGGGCGGTGGAACACGCTGATCATCGCGGCGTTCCTGCTCGTGGTTGGGTCGATGGTCTGCTCGAAGGTCATCGACGAAGAAGCACAGGCGAGCACAAAGCTGCAGCCTTTGACGAGCAGCGTGAAGTCCAAGTGGCGCGGGGGGATGCGGGCGGTGCAGACGGACGACGTGGTGGAGATGGAAGTCGTTGAGTCGGCCTCGCCCGGTTGGAACGGGGCGAGCCTGCGTTCGATGGACGGGTGGGTGGCGGATGAGGAGGGTGTAGGGGCTCGCGGAGTGGAGCGTGTGCGGGAAATGCGGGCGATGTGACGGTTGGGTGCGAACCCGGTGGCGGCGTCTGGGGTATGCTGGTGATCCCGAGCGGCGAGGGTTTGGGTCTTTCGGCGCGGCGGGATTGTCGGGCATTGCTGAACTGGGGTAGCCGCCGCGCATGCACCTTTCGCTGAGATGGAAGTTGATTCTGATGATCTGCCTGCCGCTGATCGCGGTGTCGGCGGGTTTGCTTGCGTGGGACTTTGCGCGGCAGCGTGATCAGGCGGTGATGGTGATGACCGACCTGGTGGCGGACCGTGCGAGGCAGAGTGCCGACCAGATTGATGCGCGCCTGGCGGGTGTGGTGCAGCTTGCGGACAGCACCGCGGCGAACTTTTCAGCACGGCTGGCGCAGGAGCCCACCACGCGGCTGCAGGTGCCCAGCGCGTTCCGGCTGAACCCGTTGATTTCGTTCTATGCGATCGTGGTGACGCCGGCGGATCCAAGGGCGCCGGTGATCGGGGCGGCGGTGAAGCGGACGGCGCAGGGCCCGCGGGCGGTTGCGCTCAGCGAGATCCGCGGGGCGCTGGAGCCCGAGCTGAACAAGGCCTGGCCCACGGAGGGGTCGGCGAAGGCGATGTGGATCGGGCCTTTGCGGTCGGCGGCGCTGGGGAGCGGGACGCAGTATGTCTATGTCGCGCCGATGAGCATCAGCGAAGGGGAGCGCGTGCGCGGGGTGGTGGCGGTGGCGGTGCGGGCGGAGGACATCCAAGGCTTGCTCAGCGGGGGTGTGAGACCTAGTCGTGCGAATGCTGCGGCGCGCGAGCGGGCGGCGGCGGAGTGGTCGCTCTCGTCGCCCTTCGGGCCCGACGGGTTTGTCGTTCTCGATTCGCAGATGCAGGTGGTCAGCCATCCTGAAGAGCAGTTCATCGGGACGAACCTGCTAGCGGAGACACGGCTGATGCCGGGGGGAGAGAAGGTTGTCGAGGCGCTCCGGCGGTGTTTGAACAGCGCGCCCGGGGCGGTGGATGTGCCGGGGCTTTCGGATGTGCTGCCCGTCCTGACGAAAGACCGGGCGCACTGGCTGGCGCACGCGCCGATCTCAGGAACAGGTTGGACGTTCATCACCGCGATCCCGCAGTCGGCGGTGCTCGATCCGATCGTGTCGGAGGTTCGGCATCGGGCGGCGATGATGCTCAGCGGGATCGTGCTGATGGCGGCGGCGGTGGCGGTGTTTTCGCTGCGGATCAGCCGACCGATCGAGAAGCTGGCGCGCGCGGTTGATCGCGTGTCGCGCGGGGACTTGCGGTCGAAGGTCGAGGACATCCGCGGCGGGGACGAGATCGCCCGGCTCGGGCACGGGTTCAACGACATGGTGTCAACGCTCGACAGCCAGATCCGGGCGCTGGCGAAGGAGACGGCCGCTCGCGAGAGTATCGAGAGCGAACTGCGGATTGCGCGGAAGATCCAGACGGATCTGCTGCCCAGCACGTTCCCTCCGTTCCCGGATCGAAGTGAGTTCGATCTGCACGCGGTGAATGTGGCGGCGCAGCGGGTGGCGGGGGATTTCTTTGATTTTTTCTTTGTCGGTGAAGAGCTGGTGCTGGTGATTGCGGATGTCTCGGGCAAGGGCGTGCCGGCGGCGCTGCTGATGGCGGTGACGCGGACGGTGGTGCGGAACTTTGCGAGCATCGGGCTGAGCCCGCGCGAGATTGTTCTGCGGGTGAATGCGATCTTGCTGGCGGACTCGGCCGACAACATGTTCGTGACGATGGTGCTGGCGAAGTACAACCCAAGGACGGGGAAGCTGGTGTATGTGAACGCGGGGCACCCGCACCCGCTTGTGATTGCGGCGGGGGAAGCTGGGGGCGGGTTGAAGGTTGAGGAGTTGCAGCCGCCCGATGCGCCGCTGCTTGGGGCGCTGGGCGAGCGTGAGATGGGGGCGGTTGGGCAGAGCGAGATCACGCTGCAGCCCGGGCAGACGCTGCTGCTGTATACCGACGGCGTGACCGAGGCGCGCCTGCCGCACGGCGAGCTGTTCGGGGATGCTCGCCTGCGCGAGGGGATTGTGAAGATCGGCCTCAGCGATGCGCGCTCGCTGTGCACGGGGATCGTGTCGATGGTCGATGAATATCAGGGCTCGCACCCCGCGGACGACATCACCGTGCTGGCGATCAGGCGGTGTCAGTGAGCGGGGTTTGGCGCGTTCGGGCGTGGGCGGCGGCGGTGGTCAAGGATCTACACGGTCAAGAACCGAAGCGGATGAAAGTCGAGTCACAACCATGATCTCAGGCATGTCGGCGACGGTGCAGCTTGGTCTGTCGGCGGGGGCGAAGGGCACGCCGGGGGTTGGTGAGGGTTCGCGCGGCGCGAAGGGCGAACAATCAAGCATGGAAGCCATCTCCGTCTTCGACATCTTCAAGATCGGCGTCGGACCAAGCTCGTCGCACACCATGGGCCCCTGGCGCGCGGCGCAGAGGTTTGTCGAGTTCCTTCGGCTGCAAGGTGTGCTGGAGAGTGTCGTGCGGGTGCGCAGTGAGCTGTTCGGCTCGCTGGCGAAGACCGGGCAAGGGCACGGGACGGACCTTGCGGTGATCCTCGGGCTTGCGGGTGAGGACCCGGTGACGTGCAAGGTCGAGGGGCTGCACGATCGCGTGCGGGCGATCATCGACGCGGGGAGCATCGCCCTCGGCGGCACGCACCGCGCGGAGTTCGATCGCGACGCGGATCTGGTCTTTCACTTTGATAAAGCCCTGCCCTTCCACGCCAACGCGGTGACGTTCACGGCTTTGCTCAGCGACGGTCGCAGCATGGCGCAGACGTACTACAGCGTCGGCGGCGGGTTCGTCGTTCAGGAAGGCGAAACGCCCGCGGGGGCCCGCGCGGTGAAGCTGCCCCATCAGACCGAGCGCGGCGAAGACATCACCCGGCACTGCAAGAACGCCGGGCTGACGATCCCGCAGATGATGCTGCACAACGAGCGCGCCTGGCGCAGCGATGAGCAGATCCGCGCGCAGGCGCTGCTGATCTGGGACACGATGGTGCGGTGCATCCACCGCGGGTGCCATGTCGGCGGCGTGCTGCCCGGCGGGCTCGACGTCTCTCGGCGGGCGAAGGGGATTCACGATCGGCTGCTGGGTGTCGAGAACCCGACGAGCTTCGGCGGTACGTCAGAGCCCAGCGAGGCGCAGTTGCTCGCGTGGGCGAGCGCGGTGCGTGCCTCCGCGGCGGATTTCTCGCGCACGCTGCGATGGGTCAGCACGTTCGCACTCGCGGTGAATGAGGAAAACGCGGCCTTCGGGCGCGTCGTCACCGCGCCGACGAACGGGGCGGCGGGGGTCATCCCCGCGGTGATGATGTACGCCTGGTGCTTCCTTCGACTCGACGATTACCGCGGCGTGCTGGAGTGTGCGACGCCCAGGCAGAGCGCGATCGTGGATTTCATGCTCGTTGCGGGTGAGGTCGGTTCGCTGTTTAAGAAAGGTGCGACGATCAGCGCCGCGATGGGCGGGTGTCAGGCGGAGATCGGCGTGAGCAGCGCGATGGCCGCGGCGGGTTTGACGCAGATTCTGGGCGGTTCGACGGCGCAGGTGTTGATGGCGGCGGAGATCGCGATGGAGCACCACCTGGGGATGACGTGCGATCCGATCGCGGGGCTGGTGCAGGTGCCGTGCATCGAGCGGAACACGATGGGCGCGATGAAGGCGATCACGGCGGCGAACATCGCGCTCGATTCGGACCCGAGCAAGGCGCGGGTGAGTTTGGACGGGGTGATCCGCACGATGTGGGCGACGGCGCTGGACATGCAGACGAAGTACAAAGAGACGGCCGAGGGCGGGCTTGCGGTGAACGTGTCGGTGGGGATCATCGAGTGTTGAGCCGCGACGGAGCGGACTGGCCACGGTTCTGCTGCGCGATCGTGCGCGGGGCGGACGGGCGGTATCTGCTGGAGCAAAGGCCCGCGCAGAGTCAGCGGGCGGCGGGGCTGATGACCTGCTTCGGCGGCACGCGTGAAGAGGGCGAAGAGCCCACGGCGTGCCTGAGGCGTGAGCTGCGCGAAGAACTGGGGCTGAGTAATAGGGATGTTGAACTGCTGGGCTTTCAGCGTGCGGTGACGTTGCACAGGCGCGGCGAGCTGGTGGCGTGGTTTTATGCCGCGAGCGCCGCGCTGCCGAGGGATGTGCGGTTGGTCACCGAGCCCGGGCATGAGGCGGTGTGGCTGAGCAAGGATGAGGTGCACGCGGAGACGCGCCTCTCGAGCTGGCACCGTGCGGCGCTCTCGGCGTTTTTTAAGGGCGAGGCGGAGGCGCGGTTGGAGTAGCCGAAGGTGGAGGCGGATCCGTGGGCGAGCGATGGGCAGTGTTTGCAGCGGAGTCCGATTTGGTCAGGCACATGAGGATGATGGTCAAGAACATGCAGATGCCGGTCGTGATGACAAGGGTGATCGAGTTGCGGAACATGCCGGACCAGAGGGGCGTTGTGGTGATCGAGGGGACCGAGCCGCCGAAGAGTTTCTGCATGGAGGGCCATGTCTGCATCAGTGTCTCGTGCTGGTGAAAGAACACGGGGGGTGATTGAGCTGGGTCGGTGAGGAAGCCGAAGGCACCGACGGTGGTTGGGTGCGGGCGGCCGTGGGCGAGGATCTTTGCCTCAAGACTCTCGATCGGGATGCAGATGGGGTTGGAGACCGATCCGCTGGTGACGAGCTGTGAGCGCCATCGCAGGATCTTGTGAAACTCGCTGAGCACCCACGGCGGCAGCTCTTCGCTCTCGACGCGGATGTAGGTGGAGATCGAGCGTTTGGCTTTGTTGGGGTTGAGGTTGATGAAGACGTCGTAGGCACGCCACATCGGGCTGCCGAAGGTATCGGGGAGGGTGATGTAGACATCGCAGTCGGCGAGGCTCGGATCGATCTCGTCGCCCTTCAGCAGCACATATGTCGAGAGTGTGGGGTACGCGCCCAAGGCGCGGTATGTTTGTGACGATTGCCAGATGATGCTGCGGTGGTAGGAGATCAGCATGCCGATCGGGCCCGCGAGGATCATGACGGCGAGAATCGAGATGAAATCGACGCGGGTGAGTCGGAGCTTTGCGAGCGTGGCGATCATGAAGGATCCCCGCTCGAGGCCGCGTGCGGATTGCTGGGGAGCACGGCGGTTGCGATGGCTCGGATGTGGCCGCATTCCGGACACGGCGTCTGAGCGGAAAGCCCCGCAAGGTTGTAGTTGCAGTTGCGGCAGTGGTTCTTGTTCAGTCGTCGGCGGCGGATGAGCACGAAAGGCCCGATAGCCAGCACGGCGTAGATCGATGCGAAGAACAGTGTGTTGACAAGAAAGCCCGGCCAGACGGGTGAGATTGCGAGCACATCGCTTTCTGAGCGGAGGAAAGACCGCTCTCTGGGGGAGAGGGTTACGCCGTTGGTGAGAGGGGTGGGCTGCGTTGCTGGGTCGAAGACCGCGGGGAAGACCATGTATCGGCTGGTGGCGACCATCGGCCAGCCGAAGCCATCGATCATCGCGCCGAAGAAATCGTTATCCATCTGTTCAGCGGTTGCGCCTGAAGGATCTGCGGGTTTTCCTTCGGCTTCACGTTGCCTCGCCTGGCGTATCCGGTGTTCATGCGCCGCCAGTGCGAGGTTGGACTCACGGACGATCCACGCCGGCGTGTCGTCGAGTGGAGACGGACCCACGGTTGCGAGTCGCCTCATTCGTGCGGCACTCAGGTACGCATCGTACGACTGGCCCCATTCGCGCGTGCGCGGCGAGACTTCCTTTGGCCTCGGGTCGATTATTCGGCCGTCGGCTGGAAACGGGGACGGGTTTCGTATCAGCTCGTCCTCGATTTCAGCAATCAATCGTTTGAAGTCGTACCTGTCTGCCCACGGCGGAGACCACAGTTGAATCGCAAGGCTGACGCAAAAGCTTGTCAGCGCGCCGAGAGCAAGTAGCAGCGTCGCGAGCAGCAAGACACCGATCCTCCACCGTCGGCCATGATGAGTGGGTTGGATGGCGTTCATGGCGTCTGTGCTTTCACTCTTGAGGGAGCGGACGAAGCACCACACTCCGGACACGCCGCACCCGTGGCCAGCCCCGCGAGGTTGTAGTTGCACTTTTCACAATGCCCCGCCCGGCGGCGATTTCGGCGGGTGCGCCAGTGCAGCAGCGGGGCCGGGGTTGCGAAGAGGGTTGCGTAGAAGAGCGTGTTGAGCGCGAAGCCGGGCCAGACGGGGGAGATGGCGAGCGTGTCTTCCTTTGTTCGAAGTCGATCGGCGATGGACTTCGGGAGCGAGAGGCCGTTGTTCCTGACCGTGAACAAATGCCCGGACGGCTGCGGCGTCGGGTCGATCGCGTGGTACACGCTGGTGGCGATGAAGGGCCAGCCGAAGCCGTTGATCGAGCATGACGGCGGGGGCAACACCATCAATCCGTTTCGCGGAACGTCGCCATTGGAGGGCATCGGCCCCTCCGACTTCGGCGGCGTTTCGAGCGTGCGAAACGCGCGTCGGAACTCGCGCTCGGCCCACGCGGGGATCACGCCTTCGCTCTCCTCGTCCGCGTTCAAGAGCGTGGGTTGGTCACGGAATGAGCATGAGATCCTGACCGCTTGGCCCAGCCGACGATCCCGCTCCTGCAGCGTGTAGAGAACGATGAGCCCGGCTGGTTCGCCTTGGGTCTCATTGCTCAAGCGCCATGCCGAACGCCACGGGTGAGGAAAGTTCGGCGGCGGCACCCACAACTGAATCGCGCTGCTCACCAGCAGCGTCGTGATCGCACCCAGGCACACGCACACCAACGCGAAAGCGATCCACCGCGCACGCACGCGCCGACGAAATCGGGCGGCGGGCAAAGTCGACGAAACCGTCGCGGCAACAGCCGAGGGTTTGATCTCGGTCGGCGCGGCCATCTGCTGCGTGTGCGGTCCATCGCCGCTCATGGCGTGCACCGGATGGATGCGCAGATGTCAGGTTGCTCGTTGATCACGCCGCCCATCATGGAGCGCAGTGTAACTTCACCGCCGGCGGCGTGAGCAGAAATACCCCGCGATGGCGAGCATGCCCGCGGTGCCCGGTGCGGGGACGGGGGGCGTGCCGCCGCCGCCACCACCTCCGCCACCTCCACCACCACCGCCTCCGCCGCCGCCACCACCGGGGACGCCGGAGTATGAGGGCGGGTTGCTCCCGATGCCGTTGTTCGAGCCGTAGTTGGCGGCGAAGCTGAAGGACTCGGGTGTGAAGAGCGAGGCGGCACCGGATTCGAGGTTGAACTTGAAGAGTTCGATGGCGACGTTATCGATACCCCAGACGGCGGTGCCGTCCTCGGGGAGGCCCTGGGCTTCGATGTCGATGTCCATCGTGGGCCCGCCGTGGTCGATGGTGAAGACGAGGCGGTAGACGGAGTCGGAGCCGACGTCGCCGCCGCCGGGCGAGCTGCCGTAGCCGAGCGCACCGACGGTGTACGCGCCGCTGCCGGGGACGCTGTTGACGCCGAAGGAAGCGTCGTAGGGATAGCTCTGGCTCAGGCGGCGTGTGCCGTCGTCGTTGGCGAAGGTGGAATCGAGCACGACGCGTTTGCCGTCGATGGTGATGACGACCTTGTGGGGGACTTTGGCGCTGCTGCCCTTCCAGTTGCCGATGATGATCAGGTCGAGGGCGATGACGGCGTGGCTGTGGTCGGCGAGTTTGCCGAGCTTGAGCGAGGCTTTCTCACCCGCGAGGGTGCCGAGGAACTTCTCGCCGCTGGGCGCGGTGGAGATCTGACGGGTGGACCATTCGTCCCCGACGGGTTTGGAGAAGGAGGCCTGGTACGCCAGGTTGGCGCGAGAGGTGCTCGCGAAACCCGCGAGCAGAGCGATCGCCGCGACGGCGGAAGCCGTCTGTATCGCGCCCCTGCGAGGGGCGCTGGTTCCCGGTGACATGGCCGACACTCCTCGATCTCTCGTGTGTGAGATGCTGAACTGTCAATGGTCTCCGTGTGAACGGTCAACTGCAGATGTACTGTGCCATGCGTGCGCGGAAACGCCAGCGTCGCGCGAGGTTGCGAATCGCTGGTGCCGTTCAACGCAAGGTTTATTCCGCGTGCGTGTTATGTGGGCCGATTGGCACGCCGCACGGTCGTTCCTTCTTGCCAGTCTCTACGCAGGCGCGGGCACATCGGCTGCGAAGCTCGGCAGAAACCCCGTGATTTTCGGGCATGCGAATCTTCTGCGAACGGGCGAGAAGCGCGATTTTCTCGGTGAAAACCGCGGTAAAGGTGAAGCGTGAGCGGGGGGGGCGTGTGTTCTCGGACGCGCGTGCGGTGTTTCGCTCGCAGCAAAAAACAAAGAACCGCTGGCTGAAGCCAGCGGCTCTGAAAAAATGCTCATGCCCGATCGAGCGCTTACGGCAGGAAGAAGTTGTTGAAGAAGCAGTTGTAATCGCCCTCGTCGATCACCGCGTTCGGGCCCGCGTCGCCGTTGGATTGCGCCAGGTCGGCGAACAGCCGCAGCGGTTCATCAGGGGGCAGGAAGAACGAGTTGAAGAAGAGGTTGTAATCGCCCTCGTCGTTCACGCCGTTCGGCCCGCCGTCGCCGTTGGATTGCGCGATGTCCGCGGGGTTGAGTCGAGCGCCGCTGGCGGGCAGAGACGTTGTGCCGTTGACCGTTGCGCTGCTGGGCGAGATGATGTTTGCCGTCAGCAGAACGTCGGCGTTCGGTCCGGAAGAGAACGGCGGCGGGGGCAGCGAGAACGGCGCGGGCGTGCCGGGCGTGGGGGGGATGCTCTGGGTGATGTTCGTGGGGATCGACAGTGTGCCCGTGACGGTCGGGGGGTTCAGCCCGTTGAGCGTGACGATGCCGTTGAACGTCAGTGTCGACTGCGAAACGTTGGGCACGGCGCTGCCTTGAACCAAGATGGTCGTGCTGAGCGTGCAGGGGACTTGCAGCGAGTAGGTGTAGCTGTTCGGGCCGCTGGGGGTCAGTGCGCCCGTGACGACCGAGTCTTGCGAAAGGGCCATGGCCTGCACGGTGGCGTTGCCGAGCGAGATGGGGATGGGGAACCCGAACCAGGTGTAGAGGTAGTTCGGCGCGAAGGTACGAAAGGTCGCGTAGGTGATGGAAACGGAAACGGGCAGTGCGGGCTGAGCCGAGGCGCCGATGAGGTTGGCGTTCAGACCCGCCACGGTGATGCGTTGCCCCGGCGCGTTGACGTTAAGGTAGTACGTGCCCGCGGGCTTGGTGCTGACGGTGGGGGCGGGGTTGCTTGTGCCGCCGGTCCCGCTGATGGGCACGGGGTTGTTGGTCGGGGCGGCGACGATGGAGTTGCTCGGGTTGGTGCGGGTGCCCGTGGGGTTGGTGGTGGCGTTGTAGGTGCCCACCATGCTGCCGTTGAACCGGACGGCGACCGCGACGGTGCCGTTGAGCGAGCTGGTGTTCGCATCGACGGTCATGCGGTAACCCTGGGCATAGGCGTGACCGCAGCACGCCAGCAGTGTGGCAACGGCGGACGCGACGAAAAGACCTTGCGGACGAAGCATGGTGAACCTCCTCAAGAAGCGACCGGGAACGTTGGGCGCCACGGCGGATTGTTCCGCCGTGGACATGAGCAGTTGCTGGGCTGGTGCAAGGTTGACCCTATCACACGCCGGACCGAAATCAATGAACTTCATGCAAAAGACCCCGCGAGGGCGGGGTCTCGGTGTGGAAACGTGGTCTTTGGCGATCAGATCGACGGGCTTAGCCGGCGCAGGGGATGAAGAGGTTGTTGAAGAAGCAGTTGTAGTCGCCCTCGTTCACGCCGTTGTTGCTGCCGGTGGGATTGCCGAAGGGGGGCTTGGGCGTTCCCTGATCGTCGGCGATGTCGCAGAACATGCCCACGGCGGCAGGACCCATGGCGGCCTGCTCGAAGAAGCCGTTGGCGGAGAAGAAGGCGTTGAAGTCGCCCTCGTTCACGCCGCCGTTGGGAACACCCGCGGGCCCGGGGAGCGGGTTGCCCTGATCGTCGGCGATGTCGGCGGGGTTGCAGCGTGCCGGCACGGGCGAAGCGACGAGCAGGGCGCTGCCGCCGCCCTGGAGCGTGACGCCGAAGACGACCTGGTTCTGCTTGTTGATGCGCACGTTCCCGATGAAGGGGTTGGTCCCGGTGATGGGGATGAGCGCCTGGTTGTCGTCGGTGGTGATGATCTGACCGCCGCCGGCGAGCTGGAAGCGGCTGGTGCCGTCGCCGACGAAGACGCCGCCCTGACCAAAGAGGTCGACAGCGCGGAAGGCCACGACGCCCGTCTCGCTGATAGAGGGGGTGAAGTTGGTGAACGCGTTGGAGGAATACTGGAGCCCATCGCCCGAGGCGATGAGGGTGGTCGACGTGCCGTTGCCCTTGAGCAGATCGGGGACGCTGCCGACGGATCGACGGGCGTAGAAGGCGACTTCGCCGTTGTCGTTGATGTCGGTCCCGTTGCCCAGCGAGCCGTAGACGAGGTTGCCCGCGACGGTGATGATGGTGGAGAAGCCCGTGGCGGGGGGTGCGTTGTAGCGACGGATCTGCTGCGCGCCGCTGTCAACGCGGGCGGCCATCTGCCCCGAGCCGTTGACGGTGGGGGAGTAGAGGAAGGTCGTCAGCCCGCCGGTCTGATCGATGTTGGCCTGCGTGCGCGGCCCGACGTTGGGCAGGTTGTCGATGATGAACTTGGTGGTGGTGCTGGCGGAAGCGCGGTAGCCGATGCGTCCGTCGTCGGTGAGGCGCACGCGGTTGAAGCTGCCGGTGATCCCCTCGGGCCCGCCGGTGGTGAAGGTCTTCACCAGGGTGCCGTTGAGGTCGTAGATCTCGATGGTGTTGAGGAAGGTGCGGGTGGAGAGCAGCCCGTTGCGCAGGTCAAGATCGCCCGTGTTGTCGCCGTCATCGGTCGGTGCCAGCAGCGAGCGCGTTCCCGTCGAAGCGTTGTAGAGCAGGATGCCGTCGTTGGAGGCGAACAGGCTCGTGTAGCGAATAGCCGCGTTGCCCGCGTCGTCGATGGTCGGATCGGCGCTGAGCTGCGAGCTCGCCGGCACGCCCACGGTGTTCGTGCCCGTCCGCGCGATGATCTTGTACGTCCACTGCGTGGGCACGGCCGCCTGCAGCGTCCCCGCCATCAACGCCACCACACCCGCCGACACCACCGCCGCCCGGTTCAATGACTTGGTCCACGATTGCATGGATGATCTCCCTGTCCGAAGTTGGTTCTCTCAAACCCGTACGACACGAACACACACCCACCCCGCCTCACCCCTCTCCTTGCCCACCCCGCCACCAACCCCCGGGCACGGTCTGAGAACCTTGCCCCACGTCCTATGAGGATGCCCCACATCAGTCAAAAAGGCAACGATCGCGCGCCGGATCTGGGGCGAACTTGTCGAAATCCGAAGCAATCGTTCACCGAACCCTGCGGGTTGCCCCAACTTCTCAGGGAAGTTCCCGATCTTGCCCAGCTTGAACTCCGAACAACACCCTCCGACGTTGCCTCTGGGCAGAGCCAATGATCCGCCCTATGACCACCAAGCCGACCTCGAACGACGCCACGCCTGCAACTCCCGCCGCCGCTGCTCCTGCGAACACCACGCCCCCGGGGGTCGCGGTCATCCCCGCCACCAGCAAGGTCGGGCTAGATCCATTCGCGGTGGCGCAGATCGCGGGGACCAAGTGCTGGGCCCACCCGCTGGCGATCGACCTGGTCGACGAGAAGGTCGAACTGCAGCGCCCCATTCTCGCCGCACTTTCCAGCGCTTTCCGCTCCGCGACGCGAAAGCAGTTCCCCGCGTGCCGGGTGAAGATGGCCCTTGGTCTCTTCGGCCCCTCCGCCGCCACGCGTGTCTGCTCCAGCGCCGAGTCCGAGGTCAGCGTGAACATCCGCTTCGACCTGCACTCCAAGCGCGAGAGCATCGAGGACACCCGCGCCATCGTCACCGAGCACCTTGTGGAGATCATCCGCGACCTGGTCAAGCACACCAAGGGCTCCAGCGGCGCGCCCGCAGCCGATGGCGAGCTGCGGTTCCTCGCCCTCCGCGCAGAGTGGAACAACTCGCTCGTCCGCGCTCACAACCGACCCGCCGGACTCGCCTCACGCTGGACCCGCGCCGAGATCGACCGCAACCAGATCCGCCTCTCACTGCCCCGTCAGAGCAAAGACGGCACCTACGTCGCGCCGCTCAACGTCGATCTCACCCTCGAGCAGGCCCTCTTCTACTCCGCCAGCCCGTCGATGCAGTTTGTTTACCTTGAGCCGGGCAAAGCCCCCGCGTTCATGACCGTCACGCTCGACGTTTCGTACGTCGACCCACTGGGCGGCAAGGGTCACACCGAGCTGGGCATCGGGCCTGCTTCGCTTTGGTTCCAGCACGTGACGGGCGACAAGTTCGACGCCGAGACGATCGCCTCGTTCGAGCAGGACATCGCTCGGCTTTTCCCGCCGCGGTACAACCCGATGATCATGTACATCGCCGCGGGCGCACAGCCGATCCAGGCGGCGCTCTACTACGGGCAGCCCATGATCGCGATGAAGCGCATGGTCATGAACATGGCCTTCCTTGATCAGAAGGCCCTGCTTGAAGACGCGAAGAAGATCCTCTCTTCACCCTCGGAGCGCCTGACCACCGAGGGCGCACGCCTGATCCACACGCTCAACGCGATCCCCGTCCTCCACGGCGTCGACAACGCCCCGGGCGGTTTGATCACCGCGTGCGTCACGTCGCTGCGCGACCTGGCGAAGCAGGTGACGTGGGGCGACGACGCGATGAACGCCAGCGAGCGGGCGCAGATCAAGGAGAAGTTGCTTGCCGGTTGCGAGCAGGCGCTCTCGAACCCGATCACCACCGACAAGCCCACGAACGAGCAGCTCATGCCCATCGCGGACCTCGGCAAGATCGCCATCGCCTTGGGTCAGTACGCCGCCCACGAGATGATCGTGAAGCACCCGGAGATGGTCACGCACCTCGCTGGTCTGGTGCGGGTGGAGAACACGCCCCAGCAGAATCAGCCGGCGGCGACGAACTGAACAGCCGGCAACCGAGCGAATCCGCACAACCACGGTGTTCGAAAACATCGCCTGCACAGTGCGGCTGATTTCATGTGCGCGCACTGTCGGAGGAACACACGTTGAAAATCTCTGCCACCACTCTTCACAGCGCGAAAGACCACGGGTGGCAGAGCGAGCATCTTGAAAGTGGTTATGCCTTCAGCGCACGGACCGATGATCGGGGTGATGCGGTCGGTCTGCTTGTGCTTGTGCTGGTTTTCTTCTACATCTCCGGGGTCTTTGGGCTTTCCATGCTCAGTGAACACGGGGGTGTTGACGTGATGCAAGCCACTCTGTTGCTGATCACGACCTTTGGTGGCGTGGTGCTGACGCGAGAGTTCATCATCAGGCTTGTGGGCCGTGTGCGGGTCGATGTCGACGGTGAGCACATCCGCATCACGACATTCCCACGTTTCATCCGCGCCGACCGGCGCTTCGTAATCGCGTCCGTTCTCGGGGTAAAGCGTCAGACCCTCTATGTCAAGTCCTGGCCCGTCATCGTGTGGAGTGTCGTCACAGACCGTCAGTGTCGCTTGCCGGGTGAACTCACTTCTGCCCAGGCACGCTGGCTTGCTCGGGTCATCTGCGAGGTCGCGGGCGTCGAGTGCCCGGCGATTGACGACCAAGACCGTCCTCACTGAGGAGTGAGATCACCCACGAAACAAAGAAGCCCCGGGCCAATCAGTGCCCGGGGCTTTGCGTTGGACGTTCGTTTCAACCGCGGGCTCGGTCGGCTTTCTCCGTGCCCTCCGTGACTCCGTGGTGAATCCCGCCTCGCCTCAAGGACCAACCGATTACGGGCAGCCCAGGAAGAGGTTGTTGAAGAAGGCGTTGTAGTCGCCCTCGTTCACGCCGTTGTTCACGCATCCGGGGGCCTGACTCAGCGGCGTGCCGTCGTCGCAGGCGATGTCGCACGTGCCGCCGACCGCGGCGCTGCCCAGGCCCGACTGGAAGAAGAACCCGTCGGCGGCGAAGAAGGCGTTGTAGTCACCCTCGTTCACGCCGCTGTTCACGCACCCGACGCTCTGCGACAGCGGGATGCCGTCGTCGCAGGCGATGTCCGCGGGCTGGCAGCTCGCGGGCGAACCGGGGAGCATCGCCATCAGCACGTTGTACGCCTGATCGCCGGAGCCCGCGCCGCCGGGCGTCGTCGGATCGACGTAGAGCCCGTTGTTGTCGGTGTCGTAGACGATCTTGGCGCGATAGACCATCGCGCCGAGTGACAAGGGCGAGCCGTACGGGATCGCGTTCGGATCGGTGATGCTGCTGGGCAGGTCCTGCACGATGCTGCTGGGCCAGACCGCCCCCGAGTCCACCGAGTCGCTGTCGGCCACGCCCATGAACTGGATCTGGTAGCTCTTCAGCGAGTTGGCCCCGGTGATCACGTCGCCGACCTTGGTGATCAGCTCAAGGGCGTACCCGCCCGTGTTGTTGTCGCGGTGGGCCTTCAGCAGTGCGGTGGTGTAGACATCCGGCTCGCCGAAGAGCTTGACCGTCGACAGGAAGTACAGGTTGCCCAAACGGTCCATCGCGGGAGCGGAGATCGAAGGCCCGCTGGTGGCCGACGGGAAGACCTCGTTGTACTTCGCCAGGCGCCCGATGACCGTCGACGAAGGACCGAGGATCGCCTTGCTCAAACCGCCCGCGGCACCCGAGGAGTTGCCCGTGTGGGCCGCGATCGTCCACGACACCGCGCCGGTGCTGCCGTCGATGTTCGCAACCGCGATGTAGTTGTCCATGGACTGGGGCGTCGAGCTGCCCCCGCCGGTTGCCGCCACACCCGCCGCGAGCACGATGTTCCCGCTGGGCAGGACGGTGCCCGCCACGGGGCCCGAGGGCCCGCGGAAGCTGACCTGCGACTGGTAGTTCATGAGCTCCTGGTTGCCGATGGAGCCGAAGGCGCTGGAGGGGTCGAACCCGTCGACGGGGTCGACGATCTGCCCGTTGCTGTTGGGCATCCCCACGCGGAGGGCGGTGTCGACGGTGCCGTCGGTGTTGATGCCCCAGATGGCAATCGAGCGTGTGCGGGTCTCGCTGGGCCCGCGGGCGAGCGAAGCGCCGATGCCGGCGTTGTTCGCGCCCGTGTGCACGCGCCCGCTGGTGCGACCGATGAAGCTCATCGGCCCGCGGACGCCCACGCCCGAGGCGACATGGTTGCTGATGGTGCTCACCACGCCGGCGGTCTGCTCGATGAGCCCCGCGTTGGCGAAGTCGGTCCCCAGGGTCACCGCGCGCGAGGCGATGCTTACGGGGATCAGTGTCGGGGTCGTCAGCGATGTGGTCGTGTTGTACACCAGCGAGGTACGGGCGCTGTCGCCCACGTTGGTCCCGCGGATTTCGTTGACGAGGTTCGACGCGCGGGCGGCTGAGTTGATGCGGTAGTACCGCTTGGCGTTCGGATCGATGGCGTTATCGCCCAGGCCGCAGTTGTACCCGTCAGCGAGCAGCGCCACGTTGCCCGCCTCGTCCACACCGCCGAGCCCGAAGCTCGAGTTGCGGAAGGTGCCCGTGCCGGCGTTGATCCGGTTGGTCGCCGCGACGATGCGCGAGACGTAGAGCCGGCTCGGTGCCGCGGGATCGAACCCGACCACTGCGGAGATGATGTTGTTCTCGTCGTCGGCGTCGCCGAAGGTCGTGTTGGGCCCACCGGCGTACTCAAAGAACGCCACGCCGAAGCTCTGCGCCGTGATTCCCACGCTGCTGAGCGCGGTGCCCGCGGTGTTGCGGGCGGCGTTGGGGTTGATCCCCGAGCCCGCGTTGGTCCAAAGTCGATAGCTGCTCCGCAGCAGCGAGCCCGGCGCTGAGAAGCGGTTGCTCACCGCCTGCGAAGCGATCAGGTGGTTGAAGTACCCGCTGCTGGTGGAGAGCGAGCTCTTCACCAGCGGTGCCATGCGGAACGAGTTCCCCCAGCTGGTGGACTTGTTGCTCAGGTCCACGACGTAGTTGAGCACCTGCGTCTGCTGAGCCGAGGGGCTGATGGTGTACGCGCTGACGGCATCGCCGGGCAGCCCCGTGGTCGTCGAGACCGAGTCCTGAGCCAAAGCCGAGGAACCCATCGAAAGGCCCGCGCCCAAGCCCGCCAGGGCGACCAGCGTCCGAGCCGAGGAAACACAACGCAGCTTGCTCATCACCGCACTCCTAAGCACCCCGAACGGGGTGCTTTGACAAACCGAACGCGCACAAAGACCCTCTCCCAACCCGACGACGCCGATTCGGCCCCGGGTCTACGCGTCGGGCGCCCGATGGGTTCCATCGGTTGCCAATCGCGGCGACTCAACACCCCGGCCCCTGATGGGGACCGATCGGTAGCCGGTCGAAGTCTTCTGAAAGTCTACACCCAAACGCCTATTGGCCCAGCGGTTTCCGGGTTTCTGCAAGGCGACCCTCGACGATTTCCTTCTGGCGCTTGAGGTAATCGGTCCACTGGGGGTCGTCGGTGCGGAGCAAGGCCCGGCGGATGCGCTCGGCCGTGTCTTCCCCGCGATGGTCACGCAGGTGATCCACCGCGATTGAGTTCACCAGGGCGGGCCAAAAGTTCGGGTCGCGTTCGAGGGCCTGGGCGTACCACTTCGCCGCGTCGTCGAGATACGACATCTCGTGGTAGACCGCGCCGATATTCGCTACCGGTCGTGGGTCGGTGCGGTCCTGATCCGCGGCGGTCTTGAAGCACTCCACCGCCGCCAGCCGGTCGCGGTCTTTGTTGCGCTTCACCAGCAGCAGGCCCAGGTTGTTCCAGGCCATGGGCAGGTCGTTGTAGGCCAAGATCGCCTGCTTATAGGACTCGATGGCGTCATCAATCTGGTTGTTCTTGTACTGCTGATCGCCCTGCTGCATGAAGCCCTGGGCCTTGGCGATGCGTTGGTCGGTGGAGACGGGGTCGATGCCGTCGGCGGAGCCGAAGCCGCCACGGGACTTGCACCCGGTCATGGGCAGGGCGGCACCGACGAGCAGGGCAAGGGCGAGGGCAAGCAGTCCCGCGCGAGCGGTCAGGGCGCTGCGGGGGGTGATCTGGTTGGATGGACGTGCGGGAGTGATCATGGGCGTTCCCAGCGGGTCATTTGGATGGAGGCGTCCCAGGTGGTCTGTCCGGCTTCGGTCTTCATCTGCCCGGGGGTCAGACGGATCTGGGCGAGTTCGAGGCCTTGGATGTCCGAGGCACGCTGCAGGAAGCTCATCAAAGGCTCGGCCGGTTGACCTTTGATCTCGATGGCGATGCGCCGACGGGAGAAGTTCTTGATCTTGCTCGACTTGTCGTCCTCGTTGGTGGGGACGGTGATGACCAGCCCCACGTCGGTGGCGGCCTGTTCGATCTTGCGGATGAGCTGCGGATCAGGGCGGTAGCGTTCCGCGCCCGCGGCGTCGGAGGCTTTCAGGGCTTTGATCTGATCGACCAGGGCGCGGACCTCGCTGGTCCGGCGGGCTTGTCGGGCGAGATCGGTCCCCGCGACGCCACCGACGTAGAAGCCGTAGAGCGCGTAGATGATCGCGACGGCCATGAGCAGCCCGCCGAGCATGATGAGCCAGAGCGGGCGGTTCTGGCGAGCGGTGGCGGAGGCGATGCCAGCGAGTTCGAGTCGTGCCTCTTCGCTCAGTCGCGTGGGTGCTTGAAGGGTCATGGGCGACCTCCATCGGGCGGAGGGGTCGTCGGCGCGGGATTCGGAGTGGATGTTGGAGTTCCCGCATCGGCGGGCTTCGCGTCGGGCTTCGTCTCGGGCGCCTTCGGCTCCGCAGGTTTGGATTCTGCGGGTTTGGGCGTGACGGCGGGGCGTGGGGGCTGCGCGGGGCGCGGCGTTTCTTTCCAGAGGCCCGCGGTGGAGTATTCGCGGGTGGTCTTGCCGTCTTGAATGCGTGAGCGTGTCCGGCCTTGGGACCACTCAAGCCAGGGCGTGCCCGAGGGCTGGTTGATCAGCGCCTGACCGATGACGGTACCCGTGTCGGCGGTTTCGACCGTGATCGCAAGCGAGCCGGCGAGGGCGGAGCCCAGCGTGAGGCTGTTCAGCTCGGCCTTGGTGTCGTTGAGTTCGCTCAGGGCGTTGAGCACGCGGGTCAGCTCCGCCAGCACGGGCTTCTCGGGCTTGATCTCGCGGCGGACCTGCTCCATCTCGCGGATCGTTTCGCGCAGACTGGTGGCGGGGTCGAAGGCGTCCTTAGCCTTGGGGGCGACATCGCGGACTTCCAGCAGCAGGTCCTGCAGGTTGTTCTTCTCCGCGATCTCGCGCTGCTTGAAGTCGCCCGCGACGCTGGAGAGTTTGTAGCCCAGGGCGGCGATCAGCCCGGAGGCCACCGCGAGCATCACGAAGTTCCAGGCGTAGACCTTTCGGCTGGCGCGCCCGGGTCGGCGGGAGAGTTCGGGGAGCCCGGCGCGCCCGTCGGTCACGTCGACGAGCACGGCGCGCGAGGCGGCGTTCTTGGATTTGTCGGCCAGACGCTGACCGGGCAAGCCCAGGTCGTTGGCTTGCACCACCGCGCGGCGGAGGGTGCTGACGATCGGCGCGGGGTCGATCTGGGCAACCACGGCGGTGTTGGGCCAGACGCGCCCGAGCGTCTGACCCACGGCGCTGACGGCGCTGGCGTGCGGCAGATCGTCGTCGAGCCCGGCGCAGACGAGATTGTCAGGCCCGATGCAGACCAGGCGGCTGGGGGCGACGCCCGTCTGCGTCGCGAAGGCGAGCCACTCGGTGATGAGGCGACCGACATCGCTGCGGGTGATCTCCACGAGCGAAGGCGCATCCGGATCGGGGGCAGTCGATGGTTCGTCGATGACCGCCAGCGAGCCCGGAGAATCGGAGGCAGCGACCCCGGCGTTCTGAGGTGTCGAGACAACGCGGCGCAGCAGCATGCTCCCACACGCGACGAGCCCCCGATCGCTCGACCAGGTCCACGCGAGTCGGCCTTCGGGGTCGATCACAACACTGGCGGCAACCGCGGCGCTGGAGGCGACCTCGCCCACCACGTTGGGGTTGGTCGGTGATGAAGCAGCAGCGGCGGCGGAGCGCGACGCGGGGCTGGCGCTCTGCCAGACCTCGGTGATCACGTGCCAGAGGCTTACCACGCGGGCGGGGGTGATGTTGAGTTTGTCCAGCTCGTCAAGAACAAGTCGCGCGGCAAGGTCGGGCGTGGCAAGGACGACCACGCGCTGCGCCGGAGCGAGGGCGGCGGCTTTGGCGCTCTTCCCCGAAGGACCGGCGAGGGGTTGAGCGCTGAAGTCGCTGCCCAGCTCACCCGCGCCGAGCCAGGCGAGGGCGCTGTTGCCTTCGCCGGTCTGGGATTCGAGCTGCGCGGAGGAGATGGCGGCGGCGACAAGGGTTTCGTCGGTCCCCGGGGCGCTCAGCCAGCCGCAGCGTGAGCCGTCGAGATCGAGACAGACCGTCAGCTCGGGCTGACCGGGGACCGTTGCGAGCTGTTTGGAGATCCACGAAGCCAAACTGGTGGCGGCGGCAGCGAGGGGCTGCGCTTCGGTCAGCGTGCGGACCTCGGGCCCTTCGGGGGCGTTGCCGACGGCGGAGTTGGCGGGGTTTTCGGTTGTGGGCGATGGGCCCAGGCGGGTGCGGGGCGTGGAGAGGACGGCGGACCATTCTGCCTGACCTCGCGCGTGAACGAGCGTTGCACCGCTGAGGGCGGCTCCGCCGCCGGTCCGACGTAGGTAGACCACCGCGTGACTCACTTGCCCTCTTCTCCGAGTTGGGGTGAGTGGTTGCCCTTGTCTTCACCTCGGGACTCTTTGCCCGTGTCGCGCATCTTGGCCCGCTCGCGAATCATGCGTTCGCGTTCCTGATTGCGTTCGCGAGCGGCCTTGCCTGCGGGGTCCTCGTTGGGGTTGGGGCTCATGCCCGCGGCGGCGGCGATCGCGGGGTTGCCGATGGGCATGATCGCCATCGGGGGCGGGGTGGCGGGGAGGCGGAGTTCGATTTTCTCGGTGATGCCGCCTTCTTTTTCGAGGATGACGTAGCTGGTCTGCACCTCGGCGAGTTTGGTCTTGCCGGGTTGATTGTCGTGCGCGTCGATGAAGTCGCCCTGGGCGATGAGTTTTTGTTGTTCGTTGACGGAGAGGATGGCGCGCCGGTCGGGGGTGCCGTCGGCGCGGGTGCGCCCGGTCATGATGGCGCCGATGAAGCGGACGGGGGGCGTAGGCGGCGGCGGGGGCGGGGTGTCGGCGGTGGCGACGGTGGGGGGCGGGTCTTTCTTGGGCGCGTCTTTCTGAGCGGGTGCGATTCGATCAAGAGCGCCCGCGAGGACGGCCGGCGCGGGGAGGTTGTCGGTGGCGGAGGCGGTCGGGCGAGCGGTGGGGGTGACCGGGGCGGGCTTGGGGACCTCGGGGGGCGAACGCAGCCAGCCGGTGGGGATGAAGATGACACCCAAAGCGCCCAGCACAAGCACAACCACCCATACCTGGGCGATGCGGACTCGGCGTTGGGCGACGACTGGATGCACGGGTGATTCTCGCGGATGGGCGAATCGGATGGTCGGTCAGGTGTTCAGTGGGTCAACGGTCAATGCGGTTCAGCGGGCTCTGGAGAACAGAACGATACCCATCCCGAAGGCGGGCACGATATCGCGCCGCGGGAAGGACCGTTATCGGTCGTTTCCGCGTGCGGTCCCCACCCGTGGACGCCCAAGGCGAAAGGGGGTTGGTCTGTTGAGCCCCCCCTCCCCCGGGGCAGGCCGACGGGCGATCTGGACGCTCGCGGTGAAGCTCGGGATTCAACGTATCAGACCGCAAGGGTGTACTCGGCACGGTGCGGCGCGGTTGCGGGTGCGTTGGAAGGATCACGGCGCGGGTGTGCTTGCGGGTGCGGGAGCGGTGGTGGAGGGTGTGGAGGGGGCGGACGGTGGGGGGGTAGGGGGGGTGACGCGGTTGCCCAGGTCGCGGCCGCGTTGGATGAGCTGTGGCTCGGCCTTGGCGCGGTCGATGGTTTCGGGGTTCTTTTCCAAAACGTAATGCCAGGCGATGCGGGTGTTAAAGGGGAAAGGGGCGGCGACGAGATCGAGCCCGGGCTGTTCGTGGAGGGGTGCTTTGGCTTCTTCGCTGGTGACGATGGATTGATAGCCGTCGAGGGTGAGGCGGACGTCGTAGGTGCCGAAGAACCGGAAGTCGGTCTCGCAGGGCGTGGTGCCGATCTGTTGATCGTTGAGGAAGACGGTGGCGCCGGGGGGCTCGCTGGTGACGAGGATGGATCGGCGGACACAGGCGGGGAGTACGAGTGTGGCGGCGCTCAGCGCGAGCAGGAATGTTGAACGAAGGCGGGGCGAGATGGTGCGGAGCCGGGTGGACATGCGCAGAGCGTAGCGAAGAAGGCGTGCGTGCGGGAGGGGTGGGAGTTATGAACGCAGTGCGAAGTCAGGTTCAAGCGGCTGGGCATGGAGATCGGCGTTGTCGGGCGGGGTGAAGTCGGCTTCGAGTTCGATGCGTCGCCAGGCCAGACGGGCGATGGCGGGGGCGATGGCGATGAGCAACCCGCCCATGGCGGCGGTGACGAGGGCACTGAGCACCGCGGTGCGGAGGAGGTGGGCGCTGATCTGGTTGGTGATGGCGGAGCGCGACTCGGCCGAGATCGAGCCGACGGCCTTTGAGCGTGAGGCGGCGTCGAGGAGATCTTCGGGAAGTGAGGCGGCAGAAAGGCCCAGGCAGAGGGTCAGGATCGCGGAGAGGACAAAGGCGGCGCCGACGATGCGGACCGCGGCGGCGGTGATGAAACGCCCGAAGCTCACGAAGGTGTTCAGTTCGCTCTGGGGCGAGGGACGCGCGGGGTCGTCGAAATCGGTTGCGGGAGGTTGTGGGAACGGGCTGGTGATGTCCATGTCAGAATCCCCCCGATCGCTCGGCGGCGATGGCGCCGCCCATCCACGGGTTGCCCCAGGCCCAACGAGCCAATCGGCCCGCCAGCAGGTAGATGGTGATGCACAGGAACGCCTGTACGCCCAGCGAGATCCAGACGGTCTTCGAGGCGAGGCTGGTGAGGGCTCTGACGGCGGCTTCGGAGCTTGAGCTGGTGATCAGCCAACTGCCCAGCTCGCTGAGGAGGATCAGCAGCCAGACCACCGCGGCGGCGCGGAGGCCCGCGGTGGTGGCGAGGTACCCCTTGTAGAGGAACTTCTGTGTCGCAAGGCCGTGCATTGGAGACTCCCCTTCGCGGCGGTGTGCGGGTGTTCGTGGATGAACGAACCGGCCGCCGCGGGTTGAGTGTACCGGAAGATCGCGTGATGGATTCACTCGCGGGCGCGGGGAAGATGGTCGCGAAGCCTGCTGGGATCAGCGGCTGGAGGCCGGGGCGACCGGGGTGACGCTGGCCGCGGCGTGGGCGTCGTCGAACTCGTCGCCCCGGAAGAGCGAGCCGAGGTAGGTGCGTTTGACGAGCTCGTCGTTGATGAGCTGCTTGGGCGTGCCCTCGGCGAACTTTCTGCCCTCGTCGATGATGTACGCGCGGTCGCAGACGCGGAGGGTCTGCTGGACGTTGTGGTCGGTGATGAGGCAGGCGATGCCCAGCTCGCGCAGGCGGCGGATCTCGCGCTGGAGGTCTTCCACCGCGATAGGGTCGACGCCGCTGAAGGGCTCGTCGAGGAGGATGATCTTGGGGCTGGTGATCAGCGCGCGGGCAATTTCGAGCTTTCGGCGTTCGCCACCCGAGCAGGTGCGGGCCTGGTGCTTGGCTTTGTGCGTCAGGTGGAACTGCGCAAGAAGCTCGGCGGCCCGCTGGCGGCGCTGAGCGCGCGAGAGGGGCAGGGTTTCAAGAATCGCCAGCAGGTTCTGCTCGCAGGTCAGGCGGGTGAAGACGCTGGGCTCCTGGCTGAGGTAGCCCATGCCCATGCGGGCGCGCTGGTACATCGCGAGTTGGGTGACGTCTTGGCCGTCGAAGACCACGCGACCGGCGTCGGCCTCGATCATCCCGATGGTCATCCGGAAACTCGTGGTCTTGCCCGCGCCGTTGCGCCCGAGCAGCCCGACGATCTCGGACTTATCGATATGGAACGAAACCCCCTGCACCACGGCGCGGCCGGCGTAGGTCTTCTGCAGGTTGAAGGCTTCAAGGAGGGGCATCGGTGAGCGAGGATGGTACTCGGTCGGGGCTCACTTGGCTTTCACGAGGCGCACGACCTGCGGGCGGTGGTCGGAGCCGATGGATGGCCCGACGCGGGCCTGCACCGCCCGTAGTTGTTTGCTGAGGTAGACGTGGTCGATGCGGATGCCGGGGAGGTTGGAGAGCGGGGCGATGTCGGGCCAGGTGTGCCCGGTGCCTTGCCCGGCTTGTTCGTGCGATTCGACCAGCCCGGCGGCGCGTAGCACCGCGTGCTGCGGGCTGCTGGGGGTGCTGTTGAAATCGCCCGCGAGGATCACGGCGGGTTGATCGGCGCTCTTGGCGAGCGATCGCACCCAGTCGCTCAGCCAGGCGAACTGCACGCGCTGCTCGTGGAGCATCGACGGATCGCCCGGCGGCACGAGGTGGAGGTTTTGGATGATGACGGGCAGGCCTTGGAAGGAGATGGTGGTGCGGATTTGTGGGTCGTGCAGGCCCACGACGCCGCCGAGGCGTGAATCGCGGAGGAGCGTGCCTTGGGGGAAGAGCTGGGGTTCGGATTGGAAGGGGATGCGTGAGTAGATCGCCTGGCCGAAGGCATCTGAGCGGAGGGCTTCCGATCGGTGCGGGTGTGTGACGCTGAGGGCCGAGCGGAGCGAAGCGACGTGCGCGGGGGTGATTTCCTGCAGGATCACCACGTCCGGGTTCTCGGCGTTGATGAAACTGATCAGTTGAGAGAGATCAGGATTGCCCAGATTCACGTTTGCAACCACGAGGGTGAGGGTGGGTTGTTTCGGGTCGAAAGTTGAAGGCCAGCGAAAGACCGTCCGCAGCGTGGGAAGGCAGAGTGTCAGCGCGAAGATGACTGAAAGGACGAAGAGTCGGCGCGCTCGGAAGATCAGCGCGAGCACGGCGAGGACCGTCATCGCGATCCCTGCGTGCAGGATGAACGTGCGGAGCATGAACGCGGCGAAGGCGAAGGTCAGGTGCGTTGAGCCCGAGGCGAGAAGATCGGTGGGCATCGCGTAGGCGAAGACATAGGCCGCGAGAGAGGCGAGCCAGCAGGCCCAGAGCGCTGTGCGAGCGAGGGTTGCCAATCGCGCGCGAAGCGGAGGAAGAACGCGAGAGCTTGGTTGTTGCGAAGGCGCGGGCGGCTCAGTAGTTGGCATGCGGAACACCTACGCCCGAGGTTGGGCGCTGTGTTCTGTGCAATTCTCGGTCTTTTCACCAAAGAGCCAAAGGGGAGAGGGAGCGGGGGGTCACTGACCAAACAGGTTCTTCGGCGCGAACATGCCCTTGCTCTCGAAGTACTTGAGTGCTTCGTCGACGCTCTTGAAGACCTTGGTGGCGGTTTCGGTGATGAAGGGGCTGGGGTGCTTCTTGGGCTTCCAGACGACGTAGACCTCTTTGGTGTGTTCCCAGGCGTGCTGGAGTTCGCGTTCCACGCCGCTGGAGAGGCCCGGGACGCCGCCGGGGAGTTCGGGGACGAGGCTGACGATCATGTCGCTCTGGTCGATGAGCTTGAAGTCGCGCATGTAGATCTGCCCGTCGATGTCACCGGCGATATCGAGGATCTCGCGGACCTTGACCTTGATCGGTTCGGCCGCGGCGGCCTTGGAGCCGCCGAAGCTGTGCGGGGCGACCTCGATGAACTCCTTGCCATCACGCGCGGCGGCGATGCCGCGTTCGAGCAGGAGCTTCTCGTCAACGTCGCCCGGATCAAAGCAGACGAAGTTCTTCGCCAGCTCGGCGCGGAAGTGGTCGATCTCCGCCAGCACGTCGGGCATGTCCACCACGTGGCTCATGGGGAAGCTGGGGTAGACGGTGCGCATGCCCGGCCGGCAGACGAGGCGGAAGAGCGTCTGCGTGGTGTCGACGTGACGCCCGCGCGAGAGGATGTAGAACTTGCTGTTGGGGATGGCCTGCGCGAGCAGCTCGGTGGCGAGGATTTCTTCCTCGCGCCAGACCATGCAGTCCTTCAGCGTCGCGTCGATGACGTGGTCGCGGTGCAGGCGGTTGTGGACGACCTCGATGTTGTCCACGAGGCAGACGAGGAGGTCGGGCTGGAGCATGCGGATCTGGTCGAAATCGAAGGCCGCGAAAAGCCCGTGACGCCAGCGGAAGGTGGCGTGGGTGTTGACCAGGACGTTCTTCTTGTCCTTGGCGTCGGCGATGATGTCCTTAAACGCCGCCCGGCGCAGCGAGTTCAATCGGCTCAGCGGCAGGTCGAGGATCTTCCCGGGGCGAACATCGCGCCCTTCCTGGTACATCAGGTCCCCGACGTTGTACAGGTCGATCTTCTCGCCCTGCTGCCCCGCGAAGGCGGTGGTGTTGGTCAGGTACTGCTTCTTATCCAGCCCGATCTGCCCGGTGACGATGGCTCGCATAGAGGCTATTGAAGCCCGGGTTTCAGGCTCAAGCAACGCGAAAACCCGCGAATCGTGGGTGCTTTGGGGGAGGCGATGACCAGTCGATGGCCTGGCTTGTTTGGTCCTCCACAACGTTCTTGCGGGTGCGATTCGGGCTTCGATGATGCCCGGGACAAACGACTCTCCAAGATGAAGACTTGACATATAAGCGAATGGTGATATGATGGGAGCATGGCTCGGCAGGCATCAGACTCCTCGGCATTCGCGGCCGTGGCGGACCCAACCCGCCGGGCGATTCTCGATGCGCTCGCGCGCGGCGGGGAGCAGACGGTCAACGACCTGCGCAAGGCGCTGGGCAAGCTGGCCTCGCGGATTTCGCAGCCGGCGTTCAGTCAGCACCTGGCGGTGTTGCGAAATGCCCGCCTGGTCGAAGCCGAGCCGCGCGGGCGGCACAGGGTCTACACGCTGCGGGCGAAGCCCCTGAAGGACGTCAACGACTGGGTCGCGACGTACAGCAAGTTCTGGGATGAGAAGCTTGACGCGCTGGGGACGTACCTCGATGCGCAGCACCCGGCTGCCGGGCGAACGGGATCGCGATCGGGCGGCAACAGCTCAAGCGGATCGTGAGCAATCGAACGGCGGGGTGGTTGGTCAAACGAAACTCAGGAGCGATCGGTATGAAAGTCGTCACCAAAACCCGCGTCTACCCGCACAGCATCGAAGATGTATGGACGGCCATCACCGACGCGCGGGCGCTGGCGGAGTGGCTCATGCCCAACGACTTCCAGCCCGTGCTCGGATCGAAGTTCCGCATGATGGTCGACCCGAACCCGATGTGCAACAGCACACGCACCGAGGGCGAGGTGGTCGAACTGACCAAGCCGACCCGCATGGTCTGGGCCTGGCGCGACTTTGACGCCAAGGGCAAAGTCACCGAGACGAGGGTGATCTGGGAACTCCAGAGCACACCCGAAGGCACGCGGCTGACCCTCCGGCACGAGAACGTGCAGAACCTCTCGTTCTTCACGCGGCTCATGGTCAGCATGGGCTGGGGCATGATGATGAAGAACCTGCTCACCAAGGTGCTGCGCAATGTTCAAGGCGGCACGTTCACCCCCGGCGCGGTGCCCTTGAACAAGCGCTACTACAAGGCGAGAACGATCCCCGCGGATTTGGTGAAGTGATCGGCACAGAATCAAGAACGAAAGAGGCAAGGGCCCGCGAGCCGATGTGGACCGAAGGTGCAACGCGGCTTGAACCCGTCTCGGGCAGATCGGTGGACCAACTTTTCAGAAAGGCGCGATGATGAAGATTCCTCTCAGTGCGGTTGTTCACGCGACGATCGGGGCGGCGGTGGTCTCGGCTGTGGTGCTTGCTTCGGCGCAGCCCGCCAATGACAAGCCCGCGATGCCCAATGCGCCAACGCCGCCCGCGATGCCGAGCATGCCGACGATGCCCGGTGCGCCGGGCGCTGGTGTGGGTGCAGGCGCACACGGCGAGCCTGGCGCTCGCGGAGCCGTCGGCGCGAATCCCGGCGCCAATCCCAAGCCCGACATGGGCGTTGCGGGTCAGGTGAACCCGGCGTTGAACGAGGTCGACCCCGCGAAGGCGATGCAGGAATGGATGGCCATGAGCAGCCCGGGCGTGGCGCACGAGAAACTCAAAGCGATGGAAGGCTCGTACAAAACCACCACGCGCGTCTGGCAAGCCCCCGGCGCTCAGCCCCTGGAATCTCAGGGCAAGGCGAGCTTCAAGATGATCCTGGGCGGTCGGTTCCTTCAGCAGGATTTTGAGGGGCAGATGATGGGCATGCCGCAGATGGGCCTGGGCCTGCTGGGGTATGACAACCACCGCAAGCAGTACATGGGCGTGTGGTGCGATACGTTCTCGACGACGATGTACACCATGTCGGGCGGTTTGAGCAAGGACGGCAAGACCATCACCATGTTCGGGCAGATGGACGAACCCACGACCAAAGAGATCGGCAAGATCATCAAGTGGGTCACGCGTCAGCAGGACAAGGACACGTTCTTCTTCGAGGCGTGGGAAGTGCAGTACGGCGAGCCGTTCCTGGTGATGCAGGTGCAGTACGAGCGGGCGAAGTAAGGGCTCCTCGCTTCACGAACGATGGCCGAAGACAAGCCCCGCGCGGCGGTTGATCCGTCTGCGCGGTGCTTTATCGTTCGGGGTGATCGTGTGTTTGAGTTCCACACGCGATCAGAGTTCAGCACTCAAGGAGATGGCCCATGCCCGCTCAAGAAGTGAACGCCGGCTCGTACGAAATCACCACCGACCCGGTTCGCGTCGATGCGGTGCAGATCCACGCGATGCTCCGCTCGGCCTATTGGTCAGAGCGCGTCCGCTTCGACGTTGTTGAACGTGCGCTGAAGAACAGCCTGGTGGTGGTGGCGATCGAGAACGCCACGGACAAGACCGTCGCGGTTGCGCGACTGGTGACGGACTACGCGACCTTCGCGTGGCTGTGCGATGTGTTCGTGATGCCGGAACATCGCGGCAAGGGACTCTCCAAGCGCATGCTCACCGTGCTTGAAAGCGACGAGCGACTGAAAACCCTGCGACGCTGGTGCCTGGCAACGCGCGACGCCCACGGCTTGTACGAGCAGTTCGGATACCGAAGTGTGGACGCGAAGTCGTGGATGGAAAAGAAGCCGCCGGCGGAGAACTGGCGCGAGGCGGAGTGAACGGGTTCTCTCGTCAGACCAGCGAATCGTGACGCGTGCTCAGTACGTGATATTCGCGTTCGGATCGGGGCTGACCAGAGCGCCGCCGACGTTTCCTGTAAATGCCGGTGCGCTGGCGGCGGGAACGACGTTGCCGCGGTTCCCGGCCACCACGTCGAAGTTGGTGGTGATGCTGCCGACGACGATGTTCCGCGCGTAGTAGTTCGGAGCGGCGTCGATCTTGATCCCCACACCGTTGTCATTGAGTGTGTTCCCCTCGATGTGATTCCCCGTGCGGATGGAGCGGATCCCCGCGCCCGCGTTCGAGAAACTCAGAGAATCCACCATCCGTGTCGTCCGGTCGATGCGGAACCCGTCGAGGGAGTTCGCGTTCGCTTGGCACGAGACAATGAGGGTGCCCTCGCCCAGGAAGAACCCGTGACCGCTATTGCTGCGCGAAGTGCTCCGCGTCAGTGAACTGAGCGTGTTGGAAAAGAACCCGTGACTGAGATTGCCCGAGGCGACGCACCCGTCGACCGACGTACCCACACCGAGCTGGAAACCGATCGTGTTCCCCGTGCTCAAGCAGTTGGTGATCGTGGCCGCGCCCGAAGTGAGAAACCCGATGCCCGCGGAGTTCCCGCGTGCGGTGCTGTCGGCGATGGTCGAACCAACTCCGAGGTTGAACCCGCCGCTCGTGCATCCGATGGCCTGACACCCGATGACCCGTGCCCCCGTACCCACCGAGATGCCCCAGTTCCCCGCCAACTGCACGCGAACATTCTCAACGACAACATCGGTGGCGGCGCTGAAAAGTACCCCAGCCCCGTTGGTTCCCGCGATTGTTCCGTTGACGACCTTGAAACCCGTTGCGAACGAACCACCGGTGATGCCCGCGCCGCTTGTCGGGTTGCCGAGAATCCGGAACCCGCGCAAGTCCAGTGTCACATCAGGCGCGGCGATCTCGATCCCCGCCAAGCCCGACCCGGTGATCAGGAGATTCCCCGTGAGGTAGTACGAGCCGGGTATCGAAATGCGGATCATCGCGCCGGGCGTCGTCGGGCTCGTCGGCGGATTAATCGCCGTCTCCGGCGCAACTTCCGTCAACGTCTTCCCCGTCGAGTTCACCACACCCGTCGGCGGCGACAAAGGCCCCGCAGCGGCGAGTTCGCTCAGAACACTCGCGCCCAACGCCAGAGACAGAACAGCCATCGTCTGCACAAACGCACGCGAACGCATCGGGATCATGGTCAACTCCGGGTGCACAATCGATCAATACCACCCCAAGACTCGCTCATCGCCTCGGGAAATCGGCATTGCAGACTATCACGCGAAGAGCCCCAAGAACCTCAATGTTGCGTGTTTTCCTCGCCGTGCTTCACCGCCTCCGCCCCGCTATCCTGAACCCCTATGGCCATCCTCGTCGACGCAAACACCAAGGTCATCTGTCAGGGCATCACCGGCGCTTATGGTGCGCAGCACACCAAGGGCTGTTTGCACTACGGCACCAAACTCGTCGGCGGCGTGACCCCCGGCAAGGGCGGGACCAAGGACGCCAACGACCTGCCCATCTGGGACACCGTCGCACAAGCCGTCAAGGCGACCGGCGCCACCGCCACGATGATCTTCGTGCCGCCGGTGGGCGCGGGCGACGCGGTGCTGGAGGCGATGGAGGCGGGGATCAAGCTCATCTGCTGCATCACCGAGGGTGTGCCGGTGCAGGACATGCTCAAGGTCCGCGCGATGATCGACGAGCGCAACGCCGCGGCTCTGGCTTCCGGTCGGCTTGAAGACGTCGTGACGCTCGTAGGCCCGAACTGTCCGGGCGTGATCACCCCGGGGCCCAAGACCGGCGCGGGCGATTCACCCAAGAACACCTATACGAACAACGGGTGCAAGATCGGGATCATGCCGGGGTATATCCACACGCACATCAGCGAGGCGAAGCGCGGCAAGGCCGTGGGCATCGTCAGCCGATCCGGGACGCTGACGTACGAGGCGGTCTGGCAGACCAGCGCGCTGGGCCTGGCGCAGTCGACCTGCGTGGGCATCGGCGGCGACCCCGTCCGCGGCGTGAACCACATCGACTGCATCCGGCTCTTCGCCGCCGACCCGAACACCCACGGCATCCTGATGATCGGTGAGATCGGCGGGACCGACGAGATCGAAGCGGCGAAGTTCATCGCCGAGCAGCGCAAGAGCGGCAAGCTGACCAAGCCCGTGGCGGCGTTCATCGCCGGTCGGACCGCGCCCCCCGGGCGCCGGATGGGCCACGCCGGCGCGATCATCGGTGGCGCCGACGACACCGCCGACGCGAAGATCAAGGCCCTGCAAGAAGCGGGCGTCGAAGTGGCGCTGAGCCCCGCGGATATGGGCAAGGCGATGAGCAAGGCGATGGGGCTTTGAGTTGGTGCGGGGACCGGCCCGCTCGATCAAACAACAGAGAGCTGACCCAACGCGTCCGGATGAGCATCAAGCACCCGGATGATCTCGTCTCCCGCGTACAGGCGGTCGGATTTCAATCCGGTGATCTCGCGAATGATCCCGGCCTGAACCATGAGTTTGATGTGCTTCTGAGCCGTCGGCGCGGTGACCTTGAGCCGCTTTGCAACGCGTGCGGCGTCCACGATCAGTTCTTCAAAGATCATGTCGACAAGCTCGTGGCTCAGCACGCTGCTCCGCGCGTCGCTGAAGCGTGCGAAGTACGATTCCCGGAGTTTGAGCAGGTGACGAGCGCGGGCGAGGTCGCTGGCCGCTTGTCGCGCAACCGCGGTGCAGAACAGCCGCACCCAGTTTCCCCAGGCGTTGTGCGTGCTGACACGGAGCAGGCCTTCGTAGTACGCGTCGCGATGATCTGCGAAGTACTCGCTGATGTTCGCGATCGGAAACTTCAGATGTCCGAGTTTCACCGGCGCGACGTTGACGAGCATCCGTCCAAGGCGGCCGTTGCCATCCGAAAAGGGGTGGATCGTCTCGAACTGGTAGTGCAGCATCGCCAACTCGACAAGCCAGTGCAAGCCGGTCGGCCTGCTCGCGCCCCGATTGATGAAGAGCTCGAGCGACGCCACACACCGGGTCAGGTGATCACCGGGCGGTGCGGGTACGAACCGAGCATCGGCAAAGCGGTCGCTGGAGCCAGCGATATGGACTTGTGTTTTGCGGAGTTCTCCGGGTCTCTTGTCTTCACCCCGCACGCCGTCCATGAGTTCTCGGTGCGCGTCGCACAGCAAACGCACGCATAGCGGCAAAGGAGACTCCAGCGCGGTCTCGACCGCGCGGAGGTTGTTGTAAACCTCCTGCGCTTCAGAGTGAGTCCGCCTCCGATCAACCTCGGTCAGGGCGAGCTCCTCGATCGAAGCGATCGTGTTCTCGATCGTCGACGACCGTTGAACCTCTCGGCGACGCAAGGAACGCAGCAGAACGCTCGGATTGGGCAGAACGCCGACAACCCCTTCCAGCCGCACCAGCGTTTCGCTCGCGACGCTGATCGGCTCAAACAACTCTCCCATGAACCTCACAGCGTCGTCGCCCTCAAGGCCCGTTCTCGGACTTTCCCGAAAAAAACTCGGGGGGAGATCGTGCGGCACAAAGGCGATCCCTTCGACCGGGACCCGCTCCTGAAGCCCGCCCCGAATCTCAAGCTGATACCCCGTGGTTTTGACCAGGGTTCCGGGAAAACCGGGTTGAAATGACGCTTTATTCATCGATTCGCTGAGTAAACGCGCTTTGGGTATCCGTGCTTCAAAGTAAACGATATCGACAAATCGTTTACTTTGCAAACCGAGAATGAAGCAATCGTTTACTCAACGACGAACTCGAAGAGCCGTACGGTTATTGATCGTACTGAAGCCTTGCCAGGAAGCGAGGAATCAAGAAATGGCCCCACTCGGACTCGAACCGAGGACCAAGCGATTATGAGTCGCCTGCTCTAACCGCTGAGCTATGGGGCCCCGCGCCTTCAGCGCCGGGCATCGTAGCGGCGGGCGGTGCGTTCGACCGACTTTGTCCCTCGACAGGTTGGACGCGGGCGACCTTGGTGTTCCGAGGGGCGTTGGCGTGGGCGTGGGTTTGGGGGTTGGGCTCGGGATTGGACCGAAGCCCCACTCAGGCCGTCGGTGGGGGGGTGGGGCCCGTACCATCATGGCCCGATTCGCGGCTGGGGTTCCCGGCCGGGTTTCGTCTTTGTCCATTGAACCGAGTCATCGCCCGTTTTTATCGAGTTTTCCCATGAACGCCCCTTCCCAGCCCTCCGCATCCTCATCCCCCGGTGCCTCGCCCGCGCAGCAACCCGCAAGCGGCGGCGGCATCGACCTGAAGAAGTCGCTCAACCTTCCCAAGACCGCCTTCGCGATGAAGGCCAACCTCGTTCAGAACGAGCCGGCGAGCATGAAGCGCTGGGAGTCGATGCAGCGTGACGGCGCTTCGGGGCTCTACGCGTTGACGCGCAAGGCCAGGGCCGGGGCGCCGCGGTTTGTTTTCCATGACGGCCCGCCGTATGCCAACGGCTCGATCCACATGGGGCACCTGATGAACAAGGTGCTCAAGGACATCGTCGTCCGCTCACGCACCATGATGGGGCAGGACTGCCCCTACGTCCCCGGTTGGGACTGTCACGGCCTGCCCATCGAGCACAAGGTCATGCAGGAGATGCAGCAGAAGGGCAAGCTCGAAAAGCTCTCGACGCTGGGCGAGGATCAACGCCGAATGATCGTTCGGCGTGAGTGCCAGACCTACGCCGAGAAGTTTGTGAAGCTGCAGGGCGGGCAGATGCAGCGGCTGCTGACGCTGGCGGACTATGCCGACCCGTACCTGACGATGAAGCCCGCGTACGAAGGGGCGACGCTCGAGGTGCTGGCGGGGCTGCTTGAGCAGGGACTGGTCTACCGCGCGCTGAAGCCCGTGCACTGGTCGATCGCGAATCAGACGGCCCTTGCCGAGGCGGAGCTTGAATACGAAGACCGGCAGGACCTGAGCGTGTACGTCGACTTCGAGGCGGCGGACGCGGAGGCGGTCTATGCCGCGTTCAAGTTGAAGCCCGCGCCCGAGGCGGACGAGGAAGATGAGACGGATTCGAGCGAAAGCGAAGGCGGCAGCAAGAGCAAGGCCCCAATGCCGGGCGTGATGCCCGATCAGCGCCCGTGCTTCATGATTTGGACGACGACGCCCTGGACGCTGCCGGCGAACCTCGCCATCGCGGTGAACCCGAAGTTCGAGTACGCGCTGGTCTGGGTTGACGGCAACATCACCGTGCTCGCGACGGCGCTGCTTGAGAAAGTCATGCAGACGGCCCGTGCGGAAGAGGTCGTGATCCTTGCTCGCACCACGGGCGACAAGCTTGTGGGATTGAAGTACCGCCACCCGTTTGTGAGTCTGGAGCGAGGCGAGGGTGTGGCTTCCGCCCAACTCGGAGCCGCGGGCTTCAGCCCGCGCACAGTCGCCGATAGCACCAATGTCTTCTCGATCCGGCCCGCGGACTATGTCACGCTCGAAGACGGCACAGGGCTCGTCCACACCGCGCCGGGGCACGGCGTTGAGGACTATCAGACCGGGCTGAAGGTTGGTCTGCCGATCTACTGCCCCGTGAAGAACGACGGCACGTACGACGACTCGGCCCCCGCGTGGCTGCGCGTGCCGGGCGTTGATGTTTGGAAGGCCAACCAGCTTGTCACCGATCACCTGAACAACTCGGGGCATCTGTTCTATCAGCACACGTTTACACACTCGTACCCGCACGACTGGCGGAGCAAGACGCCGGTGATCTTCCGCGGGACGTACCAGTGGTTTGTGGGCGTGGATGTCGGCGCGAAGAAGGCCATCACCGCCGGGGCGCAGACGATCCGCGCCGCGGCGATGGAATCCACCAGCGAGAGCAACCCGCAGAGCGTGAAGTTCGTCCCCGATTGGGGGCGCAACCGCATGCGCGGCATGCTCGAATCGCGTCCGGATTGGTGCATCAGCCGCCAGCGCGCGTGGGGCTTGCCGATTCCGGCGTTCAAGTTCGTTGACGCGAGCGGGCAGGAGCACGTGCTGATGACCGCCGCGAGCGTGCGGGCGGTTGCGAAGTGTTTCCGCGAGATGGGCTCGGACGCGTGGTTCACGCAGTCGGCGGAAGTCTTGCTGAAGGGCTACGACCTCAGTAGCGACCCCGACGCGCCCGCGGCTCTTCGCTCGGCCCTCGGCCCTGCGCCCTCGGCCCTTTCTTCCCTTCAGAAGACCTACGACATCCTCGACGTGTGGTTTGAGTCCGGCTCGTCGTGGAACGCCGTGATGCGCGAGCGCTCGGGTGGGAAGGACTTCCCGATCGATCTGTACCTCGAAGGCTCCGACCAGCACCGCGGCTGGTTCCAGCTTTCGCTGCTCCCGGCCTTGGGCATGATGGGCAAGCCGCCGTTCAAGACCCTGCTCACGCACGGGTTCATGGTCGACAAGGACGGCAAGAAGATGTCCAAATCACTGGGCAACACGCTCGAAGTCGACGACCTCATGAAGGACTACGGCGCCGACGTGGCCCGCTGGTGGGTCAGCTCGCTGGCCTTCGAGAACGACGTGAAGGTCGATAAGAGCTATCTCGACGTCGCGGGCGAGAGCTACCGCAAGGTGCGCAACACGCTGCGGTTCATGCTCAGCAACCTGTACGACTTCACCGCGAGCTGCGACGGGAAGGCCGGGCACTGCGTGCCGATGAGCGATATCGCGCCGGGGACGCTCGACGCGTGGGTTCTGCAAGAGATCGACACGCTCAGCGAGCAGGTCACGCGCGCGTACGAGCAGTACGAGTTCAAGCGCATCCATGCCTTGGTGTACGACTTCTGCAACGACACGCTGAGCAGCAAGTACCTCGCGGCCGTGAAGGACCGGTTGTACTGCGATAAGCCCGATTCGCCCCGGCGTCGGCGTACGCAGACGGTGCTGTGGGACATCACCGACGCGCTGTGCAAGCTGCTCTCGCCGATCATGCCGCACACGGCGGACGAGGCGTACCGGGCGCTGCTGCAGGGCGGCGCCTCGGGCGCTGAAGCCAGCGACGCGTGCGTTCACCTGACGGGCTTCGCGAAACCCTTTGGCGTGAAAGCCGACGGCGCGTGGTCGAAGGTGATGGCGGCGCGCGAGCGTGCGATGGGCGCGGTCGAGGCGGCGAAGAAGACGCTGGGCGTTGAGAACCCGCTGGACATGGCCCTGACGATCCCGGACGAATCGGGCGAGCTGTCGCGCATCGACAACACCGACCTTGCGGACCTGCTGGGCGTGAGCCGGGTGGTGATCAAGCCCGGCGCGGGCGAGCCGACGGTCACGGACCTTCGCAGCGAGCCGCGGTGTGAGCGCTCGTGGAAGCGTGACGGCACGGTCAAGCCCCGCGCGGGCGCGGGCGGCGCGCTGCTCAGCGATCGTGACGCGGAGGCGGTCGGTGTGTGAGCGGTCGTGCGTTCCTCCGCAAAGGCCGATCCCAAATCGTTCGGGGACTCCGTGCGGAAATGTGCCATCCGAGCACTTCTGCTCGCGAATCTTCGGCATTCTCTCCGTGTTCTCCGCGTCCTCCGCGTTGAGCTCTTCCCGCTTCGTCGCGTTCGCCGCGGCTTCTGTGTGATTCCCCGCTCCTACCCTTGAGTTACTTATGCCACGCCGCGGCCGAAAGCCATCGCCAAACCGTCCCGCCCGAAAGGCGTTCCTCCGCGCTCAGCGACGTGCGCAGGGGGCGGGCCTTGCCGCGCCGAGTGGCAAGGGCAAGGACGATGCGTCGAAGGTGCGTCTGCACCACGCGCTGGCGGAACTGGGCGTTGCCAGCCGCCGGGGTGCGGAGCAGTTGATCCTGCAAGGGCGCGTGACAGTCAACGGCGAAGTGATCGACCGCCTGCCCGCCTTCGTAAACCCCGCGACCGATCGTGTGGTGGTCGAAGGTCGGCACGTGCAGCTCTCGCTGCTGACACGCCGGGACTCCGCCAATGCCCCGCGCGATGAGAAGGGCAAGCGCTTGCCCACGCCCGACGCGCTGCGCAAGCAGTACATCATGGTCTACAAGCCCGAGCGCACGCTGACCAGCACCGCCGACAAAGAGGGCGAACTCGTCGGCAGCGAACGCACCACCGTCGCCGATCTGGTGAAGCTCCCCACCGAGCACCGCGTCTATCCCGTCGGGCGGCTGGAGTTTCACGCCTCGGGCATCGTGCTGATGACCAACGACGGCGAACTCGCCAACCGCCTGACGCACCCGCGCTTCGGCGTGGGCAAGACCTACCGCGTCTGGCTCCGCGGCACGATCGACGAGCAGGCCATCACCAAGCTCGACACGCACCTGAACAAACTCTGCGTGCGGCTCACACGCACCGCGGGGATCAACATCAGCCCCAGCACCGTCATCGCGCAGGTCAAGCTCGCCGCCAGACGCACCGCGGGCGAAGTGGGGGAGGTCGACCAACGCACCGGTCAGCGCCAGGGTGGCGACAAGACCGTCGTCGATATCACCCTGACCGGGGGCAAGGCGCTCAAGCTCCCCGCGATGCTGACGTACCTGGGCTTCAAGGTCGCACGAATCATGCAGGTGGCCATCGGCCCGCTGGAGCTGAATCACTTGGCGGCCGGTCAATGGCGGCCGCTCTTTCCGCAGGAGATCCGGGCGCTGAAGGCCGCGGCTCGGGGTGATCGTGCGCAAGATGACCACGAGCCGAGCGAGGCCGCGCCAACGTCGAATCGTGATCGCGCCGGTGCGTCGCGTGCGTCCGTTTCTGCGGCAAGGTACGACGAGATCGAGCGCGAAGCGATCGAGGCCGCCAGCGCCGGTCGAGCGGCCCAGCCCGCGCCGCGCAAGAACGCCGCGGCTGCCGCTGCTGATAATGGTGGCGCCGGCGTGAGCGAACAGCCGTCGTCGCAGCCAGTTGCGAACAAGAAGCCACGCGTGATCCCGGGCCCTGCGCCGTCGGTTGAGCGCCTGCCGGCGATCCCCGAGACGCCGCTGATCAAGCGCTTCGGTGCCGCTCGCAAGCCCACCACCACGCCCCCGGCACCCTTGACGCCCGCGGAGACTTCGGCGGATTCGGATGATGCCATTCATATGGACCGCGATGTGGACGACGAGGAGTCGCGTGCGTGAGCGAGCAACCCAGCGCAAACCCGGCGGGCCCGAACGACGCCAACGCGTCATCAGCGCCGCCCGCGCCCGCGTCGTCGTACGAACTCGACGCGCCCAAGCAAGCCGCGAACCAATCGATCGCACCCGAAGGCGCCCCATCGAATGAAGCCCGTCGTGAAGACGCCGAGCCCGCCGAGCAAGCGCCTCGCCCGGGTCTGTTCACACGGGCGCTGAACGCTCTTGAAAAACTTCAACTCACTTTCGCCAGCGACACGATCCCGGTGATGGCCGCGGCACTGGCGTACCGCACGATCTTCAGCCTTGTGCCGCTTCTGGCCATCGGTCTGGTCATTCTGCGACTGGTGAACAACGACGACGCAAAAGTCCGCGCGCTGCTGAACAAGCTGCTCGACCAGGCGGGTCTCTCCGCGATTGTTTCTTCGCCCTCCACCGGTGCCGCCGGCGCGGGCGGGGCGAGCGCCGCACCGATCCAGCAGTGGCTCGACACCATCGTCAGCAAGTTCTCATCCATCTCCTTCGCGGGCATCGGGCTCGTCAGCGCCGCGCTGCTGATCTACGCCGCCATCGGCCTGCTCGTCGAGCTTGAAAAGGCCTTCAACACCGTCTTCGCCGTGCAGCGCGGGCGCTCCTGGCCCGAGCGCATCACCCGCTATTGGCTCACCGTCTCCATCGGCCCGCTGATCGTCTACGGCAGCTTCACCGTCAGCGAGCAAGCCGCCGCCATCGCCGCGGAGATCGCCAAAGACGCCGTGGGATCGAACTTCAGCGCCCACGCCGTTCAGACGCTGGGCTTCCTCCTTTCGGTGGTGCTCAGCGCGTTCCTGCTCTGCGTGCTCTACCTCACCGTCACGAACGCGAAGGTCCGCGTCCGCTCCGCCATTCTCGGCTCGCTCGTGGCCGCCTTCGCGCTCGAAGGCGCGAAATACGGCTTCCGCCTCTACGTCGCCGGCGGCGGGGTGCAGTCGCTCTACGGCGCCCTCGCCCTCGTGCCGCTCTTCATGCTCTGGCTCTACACCACCTGGTTCATCGTGCTGCTGGGGCTGCGCATCAGCTTCATCAGCCAGCACTACTCAACCGATTTCCTCCTGCTGACGCACAGGCCCGCCTCACGCTCCCCCGGTGCGCAGGGTGTGTGCGTTGATCCACTCGCCGCCGTGTCGATCCTCACACACCTGGCACGCCGATTCGAAACCGCCAAACCCCCCGCCGACGCCGAGATCATCGCCGCGGCCCTCGCCCTTGATCCGGTCTTCGTCCGCCGATTGCTCGAACGCGCCACAACCCTGGGCCTCGTCCTCCGCGCCGAAGGCGGCGGCTACGTGCTCGCTCGATCTCCAGGCTCCATCCCACTTGCGCACGTTCTTTCGCTCGGGTACGAACTCGCCACCACCGGCGGCGGCAGCGCAACCGAACACGCCGTCACCCTCCGCCTCCGCGCTCAGATCATCAAAGCCCTCGGCTCACGCACGCTCGCCGACGAACTCAAACCCGCGCACACGATCGCCGCGACTCTGCCCAGCGCTACCAGCGCACCGATCGCCGCCACCCCGCTCACCGCGACCGCGAAGCGTGATTGAACCCGCCCTCAACCAACGCACACACAACTCAACCCACGATCTTCGCCGCGTCCACTTCGCTCGCCACCGTTTCCGGGAAGCGGGCCTTCTCCATTTCCAGAATCCACTCTTCCAGCGGCACATACCGCAGCAGGTCCATGGGCAACTGCCGCCCGTCGTTGAGCACCAGCGTGCAACGCACCTTGTGCCACTGCCGCTTGTCCACTTCCTTCAGATCCATGTACGAAACCTTCTCACCGCCCGGCAGCGTGAGCGTCTTGCTCGCGGGGTCATAGCGATACACCGTCAGCTTCGTCCGTACCGTCACCACCGCCACGGCCAGAAACACACCCAAGACCACCGGCAACTGCCACCACTGCAAGGGGATGTCGTACCCCGCCAAAGGCTTCGGCGGCACAAGGCTCTTCCACTTCTCATCAAGCTCCTTCAGCCTGCGCTCCGGATCCGCAATCGTCGTCTTCTCGGGCGAAAGCTGCCCAACCAGCCGCAGCGCCTTCAGCCATTCATACCGCGCAACCCGCAGGGCGTTGATCTTCCCCGTCGCGGTGGTGCTGTTCGCCAGCCCGCGCATCTCCGCGACCTGCTCGTTGAGCTGCTCGTACTCCTCCACAGGCGTCTTCACGCTCGCCTCGCTCAGGCTCGACGCCGTCTTCGCCGCTTCGAGGTACTGCCGTTCCTTGTACTCCGCGTCGGCCTTGCCGCGATTGGGCAAAAGCACCGCCCCGTCATACACGCACCAGATCGCGTACGCCAGCAGCACCCCCATGTACACCGCCTGCAAGATCATCCACTTCTTGGGGATGCTCGTGACCTGCTCGCCCGCGCTCTGCGCCGTGCTCGTGTTCTCGGCTGATCCGTTCGAAGTCGTCATCGCCTGCTCCAGTCACGTCGCTTCGACCCGCGACGGTTCAATCGTTCTTGGCTCTTCCCGCGCTCAGAGATCGCCCATTCTCTATCGCACCGCGAACAGGGCCCTCACCAGATCAACCTTCACACCAAAACCAACGCCAACGCCCTGAATCCATACGACCGTGCCGATCGATCGTTCGATCGCCCACCCGCGAGGTTATCAGGCCTGATCCCTCGACGTCCGTGCCCGCCCTCCCTCCGCCAACTGGTCACACACCCGGGCGAACCGATCCACCGTTCTACCCTCTTCTTCATGACCACCCCGCAGCATCGCCCGCGTGTCATCATCATCGGCGGCGGCTTCGCGGGTCTCACCGCCGCCCGTGGCCTCGCCTCAGCACCGTGCAACATCACCCTCCTCGACCGTCGCAACCACCACCTCTTCCAGCCCCTGCTCTATCAGGTCGCAACCGCCGCCCTCTCACCCGCGCAGATCGCCGCACCGATCCGTCGAATCCTTCGCTCGCAGCGCAACGCAACCGTGCTGCTCGCGGAAGTCTCCTCGATCGACCCGCAGGCCCGCGTGGTGAAGATCAAGCCCGCGCCGGGCGATGCCTCCACCTCTGAGCAGAGCCTGCCATTCGACTACCTCGTGCTCGCCGCGGGTGTGACGCACTCATACTTCGGGCGCGACGACTGGGCATCGCTCGCACCGGGGCTGAAGTCCGTCGAAGACGCCACCGCCATCCGCGCCAAGTTTCTCACCGCCTTCGAAGCCGCCGAACGCGCCACCGATCCGTACGAACGCCGCTACCACCTGACCTTCATCGTCGTCGGCGGCGGACCCACCGGGGTCGAGCTCGCCGGCGCGATGGCCGAGATCGCGCGCTCGATCCTCACCAGCGAGTTCCGCTCGATCAAAACCGAGACCGCGCGGGTGATCCTCGTCGAAGCCAACGAACGCGTCCTCAGTTCCTACCCAACCGACCTTTCCGCCCGCGCCAAGCGCGATCTCGAATCGCTCGGTGTGCAGGTCCTCACTTCCTCACGCGTCACGCACATCGACCCGCGAGGTGTCGAAATCCGCATCGCCCGCGCGCCGGACCTTCCCGCGAGCGCGCCCGACCCCGAGCCGCTGCGTGTCGACGCGGCGACCGTCGTCTGGGCCGCGGGCGTGAAGGCCTCGCTGCTCGCCGCGTCGTTGGGCGTGCCGCTCGATAGAGCCGGGCGCGTGCTGGTCAACGCCGACCTCTCGATCCCCAATCACCCGGAAGTCTTCGTCGCGGGCGATCTTGCCAACATCATGCAGCACACATCACCCGACAAGCCCGTCCCGGGTGTCGCCCCAGCCGCGATGCAGATGGGTCGCCACGTCGCCCGCGTGATCCGCGCCGAGCTCGCCGCGCGTGCTCAACGACAATCTCCCCCCGCGCGAACGCCCTTCATCTACACCAACAAGGGCGAGCTCGCCACTATCGGGCGCAACAAAGCCGTGGGCGTGCTGGGCTTCGGGCTGAACTTCCCATTCGCGGGCTTCTTCGCTTGGCTCTTCTGGGCCCTGGTGCACGTCACCTACCTCATCGGCTTCCGCAACCGCCTGCTGGTCATGTTCGACTGGGTCTGGTCATACGTCTTCTTCTCGCGCGGCGCACGCCTCATCACCACCGATCAGCACGATCGCCCAACGCCCACGCAAGCCCGCTGATTTCCGTTCGCTGACCAACCGCCAACTTTGCCCCGCCAGCGCATCTCGTTCATCCACACCATGTCCGGCAACCCCTTGAAAATGTCGATTTTCGTCCTCCTCCTCTCGGCCCTCTTCTGGGGCCTCGCCGGTCTCTTCCTGCCCTCATTCATCCAGCAAGCCGCCACCGAATCCTGGACCCCGACCCGCGGCAGCATCCTCTCCAGCCAAGTCGGCACCAACCCGCGATACCGCGGCCGATCCAAGCACATCGCGATCATCTCCTACCGCTACACCATCGCGGGCACCGATTTCACGAGCGACCGCGTCGCGTTCTCGCACTCAGCGATCTCGCTGCTCACACCCGCCGTCAGCTCGGGCTACGCCGCGGGTCGAACCGTCGACGTCTACTACAACCCCGCCGACCTGTCGCAAAGCGTCCTCGTCCGCGGCTTGGTTCAGAACGACCTTTCCAACGCCTCGTTCATGATCGTCTTCCTCGCCGCCCCGCTCCCCGCGTGGGCCTTCGTCCTCGCCGCCTTCGTGCGGAAAGGCCCGGGCTACGTCGCTTCCGTCCGCGTGCTGAAGGGCCCGCCCGTCCGCATCCGCAACTACAGCATCGATCCCATCCTCGCCGCGGCGCTCGTCCTCACGGGCCTGCTCGCCGTCAGCGTCGTCGGCCTCAACGTGCTCGCCCCAACACTCACCCTCAGGCTGTTGCTGCAAGTCTGGTCATGTGCGGCAATCATCGCCGCCCTCGCGGGCCTGTCGCGCTGGATGTACCTGCGATCAGGCCGCCGCGACACGATCCTCGACCTGAGCACCCTCACCATCACTCTCCCCAGCACCCGCGGCAAACCCGCACGCACCATCCCCATGCCCGCGGCCATCGACACCCTCATCAAACAAGACAGCGACAACGCCACCGACAAGATCCCGCACTATCGCGTGCACTTGGTCATCGAGGGCCGAGCAAAGACGCTGCCGCTGGTGGACATTCGCACGAAGGCCGAAGCGGAGGAGTTTGAAAAGTGGCTGCGGGCGGAGCTGGCGCTGGATCGCTGAGCGAGGGGCCAAGGCGTCCCCGGGCAAACGAATACACCAAGCGCACACAAGGGCGTTCTTCACCAGTGCCCAGTGCCCAGTGCCCAGTGCCCAGTGCCCAGTGCCTACTCCTACACCCGCGGCCCATCACCACCCAGATTCGCAATCGCCTCGCCATACTGCTCACGCAGCGGCTTGACCACCCGCTCGATAAACCGCTCCGTCTGCTCCACACTCCGCCCCACGTACTTCATCGGGTCCATGACCCCCGCCCAGTCCAGCTCGCCGCTGAGCATCCCGCCCTGCGCTTTCGACTTGAACGCCGGGTCGTTTCTCAGCCGCTCCAGCAGATCGTTCTCGAGCCCTTCCTGCTTGACGCGAAGCCCCGCCGCCTGCGCGTGCACGCGGATGTGCTCGTGATACTCCTGGCGATCGCCGCCGAGTTTCACGCAGGCCATGAGAATGTTCTCGGTGGCCATGAATGGCAACTCAGCCATCAGGTTCTTGCGGACCATCGCCTCGTGCACGACCAGACCGCTGGCCACGTTGTGCATCAGGTCCAGTGCGCCATCGAGCGCGAGGAAGGCCTCGGGCAGCGAGAGGCGGCGGTTGCTGCTGTCATCCAGCGTGCGCTCCAGCCACTGCGTCGCGGCGGTGTCGTACGCGTTGCCCACCAGGTTCATCACAAACCGCGTCAGCCCGCAAATCCGCTCGCACCGCATCGGATTCCGCTTATACGGCATCGCCGAAGACCCGATCTGCTTCTCCTCGAAGGGCTCGTCAATCTCCTTGCGGTTGCAGAGCAGGCGGATGTCGGTGGCGATTTTGTGCAGCACGCTGGCGGTGCTCGCGAGGTCGGCGAGGATGAACGTATCAACGACGCGGGGGTAGGTTTGGCCGGTTACGGCATAGGCGAGATAGGCCTCTGGCTCTCTCGTTCGGGCTTCGCCATCGGCCGCCGCGTTCGCGGCGCAGTTCGCGCCGAGCCGCTCGATCAGAAGCCGCTCGGTGCGATCGATGGGTTCCGTTCTGCCAGCAAACAAGGACAGAAAGGACGCTTGCGTCCCCGTCGCGCCGCGAAGGCCCCTGAACCGCATCTGGTACTCAAGGTGCCGAAGTCGCTCGATGCACTGATGCAGATCGACGCACCACATCGCGCATCGGCGACCCACGGTCACCGGCTGAGCGGGCTGATAGTGCGTGAACCCGAGCGTCGGCGTGCGACTGTGACGAATCGCTTGCTCCGCCAGAGTGCCAAGGAGTCGAACGCACTTGTGCGTGATGAGCGTGACTGCATCCGAGAGCAGCAGCAAGTCCGCATTGCACACCACATCCTGACTCGTCATCCCCAGATGAATGATCCCCTTCGCCTTGGGGCATGAATCCCCCAGCGCGTGCACGTGCGCCATCACGTCGTGCCGCAGCTCGCGCTCATACCTCTCCGCGGCCTTCATCTCCTCGTCCGTAATCCCCCCGGGCCTCTGCACCACCGCGCGCAGCTCCTCAACCTGCTCCTTGCTCACCGGCAGGCCCATCTCGTGCTGCGCTTCCGCAACCGCCAGCCAGATCCGCCGCCACGTGTTGAACTTGTGCCGAGCCGACCACAGCCGCAGCATCTCCTTGCTGGCGTTCCGCGACGCAAGAGGCGAGGTGTACGTGTCATACGCAGAGTTGTCGGCCATATCGCCAGTGTAGAACGCCCAAGCCCCGCCCTACCGCCCCCGCTGATCTCGCGAAACCTCCGCGAGCATCGCCGCCGCCCGATGCTTCCACGTGTGCTCGCGCTCGACACGTGCTCGCCCCGCCGCCGCCATCGCCGCCAGCCGCCCCGGCTCGTCAAGCAACCCCCGCAGCGCCCGCGCCCCATCCGCCAGCGAATCAAACACAACACACTCCGATCCATCCTCAAGTAATCGCTCGATCCCCACCCGCCGCGCAACCAGCGCCACACTCCCCGCCGCCGCGATCTCCAGCGGCTTGATGTGCACGCCCACATCGTCCTGCCAGCGCATCACCGAAAGCCCAACCCGTCCACGCCGAATCTGCACACCCTGGTCCGGCGCATACTCCACCCGCGTCGCGCCCGTCCGCCACGCGTCCAGATCATTCGTGCCATAGACCAGCGTCTTGAACTGCTTCGCGAAAAACGCCACCGTCATCGCCCGCTCCATCCGCTCCGTCTGGCGGATCAGCGCCCCCGCATCCACCCACGCCCAAGGCTCATTCAGCAGCCCCTCCGCCGCACTTCGCAACTCCGGCGTTTCAAGCACAATCCCCTCCAGCCGCCGAAGCATGGGCGTAGCCCGATCGATCACCTGCGAGATCAGCAGCCGATCCAAGAGCGCCCGCGCCGCATCGCGCACCGCGCCGCTCAACCGCTCCGCAATACTCAGCACCTCACCACGCACCAGCCCCGCCTGCTCCGTCCGCACGCGCATCACATCCGGCTCATCACGCGACAGCTCCTCGATCACCGCCGCGGTGGGCTTCGGATCGCCTGGCCCCAGCGCAAAGACCAGATCAAACTCCCGCTTCTCCATCGCCTCCGCACGCCCATCCCCCGCAAGCTGCTTGACGTCCACGCCATAATCGAGCGCGCACGCGTGCCGAAAGCCCAACACACGCCTCATCTCCTCCGCGATTCCCTCGTTGTTCACAAAGCTCAGCAGCGCCGGGCACGAAAAAATCCCCGTCGGCGTAATCCCCCGTATCGCCCCGCTATTGCTCCAGTGCGGTGCATCCAGCCAGTACATCACGTGCGGGCACCGCGGCTTCATCAGCTCAAAGCACGAAACCATCTTCCCATCACGTGAACCGTGCGCCAACGACTGCACCGCGTTGGACCACATCCCAACCGAAAGCTCCACGCGGTGCTGCACAAATAGCCGCGCGATCTGATCCGCCGCCATCGTCAGCACCCGCGCCGTCTGCTGCGGGTTGTCCTCCATCGCCTTCCAGATCTGCGCCAGCTCAACCGTCAGGCACCTGTGCCCAAGTTCCTCAAACCCACGCTTGATCGCCAGCAGCACCTCGCGCGAGACATTCCCCGGCTGCACAAAGAACATGATCGACTTCGCCGCGTCATTCACGCGCGCA
>JAVTWO010000119.1:0-7286 GCA_032229765.1 Phycisphaerales bacterium | reverse complement strand
GAGTCTCGCGACTCGCGACTCCCCCCTCCCTCCCTCATCACTCACCACTTCCCATGCCCACACCCCCCACACCCCCAACACTCCACCACCTCTCAGGCCTCGACACAGGCCTCCTCCACGCCGTCACCCTCGGCCAAGCCCGCCTCTCACCCGCTCAAGCCCTCCAAATCTTCCACGAAATGCCCCTCAGCGATCTCGGCCGCTGGGCCGACGCTCGCTGCCGCGCCGTCCACGGCGACTCCGTCCGCACCTACATCATCGACCGCAACATCAACTACACCAACGTCTGCAACGCCAAGTGCACCTTCTGCGCCTTCCGCCGCGATCCCGACGACCACGACGCCTACACCCTCTCCACCGAAACCATCCACCAAAAAATCGCCGAGCTCACCGCCATCGGCGGCACCCAAATCCTCATGCAAGGCGGCATGAACCCCGCCCTCCCTCTCTCCTGGTACACCGACCTCCTCCAATCCATCAAAGCCAAGTTCCCACGCGTCCACGTCCACGCCTTCTCACCGCCAGAGATGATCGAGTTCGTCCACTTCTTCGATCCGCCGGGCAACTCCCTCTTCGAAAAAGTCCGCTGGGTTCTCCTCCGTCTCAAAGACGCCGGCCTCGATTCCCTCCCCGGCGGCGGCGGCGAAATCTTCGCCGACCCCGTCCGCAAAAAAATCGGCCTCGGCAAGTGCGACGCCGAAAGCTGGCTCACCGTCATGCACGCCGCCCACTCACTGGGCATGTTCACCAGCGCCACCATGATGTTCGGCCACGTCGAAGGAACCCTCGACCGCATCCACCACATGGAACTCGTCCGCCGCTGGCAAGACCGCTCCCTCGCCGCCCGCTCCGACGCCGAGTCCTCCTCCCGCACACCCTTCGGTCACTACGTCTCCTTCATCTCCTGGCCCTTCCAACGCGAAAACACCCCGCTCGGCCGCGTCCCCGGTTGGGCAGAAGGCAACAACGAAGCCGAACTCAACCAAGAGTTCCCGGGCGACGCTATCGCCCGCGCCTTCGTCCCGGGCGACTTGAACGACGAACACCTCGCCCGCTTCATCAAGTCCCCGCTCAACAGCAACCTCCCCAAAGGCCAACGCACCGCCGACGTCTACGACTTCGACGCCATCGACCGCGCCACCTACCCAACCGCCCACCTCTTCGGCAAGCGCGTCCGCATGAGCGGCTCCACCGACTACCTCCGCACCCAGGCCCTCAGCCGCCTCTACCTCGACAACATCTACTCCATCGGCGCCTCATGGGTCACCATGGGCCCACACATCGGTCAAGTCGCCCTCGCCTACGGCGCCAACGACATGGGCAGCGTCATGATGGAAGAAAACGTCGTCTCCTCCGCCGGCACAACCTACTGCCTCGACGAACCCGTCCTCTGCAAACTCATCCGCGACGCCGGCCACACCCCCGCGCAGCGCAACAACACCTACGACATCATCCGCCTCCACAACACCGACCACGCCCCCGACCGCCAAGTCACCGACTGGTCCAAACACCGCGCCAAGAAAATGCACCAACAAGCCCCCAAAGCCGCGAAGCAAACCGCAACCGGCGCGCCCGTGCAATTGACGGTGACGACCAAGCCGTAAATCCCCAGGCAACCAACAAACGCAATACGTGCAACACGTGCCACCGATCGTCCAACGGACGATCGGTGCTGTCGCATGGCTGTCGCTTGAAGCCGAGTTGAACCAACGGTATAACCTGATCTTCTATGGCTGAATCGCTCACACTGAATGAGATCCGCTCCCGTGCTCTCGCTTTCAGCAAAGAATGGAAGGGCGAGAAGAGCGAGTCCGCCGAGAAACAGTCCTTCTGGAACGAGTTCTTCAACATCTTCGGCATCCAACGCCGCCGCGTCGCCTCGTTTGAGGTCAACGTCGACATGCTCAAGGGCGCACGGGGCAAGATCGACCTGTTCTGGCCGGGCTTGTTGCTCGTCGAGCACAAAAGCGCGGGTAAAGACCTTGCAACCGCCTTCAAGCAGGCCACCGACTACTTCGACGGGCTGGACGATGAAGACTTACCCAAGTACGTGATCGTCTCCGACTTCGAGCGGTTCAAGCTCTACAACCTCGACGACAAGACCGAAGTCGAGTTCCCACTTTCCAAGCTCCACCAGAACATCTCCGCCTTCGGCTTCCTCACCGGCCACACCTTCAAGACCTACGAAGAAGCCCCCGAGGTCAACGTCAAGGCCGCCCAGCACATGGCGGACCTGCACGATGCCCTCAAGAAGAACGGCTACACCGACCACCCCCTCGCGGTCCTCATGGTCCGCCTCATGTTCTGCATGTTCGCCGACCACACGGGCCTCTTTCCCAAGAACCTCTTCCGCCAGATCATTGAGCGCAAGACCGAAAAGTCGGGCGTCGATGTCGGACCGATGATCCAGCAGGTCTTCTCTGTGCTGGACACGCCCGAATCCAAACGACAGAAAAACCTCGACGAAGACCTAGCCAGCTTCCGCTACGTCAACGGCCTCCTCTTCAAAGACCGCTTCGACCCGCCCGCCTTCGATGCCGCCGCCCGCAAGACACTCCTCAAGTGCCTCGCCTTCGACTGGTCCGCCGTCAGCCCCGCCATCTTCGGCAGCATGTTCCAGATGGTCATGGAGGAGGAAAAGGGCAAACGCCGCAAGATCGGCGCGCACTACACCAGCGAAAAGAACATCCTCAAATGCCTGCGCCCGGTACTGATCGATCCGCTCCGCGCCGAGTTTGGGAAGGCGACCACCGAAGCGGCCTTGGAAAAGCTGCTGGCCCGCATCGCCGACATGGCCGTGCTGGACCCCGCCTGCGGCTGCGGCAACTTCCTCGTGATCGCCTATCGCGAACTGCGCCAGATCGAGATCGACATCTGGCGGCGGCTGCGGGACATCCGCAAGCGGGGCGACGAGCGGCTGCTCTCGGTGGACTTCATGAAGGGCCTGAACGTCGAGTCCATGTACGGGATCGAGGTCGAGGACTTCCCCTGCGAGGTCGCGCGCACGGCCCTCTACCTCATGGACCACATCATGAGCATGAAGGCGTCCGAGGAGTTCTACGAGGATTTCGTGCGCCTGCCGCTCAAGTCCGCGCCGCACATAGTGCGCGGCAACGCCCTGCGGACCAACTGGGCCACGGTCGCCCCGCTGGCGAAACTCGCCGCCATCATCGGAAACCCGCCGTTCATCGGCAAGGCCATGCGGAACGATGCTCAGGCCGAGGACGTGGACATCGTCTTCGCGGATTGGGACAAGCACGCCGAACTGGATTACGTCGCCGCGTGGTACAAAAAGGCCGCAGACTTCATCAAGGGCACATCTGTGCCCGTCGCGTTCGTCTCGACCAACTCGATCACGCAGGGCGAGCAGGTATCGATCCTCTGGCCGCGTTTGGTGAGCGCGGGCGTCCGCATCCGGTTCGCCCATCGCACGTTCAGTTGGACCAACGACGCACCGGGCCGCGCGGCGGTGCACTGCGTCATCATCGGTTGGGGCTTGACCACGCCAGGCGCGTGCCAGTTGTTCGACTACGAAACGCCCAAGAGCGAGCCGCAGGTGCGGGACGTGAAGCGGATCAACCCGTACCTCGTGGACTACGAGGACGTGTTCGTATCCGCAAGGCGGACGCCGATCTGCCCGGCCCCCAGAATCGCCTTCGGCAATCAGCCCATCGACGGCGGACACTTTGTGTTCACACCGGAAGAGCGGGCCGTATTGCTACGAGACTTCCCAGCGGCCAAGCCGCTCTTGCGGTTGTTCCTCGGTGCCCGCGAGTATCTCCATAGCGAGGAGCGCTGGTGTCTGTGGCTCAAGGACGCGGAACCGAGTCTGTTGCGCGAGATTCCCACCATTATGGAACGCGTGCGCAAGGTCAAAGAGTTCCGACTGGAGAGCAAGCGTGCGGATACGCGAGAGTTGGCCAAGACACCAAGCCTCTTTGCGTTCGTCAGCCACCCGGATTCCAACTACCTCTTGATCCCGTCTGTATCGTCCGAGGCCCGCCAGTTCATCCCGATGGGCTTCATGCCTCCCAGCGTCATCGCCAGCAACCTCGTCTTGATCGTGCCGAACGCCGACCTGTACCACTTCGGCGTCCTGCAATCAACCATGCACATGGCCTGGGTGCGCCAGGTCTGTGGCCGCCTCAAGAGCGACTTCCGCTACAGCAACGAGATCGTCTACAACAACTTCCCGTGGCCCGACGCGGGCGCCGTTACCGACAAGCTGAAAGAAGCCGTCCGCCAAGCCGCCCAAGCCCTGCTCGACACCCGCGCCGCCCTCCAAACACCGCCCAAGGGCGGCAGGCCCCAAACCCTCGCCGACCTCTACGACGCCGACGTCATGCCCACTGCGCTCATCAAAGCCCACAAAGAACTCGATAAGGCGGTCGACGCGTGTTATTCCGCCAGCGGCAAGCCCTCGGGCGGCTTCGACACAGACCTCTCGCGCGTCAAATACCTCTTCGAGCGCTACGCCTCCCTGACCGCCGCAGGTCAGTTGAATCTGCTCGACCCCACGCCAAATTCACGCAGAGGCAAAGCGAAGAAAGGGAAATAACAATTTTATTATATATTTTATATAATATTTGACTGCACTCCCGCAAATCACAAAGTCCGAGGCACGCTGGGCGTCCAGCCACAAGGCCCATACGCTCCCGCGTGCTTTTCGTCGATGTTTCCAACGTGCTGCACACCACGGGCGTGCTGCCCCCTGATCTCGCTGGGCTGGATCTGGACGGGCTGGTTCGTTTGCTGGCGCACAGCCGGTATCGGCGGCGGCGCGTGGTGCTGGTGTGCGACGGCGCGCCGCCGCGGCGGGCGGGCGCGGGTGCTCGGGACGAGAAGCACGTGCAGGTGCTGTACTCGGGCGTGAAGGCCGAGGCGGACGATGTGCTCATCGAGCGGCTGAAGCAGACGCCGCACGCGCACGGGCGCGCGCGGGCGCTGGTGGTCAGCTCGGATCGGCGGATCAGGGCCGAGGCGCAGCGCCGCGGGCTGCTGGTGCGCAGCAGCGCCGAGTTCCTTGCGGAACTGGCGAGCGATCACGAGCACGAGCCGGTCCGGCGGCGGGCGCGCGAGCGGGCCCAAAGGCCCGAGTTTGCCCGGCAGATCCCGCTGCCGGCGCTCGAGGTTGCCCATTGGGCGGGGGTGTTGCTGGGGCGGCAGCGGTCGAGCGAGATCGAGCTGGAGCCGGGGGAGGAGGCCCGGTTGAAGGCGTTGCTGGGGAGGGTGGGCCAATGTGCCGCGCGGCACATTGAACCGGGGTTGCGGCCTGGTCTCAACGGCGGGGCGGGGGAGCGGACGGGGCGGGGGAAGGCCAAGGGAAACCCTGGTTCTTGGGCAAAGGCGGGTGCGGCTGGGGCTGCGGCGGACGAGCGGGTGATGATCGATGCCGACTTGGCCAAGCTTCTGAAAGAGTTCGGGATGGAGCTTTCCGCGGAAGATGTGCGGGCGATTGAGGATGGATTGAAGTGATTTTTGGGCTTATTTGGCTGGGATTGTGGGGTTGAGCAAAAATATTCTGGGTGGGTTGTTGATTCATCCGTTCATTCGGATAGACTGATATCAGCATCAAGAGTCCCGGGCGGCCTAGTTTTTCAGCCCGGGCGGCAACCGAGTCGGATCTTTCGAAAGACCGAACGCGGTGCCGAGGCCAGGTTTACTCAACTGTTCGACGACGTCGGACGGGACAAGGGTAAACGATGCGGCTGAGCAGGTTGCTGCTCCGGCAAACGCGAGGTCCTTTGGTTCGGTCATTGAGCCGGGCTTGAAAGGACCACCCTCGCCCAACCGGACTTCCTTACCTGACTTCGGCAAAGAACCGTGGCGTGTTGCCGCGGACGCATCGGGTCGTGGTCGCTGTTGATGCTCTTTGGTTTCTCCAAGGAGCGGCACATGGGCATCGGCACCAACGGCACCAACGGCACCAACGGCGTTACGAACACCAACACTTTCAATGGCAATGCTCGCGGCGCAACCATCGGCGGGGTTGCGGCTTCGTCGTACTCGGCGAGCACTGTGGCGTTGCACGCGGGGCGGCCTGAGGGGCAGGGGCAAGCGGTGGTGGGCGGGATCGTGCAGAGCACGAGCTTCATTCAGCGTGAGGTGGGCGAGAAGGTTGAGTACGCGTATTCGCGTTGCAGCAACCCGACGGTGACGGAGTTGGAAGTGGCGCTCGGTGCGCTGGAGAACGCGCCGGCGGCGGTTGCGTTCTCGACCGGGCTTGCGGCGGAGACGGCGTTGTTCCTGACACTTTTGAAGGCGGGGGACCATGTTGTTGTGGGCGAGACGATTTATGGCGGGACGATTCGGTTGGTGCAGCAGATTCTCAGCCGACTGGGGATTGAGCACACGTTTGTGGACACGACGGAGGCGGTGAATGTGGCGAAGGCGATCCGGCCGACGACGCGGCTGGTGTTCATTGAGACGCCGGCGAATCCGACGTTGGAGCTGACGGACATTGCGGCGGTTGCGCGGGTGTGCAAGGCGGCGGGGGTGCCTTTGGCGGTGGACAACACGTTCTTGACGGCGGTGATTCAGAAGCCGCTGGAGTTGGGGGCGGACATCTGCGTGTATTCGACGACGAAGCACATCGAGGGGCACTCGGCGGCGTTGGGTGGTGCGGTGGTGAGCCGGGACGAGGGGTTTTTGGAGCGGCTGCGGTTTGTGCGGAAGAGCACGGGGGCGATTCAGACGCCGTTGAACGCGTGGCTGACGACGCGGGGCGTGCGGACGCTGCCTTTGCGGGTGAAGCAGCACGCGCAGAGCGCGTTGCACGTGGCGCGGTGGCTGCAGGCGCACGAGGGGATCACGAAGGTGAACTATCCGGGGCTGAAGAGTCACCCGCAGCACGAGCTGGCGAACCGGCAGCACATCGGTTGTCTGCACGGCGGGGTGATTAGCTTTGAGTTGAGCGGCGGGGTGCCGGCGGCGAAGCGGTTTTTGAAGTCGCTGAGTCTGATCACGCTTGCGGAGCACGTGGGGAGCATCGAGTCGATCGTGACGCACCCGGCGACGATGACGCACGGGGATGTGCCGCGGGAGCAGCGGGAAGCGGCGGGGATCAGTGATGGGCTGGTGCGGTTGAGCGTTGGGCTTGAAGATCCGGCGGAGATCGTGGCGGATCTGGAGCTGGCGTTGAAGGCGGCTGCGTTGGTTGAGGAGGAGGAGTTGGTTGGTGTGAAGTAAGGGGAGGGGATTCACAAAGAGGCCGCAGAGGTCGCAGAGAAGAAGAAGAAGAAGAAGAAGAAGAAGAGAAGAGAATAGAAGACCGGGTTTACAGAAGA
>JAVTWO010000118.1:0-7480 GCA_032229765.1 Phycisphaerales bacterium | reverse complement strand
GATTGGAAGTGCGGAGGTGGTTGAGTGGATGGTGAAGGGGGGAGGGGCGGGGTTTGTTGGAAGCGGGTAGCGGGTTGGGTGGGGCGTAGACAGAGGCGGGATCGATTCGGTACCGTGTGGGGTTCCCGGCGGGGATGGTCTCGCCGGGTCGTTGTCAGCGTTCGGGCGGATGAGGCGAAGGGCCTCAACGAACGGAAGTTGCGCAGTGACAAGGACTTGTGAACAGACAGGGCGGCATGAACCGTCCGGGCGGTTGGCTCAACGAAGACGAAGCAGAGGTTGAGCGCTCGGGCATCAAGGAGACGATCGTGGCAGGAACTCGGACAACCGGCGCTCGCGGGCAGTTCAGTGGCAAGCTGGCGGTTTTGGCCGCGAGCGTGGCGATGTCGGTCTTGAGCCCGATGGCGCTCGGGGCGGCGGATGCGCCGAAGGACATGGAGTTGCTGCGTGATTACGTGCACTATGTGCGGATCGCGCGGTACGACTTGGCGCAGAGCAACGCGCAGGCGCTGCTGGATCGTCTGGTGCCGCCGTTTGGCAAGACGGAGGCGGACAAGGGCGGTCTGACGCTCGAGGCGTTTGTGAAGCTGGTCGAGCAGGGGGACATGCAGCGGTTCGAGGAGAGCATCACGCGCGGGCAGCGAGTGGGCGATGTTGAAGAGGTGAGCACGAAGCTGCAGCGTGCGTACGAGCAGGGCAAGCGTGAGCAGGCCCGCAACGCCGAGTCGATCACGAAGAACATCCAGTTGCTGGTGGGCACGAGCCGCCAGCGACTGGTTGGGCGCGAGCGATTGATGGCGGCGGGCGAGTACGCCATGCCTCAGATGGTCGAAGCGCTGGTGCGGAACACGGACTCGGCGCTCTCGGCTGAGGTTCGCAAGCTCATGGTGGATATGGGGCGGTTCTCGGTGATGCCCTTGACGGCGACGATTCCGAACGTGGACGCGAAGACGCAGGAAACCATCGCGACGATCCTGGGCGATGTGCGGTACAAAGCGGCGTTGCCGTTCCTGTACGAGGCGGCGCTGAATGAAAAGGTCAACGAGAACGTTCGCAAGGCGGCGCAGAACGCCATCGCGAAGATCGACGGTGCTTTCGACAAGAACATGGAGCCTTCGACGCTCTACACCCTGCTGGGCGAGTCGTACGCCTCGCGGCAGGAGAGCCTGGTGAACTTCCCGGGCGAGCAGATGCAGCTTGTGTGGTCGTATGTGCCGGGCTCCGGGCTCGCGGCGACTCCGGTGCGGAGCGAGATCTACTTCCAAACGATGGCGATGCGGATGGCGGAGCGGGCGATGTCGCTGAACGCGGGGAACCGCGATGCGACAGCGCTGTGGGTTGCTTCGAACCTGTCGCGCGAGATGAGCACGCCCAGCGAGTATCAGCACCCCTTATACACGCAGGGGTACCGCGATGCGATGTACTACGCCGTGAGCGCGGGCCCGGCGATCGATCAGCTCGTGCTGGCGCGTGGGCTGTCGACGAAGGACTCGGCGCTGGCGCTGAAGGCCATCGCGGCGCTGCAGCGGAACGGCGGGGCGTCGGCGCTCAGCGACGCGAAGCAGAGCCGCCCCTTGATCGATGCGCTGCGGTACGCCAACACGCGGGTGCAGTTTGAAGCGGCGCTGGCCTTCGCGGGCGCACAGCCTCAGAACACGTTTGAGGGTTCGGACCGTGTGGTGCCGATCCTGGCCAGCGCGGTGCGGAACGCGGGCACGCGGTACGCGGCGGTGATCAGCGGGAACGCGGAAGTGGCGAACTCGATCGCGGGCGTGCTGCGTGCGGACGGGTTCACGGTTCTGCCGCCGGGCAAGTCGCTGGGCGAGATCGCCGAGCCTCTTGCCGCAGCGCCGGGGATCGATCTGATCGTCACGAGCCTGCCCGGGACGTCGACGGCGGAAGTGATCACGCAGGCGCGGGCTTCGAGCAAGCTCAGCGCCACCGCGGTGGTTGCGATCATGAGCCCCGCGGGCGAGAATGAGCTGCGCAGCGCCTTCGGGCGTGATCAGACCGTGGCGCTGGTGCGTCAGGGGAGCAACCCGCAGCAGATCGCCGAGGCGACCAAGCAGCTCTTGCAGCGTTCGGCCGGCGAGGCGATCAGCGCTGACGAGGCGACGGCGTATCAGACGCGGGCGCTGACGGCGCTGCGTGATCTGGCGATTGCCAACAGCCCGGTGTTCAACGCGGGCGATGCGGCCTTGCCGCTGATCGGGGCCTTGGGCAACACCAAGGGCAAGGTCCGCGAGCAGGTGGCGGAGGTGCTCTCACGCCTGAACGGCAAGAACGCGCAGATGGCGCTGGCGGATGCGGCGCTGTCGGCCGAGGGCGATGAGATGATGCTCATGGTGGCGAAGCTGACGGACTCGGCGAAGCGGTTCGGGAACCTGCTGGAAGAGCGGCAGGTCTCGCGGATCACGGCCCTTGCGGGCAAGGGCAGCGACGAGCAGGCGACCGCGATCGCGGGCCTGATCGGGGCGCTGAACCTGCCGAACGATTCGATCCTGCCGATCCTCAAGGGCGGCAAGCAGTAATCGGGCTTCGGTCGCGTTGAGCGATCGAGCACGTGCATCAGACTGAACGAACCAAGCCCCGGCGTGATGAACGTCGGGGCTTGTTGTTTTTGGTTTTCTTTTTTGTTCGATTGCACGCTACGCTCTGCGCATGAGCAGTCCCGCCTCGTCGAAGCAAACCGCCCCTACGCCCCCAGCCTCGTCTGCGCAAAGCGCGGATCTGAACCTCCGTCAGGTCACCGATCTGTTCATGGTGCAGGAGCAGACGATCCGCCGCGGCGGCGGCACCGGGGCGATCGCCCGGCAGCATGAGAAAGGGCGACTGACGGCCCGCGAGCGGATCAATCTGCTTGTTGACGGCGAGCGGCAGGAGAACGCCTTCGCGCCCTTCGCCTGCGAGCGGTTCATGGAGCTGGGCACGTGGGCGGCGTACGGCATGTACCCCGAGGCGGGCGGTGCGCCGGCGGCGGGCGTGGTCACGGGTATCGGGCGCGTCAGCGGGCACACGTGCATGATCATCGCCAACGACGCGACGGTGAAGGCCGGCGCGTTCTTCCCGATGACGTGCAAGAAGATCATCCGAGCGCAGACGGTGGCGATGATGTCGCGCATGCCGCTGGTGTATTTGGTGGACAGCGCGGGGGTCTTTCTGCCCATGCAGGAGGACGTCTTCCCGGATACCGACGACTTCGGGCGGATCTTCCGCAACAACGCGGTGATCAGCGCGGAGGGAATCCCGCAGATCGCGGCGATCATGGGCTTCTGCGTCGCGGGTGGCGGGTACTTGCCCGTGCTGTGCGACACGCTGCTGATGACGGAGGGGAGTGGGTTGTATCTGGCGGGGCAGGCGCTGGTGAAGGCCGCGATCGGGCAGGATGTGAGCGATGAGGACCTGGGCGGCGCGAAGATGCACGCGACGATCAGCGGGACGATCGACTTCCGCGAGAAGGACGACCCGAGCTGCCTCGAGCGGCTGCGGAGTTTGATGAGCAAGTACCGCGTGCGTCAAAGTGAAGACAACGCGGCCCTGGCCGGCGCGTTCTTCAAACCCGGCGAAGAGGTCTACAAAGTCTTCATCGACAAGCCCGGGACGCAGTACGACGTGCGCGACCTGATCGCGTGCTTTGTGGATGTCGTTGCTGAAGGCTCGAAGGTCAAGGCCAACTTCGACGAGTACAAGGCGGAGTACGGGCAGTCGATCGTCTGCGGGTATGCGCAGGTCGGTGGTCACGCCTGCGGCATCGTGGCGAACCAGAAGAAGGTCAGCAAGTCCGGCAAGGGGCAGGTGCAGATGGGCGGGGTGATCTATGACGACAGCGCCGACAAGGCGGCGCGGTTCATCATGGACTGCAACCAGCGGAAGATCCCGATTGTTTTCATGCACGACACGAGCGGGTTCATGGTCGGGCGTGAGAGCGAGCAGGGCGGGATCATCCGCGCCGGGGCGAAGATGGTCAACGCGATGAGCAACTGCGTGGTGCCCAAGATCGTGCTGATCACCGGATCGAGCTACGGCGCGGGGAACTATGCGATGTGCGGGCGGGCGTTCGATCCGTACCTGACGCTGGCCTGGCCGGGGAGCAAGTGCGCGGTGATGGGCGCGAACCAGGCGAGCGGGACGCTGGCGATGATCGAGGAACGCTCACGCGAGCGCAAGGGCGAGAAGATCGACGAAACAACGCACGCGGCGATTCTGGCGGCCGTGAAGGCGAGCTACAACGAGCAGCAGGACATCCGCCACGGTGCGGCCCGCGGGTGGGTCGATCGAATCATCGAGCCGCACCGCACGCGCGAGGAACTGATCGCGGCGCTGGGCTCGACGGTGAACTGGGACTATTCCAAGCCGTTCAAGGTTGGTGTGCTGCAGACCTGAGTGGCGTTCGCGAACTCATCGACACGATATTTGCTTAGAGCGTTCGTGCGAGTTCGAGGACGTTCGCGGCGGTGCCCCAACTGAGGGTGACGCCGGCGCGGCCGTGGCCGTAGTTGTGGATGATCGCTGGGGCGGAGGGCGAGGTTGAGGGCTCGGGTTCGAGTTCGAGGCGGACGGTCTCGCAGCGGTTGTCGATGATGCGTGCGGGGCGGAGGCCCGCGACGGTGCGGATGGGGTGCTCGCCCAGTCGTTGCCAATCCGGATGACCGGTTGCGCGGAGAAGGGCCTTGCAGCGGGCGAGGATGAGCTCGATGGCGGCGGGTTCGGTTTGGCAGAGGGAGATGTCGGGCTCGTAGGTGCCGCCGAGGACGATGTGCGTGCGGAAGGGGTAGATGTAGGTGACGCCGCCGTGGAGTTCGGCGGCGGCGATGGCCTGGCGGAGGTTCAGCGTGTTCTCGACGTGGAGGAGCTGGCCTCGCATCGGGCGGACGAAGGGATCGGGGACAAGCTCGCGAGCGCCGAGGCCTGCGCAGTTGACGATCAGATCGACGGGGAGTGATCGAAGTTCGGAGAGTGAGCTGAAGCTGTGTTGGATGAAGGTGATGCCCAAGCTCTGGGCGTTGGATTTGAGCCAAGGCAGGTAGATGGTCATGTCGATGAACGGGACGTTCACGCGGAAGCCGGGGCCAGTTCCTTCCAGCGGCGGCAAGGGCTGAACATCGCCAACAAGCGCGGGCCAGCGGGGGAAGGGTTGGTTGGGGGCGAGGTATTCGAGGGCGGTGCCGATGGAGACGCCTGAGGCTGGGGTGGTTTGGGCAAGATCGCGGAAGCGGGCGAGGGATTCACGGATCCAGGGCTCGTTTGTGCCGCCGTCGAAAGGGGTGAAGACCGCCCCGGCGCGTGAGGAGGTGGTCGACGGGAGGTCGTCGCGGAAGTACACGGAAACTTCGGCGTTGAGGTGTTGACGCAGGCGGATGGCGGTAGCGAGCCCAACGACGCCCGTGCCGATGACGGCGATTCGCATGACCCCGGACGGTAGGCGATGGGATGGGGAGGGGGGTGTGGAGGGGGGACTTTGAAGCCTGATGGTGGGGGGTGTGGGCGTGGGTTGGAAAGTCGGAAGCGACTTTTCCACATCAGGTGTTTGAAACGCTCAGCGTGACCCCTGCGTATGGGTTCTGGCGGCGAGTTGCTTTATGATGAGGCCGTCGTGGATCACTTTCGAGCGCACGGAATCCCGATTGAGAGCCATGAGGAGATCGACTCGACGTCGCTGCTTGCGCGGCGAGAACTGGGTGGGGGACGGATTGACGGCTCGCGGATCTTTGTTGCCCGGCGGCAGACGGGCGGCGTGGGGCGTTTGGGGCGGGCGTGGGCGAGCCCGGAGGGCGGGCTGTGGATGACGCTGGCTTGGCCGCTGGCAAGGTCGGACAAACGGTTCTCGCCTGTGAAGTTGATGGACGCGCTGGGGCTGCGGCTTGGTCGCGGGGTGCACCGTTCAGTGGAGTGGGCGTTTATTCGTGCCGGCGGTCGGGCGGCGGAGGTGGAGCTGAAGTTCCCCAACGACATCATGATCCGCGGGCGGAAGGTGGCGGGGATCTTGACGGAAGTGGTGCACGGCGCGGCGAGGCCGTTTCTTTTGGTTGGCGTGGGGATGAACTTGAACTTTGAGGGGAAGTTGCTGCCGCACGCGTTGCTGGGGCGGTGCGCGACGCTATTTGATTTGACGGGGCAGACTTCGGATATCGATCTGGTGCGTGATCGACTGGTGAGCGATCTGCGGGCGGAGATCGAGACTGATGAGACCACCGAGTCGGTGGTGCGGAGCCTGCACGGGCGGATGTTCGGCGTGGGGATGACCGTGGGCGTCACCGACCCGACCGGGAAGAAAGCCCAGGGAGTATTCAAGGGCTTGAGCGCCAGCGGGGCGGCGGTGTACGAGGTCGAGGGGAAGTTGATCGAGGTGACGATGCCGATGGGGGAGTGAGGGCGTCGGGGCCGATGGGGGGCTTGAAGAAACGGGAAGGCCAAAAACGAAGCGGCCCCGATGGTGAGATCGGGGCCGCGACGGTTGCTTGTTTCGGCGTGAAGGCTCGGTTGGAGCGGATCACGCCGAGGGTTCGATCGGCGCGTTGAGCGTGCCGAGAACCGATGAGCGATTGGTCAGGATCAGACCATGGCCTTGAGGGCCTTGAGGGCGCGGATCTTGACGACGGTGGAGGCGGGCTTGGCCTTGCGCATCTCTTCCTGACCGGTGAAGGGGTTCTTCCACATGCCGGCCTTCACAGCGGGCTTCTCCTTGGCGATGATCTTCATCATGCCGGGGACGTTGAAGACGCGGGGGCCCTTCTTGGACAGGTCGGCGGCGATGACCTTGCCCATGATCTCGAAGACGGTGGCGATGTCCTTGCGCTTCAGACCGGTCTGGTCGGAAACGAGCTTGTAGAAGTCGCTCTTGCCACGGATCTTCTTCGCGGGCTCAATCTTGGCGGGTTTCGATGAGGTCTTGGCGGCCATGGTTCTTCTCCGTAAGAAATGGGTTGTTTTTCGCAGCTCCACTGCGAACTGTGCTCTGTTCTAGCGACCTTTGAAGTCAACTTCAAGTCGTCGAGCGGTGTGAATTAGCGGTTTTTCAACTGGTTTCTGTCCACTTTTTTCTGAAATTGCCTTCGGACAGGTCAAAAACCATGACTTTCGGCCCGCCCTGACGCTCAGGCTCCCCCGCGCGGGGGGATCGGAGATCGGCAGAAAAGTGAGGTTTTCCACAGGATCGGCGCGGGTTTGAGCTTGGCACGGCGGTCAAGCGAGCGCCAAACCGGGCGAGCGTTCGAGGTGGAATCTTGGGTTGAACGGCCCGCACGTGCGAGCGTTGTCGCGGCGGGGAGTTGAACGGAGGCTCAATGTCGCGGCCGCTGGTCTGATCCGCCCAGAGGCCCATATCCTGCTGGATATGAGCCAGACGCTGAGCGCACCGACGACCGAGTTCGAGAAGATCGACCGTTGTGAGGGGTTGGATCACCGCCCGCGGGTGCTGCTGGGGAAGATGGGCTTGGACGGGCACGACCGCGGGGTGAAGGTCATTGCGCGGGCGCTTCGG
>JAVTWO010000117.1:0-7597 GCA_032229765.1 Phycisphaerales bacterium | reverse complement strand
GCCCTCACGAGCGCGCCAGCCCCAGTTGAACCCCGCACCACGCGTGGGTGCGGGTGCAAAGTTGATCTCTTCCCAGAGGTTCTGTCCGACGTCGGCGATCCAAAGATCGCTGGTCAAGCGGTCGAAGCTGAAGCGCCAGGCGTTCCGCAAGCCGTAGCTGTAGATCTCCGGTCGGCACGGATCGCCGAGCTGTGTCTGCCCGACGAAGGGGTTGCTCGCGGGGACGGAGTAGCCCGTGGGGGTGCGGATATCGATGCGAAGAATCTTGCCCAGCCACGAGTCGCCGTTCGCCGCTCCGGAGATGGTCGTGCGCAAATCAAGTGCCGCGTTGAGCGGATCGTCACCCGAGCCGCCGTCGCCCGTGGTGATGTACAGCAGCCCGTCAGCGCCGATTTGCATGCACCCGCCGTTGTGGTTCCAGAAAGGCTGGTTGAACGTGAGGATGCGTTCCTCAGCGGTGTTGGCGATGTTGGGATTCGCGCTGGTGGTGTAGCGTGCAACAACGGTCTGAGACCGGTCGGTGGCGGTGGTTCCACTGGTGACCTGCCAGTTGCCACGCGGCGCGGTGTAATAGACATAGAAGCGCCGGTTGCTGGCGTAGTCAGGATCAAAGGCCAGCCCGAGCAGGCCCTGCTCGTTGGCGCGGGAGACGTTGTACACGGTGCCGCCGCTGGCAACGACGTTGCCGTTCGCGTCGATGCGGACCGTGCCGCCCGTGGGCGTGATACGGTTCTGCGCAGCCGTCGTCCCCGCGGTGGTTGAGCCAAGCGAAAGGAACGCGTTCGCCTGCAGCACGCCGTTGTCGACCACGCGGATGATGCCGTTGCGTTGAACGATGATCAGGCGGTTGGGCTCGCCGGGCGGATACGCGGCATAGAGCGCATCGCCCAAACCGCTCACCACGTCGGCATAGTTCGCGTAATCGCCGGGCTGCGCCATCGCCGCACTCGACGCGCCAAAGACCATCGCACCTGCCAGAACCGCCTTCATCTTCACGCTCGTCATTCGCTGCATGAACAACTCCTCGGTTTCTTTCGTTCTCGCCGGACCAACAACCGGCCCCGGCGCACGCACCAGATCGGTGCAATGAGATATTCCGATCAAACTCCGTACAGGGACATTGGGTCGGACACGACCGCTTGAAGCCCGATCGGCAATCTACACCTTCAAGATACACCCTTACCGCAGCCGGGCCAGAGATGTTCCATCGCCCGAGAAAACCCGAGCATTTCACCTCAAAAACCCATCCACACCGACCTGTTTACGGGCAACCACCGGCCGCCACACACCCAAAGTCCCTCGGACGTCAAACACACGTTCGAAAGCCCGTTCACTCCGGCGCTCCCGTGGGCGAAGGCAACGACGACGGACGCGATCGATCACGCTGCCGTTGAGCTTCCTGCTCAAGCTGCTCACCCTTCTCGCGCAGCGCCCTGGCCTCCTCGGCCTTGCCCTGGCTCTCCAGCACCTCCGCCCGAAGGAAGTACGGCGCGGGCATCTGCGGGTCCAGCTCACTGACGCGCTGCGCCATCGCCACGCCCGCCGGCACCTGCTGACTCGCAACCAGCACGTTCGCCAGGTCCATCAGCAGGACCGTTGACTTCGGATATTCCCTCACCGCTCGGTCCGCCGTCGCCAGCGCCGCTTCCTTGTTCTCCAAACTCATTGCGAACCGGATCGCCCCGCGCAGCGTCGCGATATCCCGCGGCACCGCAACCTGCGCCTCACGGTACAGCCGCGTCGCCTCCGCCACCCGGTTCGTCGCGACGTACCGCTCCGCCAGCAGCCGCCGAGCGTCCTCAAGCTCGGGCGTCGCCTTGATCATCCCCTCGATCATCGACTCGATCTCCGCGTCCTTCGCCCCGCGTGCCTGCATCGTCTGCGCGAGCAGAATCACGTCCGAGCTGGTGGCGATCCCCGCCAGCTTCCGGCGCATGTGCGACTCCGCACCTTCAAGATCCCCCTGCACCAGCCTCAGCCAAAACACCTTCGCGTGCACCAGCGGCGGCGTCAGCACGTTCACCCCACCCTCCGCAAAGCTCAACCCGCGGCCGATCCGCGCCTCGGCCTTCTTCGCCAGCTCCCGAACCTCCGAGCTCGGCACGTACCCCTTCCGCAGCAACGCCTCCTTCGTCACCGTCGGGTCGCTCATCACGCGGTCGTAGATCGGATTCCCCGTCCATCGCCCAACGGAGATAAACGCTCCCTGCACCGCCATCGCCACCAGCACCGCCGTCGCCAGCGCAAACCCCGCGCCCGCGCCGGTGATCCGCCCCGTCCGCTTGAGCTGCCAGAACGGCCCGCGCACGTTCGCGTCCCGCATCAGCTTCCAGCACGTGTACACCATGAACGTCACCACACCAGCCATCCCCACCGCCATCAACAGCGGCACCAGCCCGTACAGCCCGCGGTACCCGATCGTCAGCCCCAGCAGCACCGCTCCCAGAACAACCTCCTGCCCAAGCGAAAGGTCGTACCTCGCTTTTACCTTCGCCTTGCTCTTGCTCAGTTCCGCCTCACCAACCCGCGGCTTGATCAGCACCGCGGGCTTCGTCAGCCCCACACTCAACGCGTCGTTGGGGCACGCGCTGACACAGTCCAGGCACTTCATACACCCCGGATCGACCACCGCGCCATAGTCACGAACCTCTTCGCTCACGCGCACGTTGCTGGTGCAGACCGCCGTGCAGTGCCCGCAATGATTGCACGAGTCGTTCACCTTGATCCGCACGGGCGAAAGCCGATCGACCGGCGAGAAGAACCCGCCGTACGGACACCCGTACGTGCAGAACCCCTTCGCGCCGAGAAAGTACACCGCCGCGAACCCGCAGACGAACAAAAACGGCACCGCCATGTACCAAGGCGCGAAGGTCTCCCAGAAGTTCTCCACCACAAACCGCGGCTCGAAACCCTCCGCAGGCCAGGGCCTCACCTCGCCCAGCCAGGCCGACAGCTCGGGTGAGAGCACGTGCCTCGTCTTCCCGTCGATGGTCACCGCCTCACCAAACACCCGCGCCACAACCTCACGCCGGAACGTGGGCCAGATGAACATGTACACCGCCAGCACCGTGGGCGTCCAGAGCAGCAGCCGCGTGCGCCAGGGCTTGGGGTGCACGCCCAACTTTTTCATCAGCCAGCCGCAGAAATCCTGCAGCGCGACAACGTGGCACGCCCACCCACAGAACCAGCGCCCGAAGATCAGCGTCGAAGCGATCGCGGTGAGAAAGAGCACGAACCCCGCGTTGACGGTCCCCAGTTCGAGCGTGAACATCGCCTCGCTTGGTTCGACAGGCGAGAGGGTCGAGCGTTCGCCGTCGCTCATGCCGCTCATCAGCCACAGCGTGATGTGCAGCGCAATCAGCACGTGCACAGCGATCAGCACGATCGCCCGCAGCTTTCCCATCGTCGAACGCGGCTTCGCGTTCGCCCTGCCGCCCGCCGCGCCTTCCGTCACCGCGATCACAGGCAACGAAACCGTCCCGGCTTTCGCGGGCTTCTTCTCACACGACGGACCGCCCTTCGATTCTTCCACGCTCATGCCGCACGTCCTTGCCTTTGCACGCCGCCGTGATCAACTCGCCTACGCCCCCGCTCAGTTCCCCACGCGAACGTCCGTCACCACCCCGCGCACAAACGTCACCACCACCGGCACCGTCGCGGTGTACCCCGTTCCATCCACCGCCCGCAGCTTCGTGCAGTCCTCGCACGGCGCCTCGCGCGGGGTCATCCCGTACCGCTCCTCCACGCCCGCTTCATACGGCAAGTCCACCACCACCAATCGGCTCTTCACCGCCTCGCTCGCCTTCTGCTCCGCAAGCTTCTTGATCGTTTCGTGACAGTGCGGGCACGTGCGCCGATAGAAAACCCACACCTGCCGATCCTCCGTGAACGTCGCGGGGGAATACGTCCGCCCGTCCGGCGCGCTGGGGGTGAAGTTGAACACGTTCAGCGTCTCCCACGAGCGCCCCATCCACGTGTGCGTGTCGAGGGTGTACGTGCCGGAGTATCGCCCCTGCCACCCGCGACGCTCCGCACCGAAGACCGCGACGATCAGCCCCGCGCTGACCATCGTGATCCAGACCCAGCGCCAACTGCTGATATCCGGCGCGAGGGGTTTACGCCGGAAGATCACCACCAACGCCAGCAGCACCGCGTCGATCCCCAGCATCGCCCAGGGAGAGACTTTCACCGCGCCGAAACACCCGCACGAGGTGCCGCCCTGCGCGATCTGGATCACCAGCACCACACAGAACACCGTCAGCGACAACGCCGCCAGAACGCTCGCCCAGCGCCGGTGCATCACCAGCAAAGCCGCGAGCACCAGTTCCGTGCACACGACCATCAGGAAGACCTGGTAAAGCGACGCCGCGTCCGTCCCCGCGAGGCGCCGAACCACGTCGGGCAAGTCCGCGGGCGAGCCGGTGAGGAACTTCATCACCGCGCCAGCAGCGATGTACCCCGGCACCACCACCCGCGCAAGAAAACCCCCGAACCACGAGTGCTTCGCAACGCCTGTTTCACGCCCTTCGCTCGTCATGGTGAACACTTTACACCGGGACATCACGGCGCACACGCCGCGGCAAACACTCATTCAACGCCCGATCACGCCCCGCACCGCTCTCGAACTGGTTGGCGGGATGTCACCGAGCCGACAATCTACGGCTTCTTATGCGAGGTCGATCGGCAAAAAACAAGAGAGCGGCCCGTGAAGGCCGCTCCCTGTGTGTTGCTCGTGTTCACCCGTCATCGCTGAGTGACCAGCCAGACGGGCAAGGCGAGAATGAACGCGAAATCAGATGAGGAAGAAGTTGTTGAAGAAGCAGTTGTAGTCGCCCTCGTTGACGACGCCGTCGCTGCCGACTTCGCCGGTGCTGTCGGCGATGTCCGCCGGACGGTTGTCCGGCGCGTCGAGGAAGAAGTGGTTGAAGAAGCAGTTGTAGTCACCTTCGTTGACGATGCCGTCGCCGTCGATGTACTGCACACCGCCAGCGGTCACCAGCGCGTTGGGGTTGCCCTCGTTATCGCCAATGTCAGCAGGGTTCTTCGGGGTACCGAGGTTCGCGGCCGACAGCGGCCCGAGCGTCCCGGCGCGACGCTGCGCCGTCGTGACCGCGCCGGTAAACCGCGGGGGCAGCGGCGAAGTGAACCACACCGTATACGTCCGGCCCCAACGCAGCGTGTTGGGCAGATAGCCGTTCGGCGGGGTCGGCGGCGTGAACACCAACGCGCCCTTCACCGTGTCGTACGAGCCGACCCAGTCCGTGTTCGCGTCCGCGGTGTCCGCGTTCGCGGGCGGGTTCAGCGGGTCAACGTGGCTGTGATAGCCCGGGTCCGCCTGCCGCGGCTGCGCGAAGCCGAAGCTCGTCGGGTTCGCGAACGTCGGCATCGGGATCTCGATGCTGTTCAGCTCGCGGTCGATATCCAGGTTGAACACCGCGTACTCATAGCGGTAGCCCTGACCCGCGGGCAGCTTCACCACGCGGCTGGAGACGTAGCCGATGCCCTCGGTGTTGGGCATCATCGCCGCCTGCCGATCACCCCAATCCAGCATCGCCGGACCGAAGGTGTGGGGGCCGTCGTTAACGAACGTCGTCGTGGCAACGTTCGCCGCGGTCGAGGTCGCCGACAGGCCGCTGACGTTGTACCGCCGATAGGCGATGTTGTTGAACTTGTACTTGTCGCCGTTGACGACGTAGTAGCCCTCGATGAAGAACTTGCCACCGGTGCCCAGAGCCGCGGGCTTGATGTCATTGACGTTGATGTTGTTGAGCTTCCAGGCCTGCGTGGTCCCGGTGTAGGTGTACGAACGGTTCGCCGCACCGGTGTTGTTGACGCGGTTGTCTTTGTAGGTGTTCGCCGAGTCGCGGTTCATGGTGTTGTGCCACGAACCCTGCATCGTCCAACCGACAGCCCCGGGGTCGCTGGTGGTGCCCGCCGCCGCTCGGGGGTTGATCTCCGAACGCGGACCGACGTCATCCGCCGCCACGTTCAAGCTCGCGCCGTACGTGTCCGAGCAGTTGGCGCCCAGCGCGGTGTTGCTCGGACCGGCGCACGAACCCGTGCCGCACGCCGGCTGACCGTTCGCACCCCCGACAGCCCCTTGGCTCGCCGAAGCGGCGTACCAGCCGTGCTTCACCCACGCCGACCCAAGCTGCTCAAGCCGACCCTCGGCGTTCAGGCGATACGTGTTGATCGCGATGTACGGGTGACGAGCGCCGCGCGGATCGTTCGTCGGCAGGTCGCTATCCCACGCCGCGTACCACTCCGGAACCGGATACTCATAGAACGTGCCCGAAATCGTCTGCCCGACGTTGTTCGGACGCGTGTTGCACGAGACCGTCGTCGCCGACATCACGAAGCGGTTCGTCGGCTTGCCCGCGGACGACGCGGTGTAGATGCCGATCTGACCCGAAGCCGGACCGCCCGTGCTCGCCGCGATCGCAGAAATCGACACGTCGATACCCGCAAGCGTGTCCGGGGCCTTCAGCGTGCCGAAGTTCGCGTTCGCCACCGTTCGGCTCCCGCTGTACATCAAGCCCGCAGTCGTAAACAAGAACAACGCAAGGGGGATGCTTTTCTTCACGTTCGACTCCTGTGATTCGCAGGTGGACTGGTCGCCGAGTGGCGGCCCAGAGAAAGACTAACTCAAACTTCGCCGTCCGGTAGGGCTGACCCTGAGAAAACAGGTTATTTGCCCATGCCTCTGCGGTTTCATCCAAATCCAGAATCCCCCGATTCGGGCACCTTAGGGGTGTTGTCAGACGATCAATACGTCCGTTTTCCACCGCCGAGATGGTCCCGAACCGACCACAGATCCGCGAACAGACGGTTCGCCACCGTGGATTGAAGGTATTTCGCACCCGAAGACCCACCGGTTCCACCTAATCCGCCAATCATCCGCTCGACCATCTTCACGTGGTGGAATCGCCAGAGGCTCAGCCGCTCGTCGAACTCCAAATAGTGCTCGCAGAGCCTGAAAATCGGGTAGTACCGCTCGGTGTCGTGATACACCGGCAGCAGCGCCCGCACCACCCGCTCGTCCCCCTCGTACTTCTGCGTGAAATCCCGGGCCAACACATCGCCCGGAACTGCCAGCCCCGCCTTGCCCATGAACCGCAGCAGATGGTCGTACATCGTCGGTGCCGCCAGGGCCGAGGCCATCTGCGTGCGCGCGTCCTCGTCCTCACCCACCAGCCCCAGCACCTTCGCGTTTTTATGGCCCGCAAGGAACTCCATAAGCCGGAACTGCACGCTCTGAAACCCCGACGCCGGCCTCAGATGATCTCGGAACTGAGCGAAATCCACCGAGAACATCGTCTCCAGCACCGGGATCTGCTGGATGAGCAGGTTCTGGATCCCGTGCAAGCGGTCGAACAGAGCCGCGGCTCGCAGCGGGCGCCCCTCATCCAAATACCCGCACACCCCACGCATCTCGTGCAGCATCTGCTTGAACCACAGCTCGTAAACCTGGTGCGAGATGATGAACAGCAGTTCATCATGGTGCACGGGCTTCGACTCTTCTTTCTGCAAGCTCAACAGCTCGGGCACCTTCAGGTACGAGCCGTACGTCAGCTTCCCCGCGGGCACCGGAGCGGCG
>JAVTWO010000116.1:0-7629 GCA_032229765.1 Phycisphaerales bacterium | reverse complement strand
GGTGAGAATGTGGTGGGAGCGGTGAACCTTGCGGCGATGGGTGAGGTGTATGGCGCGGCGAAGGGGGGTGGGGCGTGGCGGTTTGGTGGGGATGGTGAGCGGGAGGTGGTGAAGGTGAAAGAGGTGGAGGGAGGATTGAGCGAGGCGGTGACGGTGCTGACGTGCTTGCGGAGCTTGATGCGCGATGAGGCGGAGTGGATCAGTAAGGTGAGTCAGCGCAGTGGGCTGGTGCGCGGGTGGGGGGATTGCGTGGGGCATATGTTGGTTGCCAGCGGGCGGGCGCAGGTGATGATCGACTCGCCCATGAAGGTGTGGGACGTGGTGGCGATCGAGGCGATCGTGCGCGAGGCGGGGGGTGTGATGGTGGACTGGGAAGGGGCGGCGGCGGGTGACGGCTCGCGCGGGGTGGTGAGCGCGAGCTCGGCGGGGTTGGTGCGTGAGGTACTGGGGATGCGGGGGTGAGGGGGTGAGGGGGGTGCTTGGGTTGCGGGGGTGATCTACGATGGGGCCCGAGCGGTTTGGTTGGTGAAGCGGGGCTTTGCCGACGGCGCGGTTGGGCGGTTCATCGGGCTTTTTTCTGCGAGTTTGACCTATGACGACGACTTCTTCATCTGCTGCGTGGCTTCGGGTTGTCGATGCGCTCAAGGCGGAGGTGGATACGCGGGTGACGGTGAAGGGGTGGGTGCGGACGCGGCGGGATAGCAAGGCGGAGGGCGGGTTGTCGTTCATCGCGCTGCACGACGGGACGTGCTTTGACACGATTCAGTTGGTGGTGAAGGGGGATTTGGGGAACTACGCAAGCGAGGTGGCGAAGCTGTCGACGGGGTGCGCGATCGAGGCGGAGGGGGTGATTGTCAAGAACCCCAAGGGCGGCAGCGAGATCGCGGTGGAGGCGGGGCGTGGGGGGCGTGTGAAGGTGGTTGGGTGGGTTGAGGATCCGGACACGTACCCGATTCAGCCCAAGCCGCATAGCTTCGAGTATTTGCGTGAGCAGGCGCATTTGCGTGTGCGGACGAACACGTTCGGGGCGGTTGCGCGGGTTCGGCACTGTCTGGCGATGGCGATCCACCGGTTCTTCCATGAGCGTGGGTTTTACTATGTGCATACGCCGATCATCACGGGGAGCGATTGTGAGGGTGCGGGGCAGATGTTCAAGGTGAGCACGCTGGATTTGATGAGGCCGCTGCCGCGGTTGGCGAAGGAATCGCAGAGCGCGGAGGCGGTGAAGCACTGCGCGGATCTGGCGGCGAAGTCGAACATGCCGGCGTGGACGTACGGGCAGGTAGATCACAGCTCGGACTTTTTCGGGAAGGAGAGCCACCTGACGGTGAGCGGGCAGTTGAATGTTGAGACGTACTGCATGGCGATGAGCCGGGTGTATACGTTCGGGCCGACGTTCCGGGCGGAGAACAGCAACACGAGCCGGCACTTGGCTGAGTTCTGGATGATCGAGCCGGAGATCGCGTTTGCGGATCTGGCGGCGGACGCGCTCTTGGCGGAGGAGATGCTGAAGTATTTGTTCCGCACGGTTTTGGAGGAGCGGGCGGACGATATGAAGTTCTTCGCGGAGCGGATCGAGAAGACGGCGGTGGAGCGGCTGAAGATGATTGTGGAGAAGCCGTTCTTGCGGGTGACGTACACGGAGGGTGTGCGGATTCTGGAGGAGGCGATTGGCAAGGGTCAGAAGAAGTTCGAGTTCCCGGTGAAGTGGGGGACGGACCTACAGAGCGAGCACGAGCGGTTCTTGACGGAGGAGTATTTCAAGCAGCCGGTGATTTTGACGAACTATCCGAAGGGGATCAAGGCGTTCTACATGCGGCTGGACGATGGGTGCGAGGCGGATCGGCAGACGGTCAGCGCGATGGATATTTTGGTGCCGGGGATCGGGGAGATCGTCGGCGGGAGCCAGCGTGAGGAGCGGCTGGAGAAGCTGGATATGCGGCTGGAGGAGATGGGCCTGAACAAGGCGGATTACTGGTGGTACCGGGATTTGAGGAGGTATGGGACGACGCCGCACGCGGGGTTCGGGCTTGGGTTTGAGCGGCTGATCCAGTTTGTGACGGGGATGCAGAACATTCGGGACGTGATCCCGTTCCCGCGTGCGCCGAAGCAGGCGGAGTTTTGAGTGTTGGAGGGGTGAGGGATTTTGTTTTCGGGTTCCACGGGTTGCGCTGCGCTTCACCCGTGGCGACAGGCCTTCGCCCCGTTGGGGCGAGGAGGTTGGTTTTGTTTGAAGGGGAGGGGCACCGATCGTCCTTCGGACGATCGGTGGCACGGGGTGATGGTGTGTGAAAGGGAGAGGCCACCGATCGTCCGTTGGACGATCGGTGGCACGGTGGTTAGGGTGTGCGCCAGACTTGGCCCATTTCGGTTTGGATGATTTCGGTGGTGGGGTGGGTGGTGCCGGCGGCTTTGAGGAGGCGTTGCATGGGTTCGTGGAGTGGTTCGTTGCTGAGTTTGAAGGTGGAGTGGTGGACGGGGAGGAGGCGTTTGGCGGGCATGGCGTGGGCCATGGCGAGGGCTTGTTCTGGGGTGGCGTGGGCGTGTTCCCAGGGGTCGTAGGCGCCGATGCCGAGGATGGCGAGGTCGATGGGGCCCAGGCCTTTGAAGTTGTCGGTGTAGGCGGAGTCGCCGGCGAAGAGGGTGCGGTGGGGTGCAGGGGAGGTGGTGGTGTTGATGAGGTAGCTGTTGAAGCCGCGGTGGCGGTCCCAGCCTGTGCGCGCGCCCCAGTGGCGTGGGCGGAGGGCGGTGAGGTTGAGGCCTTGAAGATTCGTGGAGGCGTCCCAGGGGAGTTCGAGGACGTCGGCGAAACCTCGGGGGATGAGCTTGCCTGTGGCGGCGGCGGTGACGACGCGGGTGCGATTGCTTGCGAGGGCTTTGAGGGTGGGTTTGTCGAGGTGGTCGAAGTGGGCGTGGCTGATGAGGATGAGGTCGATGGGGGGGAGCTGATGGATGAGGGGGGCTTGCGTGAGGCGGCGCGGGCCCAGGACGAGCGGGCCGAGGCGGATGCCGACTTGCGGGCTGAAGACGGGGTCGGTGAGGATGGTGAGGCCTTGCAGGCGCATGAGGACGCTGCAGTGACCGAGCCAGGCGAGTGCGGCGAGGCCTGATTGATCGGGCGAGGCGGAGATGGCGGCGTGCCAATCGGTTGCGAGGGTGTGGTTGCGGAGGTGGACGGGGCAGGGAGCGGCGTCGTGATTGGGCGCGGGGTTTTGGTGGGGTTTGGGCGCGCGGGGGTTGAGGCGGGCTGTGCCTTGCTTGGTGGTGATGAGGGCCTCGGCGGAGTATCGGCGGAGGCTGGAGGCGAGGCCTTTGCGCCACAGCTCGATCTTTCGACCGAGGGGGAGGTTGCTGCGCTGGTGTCCGTCGCCGGTGCGCATGGGGGAGTGTACGTTGCGGGGGGGTTATTGGATCGGGGCCATGAGGCGGGCGATACGGCAGAGGACGCGGAAGAACCAGTTTCGGCGGTCGAAGTCGAGGGGTGAGACGATGAGGCATTGGCGCATGTCGTTCTCGAGCATGGCCTGGGTTTCGCGGCGGGTGCGTTCGCTGCGGATGATGGCGGTGATTTCGAAGTTGAGTCGGAAGCTGCGGTTGTCGAGGTTGGCGGTGCCGACGGCGACGAGGTCGTCGCAGAGGCAGACTTTTTGGTGCATGAAGCCGGGCTGGTAGCGGAGGATTTTGATGCCGGCCTTGACGGTGTCGTTGTAGAAGGCGAAGGCGGAGAGCCAGACGAGGCGAGCGTCGAAGCCTTCGGGGATGATGACGCGGACGTCGACGCCACGGAGTGCGGCGAGTTGGAGTGCGTGGATGGTGGTTTCGTCGGGGACGAAGTAGGGTGTGGCGATCCAGAGGCGGTGTTTGGCGGAGTTGAAGAGGTGGTTGAACATGAGGCCGCAGGTTTCGAGATCGTCTGCGGGGCCTGAGGGGATGATGAGTGTGCGGTCGTTGTCGCTGGAGAGGCCTTCGACGGTTTGGGAGCGTGGGGCTGTTTGGGGCTGCCAGGGGAGGTCGGGGATGGCGCGGGTGATGGAGAACCAGTCTTCGCACCAGGCGAGTTGAACGGAGAGGGCGGAGGGGCCGACGAGGTGGAGATGGGTATCGCGCCAGGGGGAGAGTTTGGGGTCTTTGCCGAGGTACTCGTCGCCGATGTTGACGCCGCCGAGGAGGGCTTCTTGCCCGTCGACGACGATGATTTTGCGGTGTTGGCGGAAGTTGATTTGCAGGCGGGTGGGGGGGAACTTGAGGCCTGAGAAGGCGGCGGTTTTGATTCCTGCGGCGTGGAGGTCGTTGAGGTATGAGCGGGGGAGTTTGGCGGAGCCGAGGGCGTCGTAGATGAGGTGGACTTTGACGCCGCGGTTGGCGGCGTTGATGAGGGCGGTTTTGAGGGAGCGGCCTGCGGAGTCGTCGCGGATGATGTAGTACTCAGCGACGACGGAGGTCTTGGCGCGGTTGATGGCGTTGGTGACGGCGAGGAGTGTGGCTTGCCCGTTGATGAGGAGGTCGGCGCGGTCGGCGACGGTGGTGGGGAGGCGGACGAGTTTTTCGAGTGTGGCGAGGCGTTCGTCGCGGGAGGTGTCGGAGTTGGTGTCGGTGCAGCGGTTTTCGCGGAGGGCGTCGGCGAGGCGTGAGGCGAGGACGCTGAGTTCACCTCGGCCACGTCGGCGGGCGCGGACGTAACCGACGAAGCGCCGGCCGCCGAAGACGAAGTAGAAGGGGACGGCGAGCTCGGGGATGAGGATGAGGGCGATGACCCAGGCGAGGGTGCCCTGGGCGGTGCGGGCGGTCATGAGGGCGTCGGCGGCGAGGACGAAGCCGAGGACGCGGCCGAGGACGAGCAGGATGGTGACGTAGCCCCAGGGGTCCATGCTGGGGTGATTGTGTGCGTGTGGAGGAGGCGGCGTTGGGGGAAAGTGGGAAGAAGGAAGGGGAAGACCCGCACAGCCGCCGGACGGGAATGGGGAGGGGAAGGGAGGAGGCGGTTCACTTGTGGGGTTGATGTTCCATATGCTGGGCTATGACGAGCACGCCCCAAAGCCGAGTTGCGCCCGCGAGTTTGCCCGAGCCTGAGCGGCGTGGGTCCGCGTTGAGTTTCAACCGGGCGATCCGGTCGTTTGTGGAGAAGCGGTTCTTTCGGAACTTGATCTCGCGGACGGGGAACTTTTCACGCACGAAGTGGCTGGGGATTCATATTCGGCAGAACGTGATGGACCTGTGGACGATCCAGGAGACCATCGCGGAGCTGAAGCCCGATGTGATCGTGGAGACGGGGACGCTGGAGGGCGGGTCGTCGCTGTTTTATGCGCACCTGTTCGATCTGATGGGCACGGCGGGGAAGATTTTGACCATTGATATCCAGAAGCAGCACAACGTCTCGCACCCGCGGGTGACGTACTTGGTGGGGTCGTCGACGGACGCGGGGACGATCGAGCAGGTGCGGAAGTTTGTGGCGGGGGCGAAGACGGTGCTGGTGATTCTGGACTCGGATCATCACCGCGAGCATGTGAAGAAGGAACTGGACCTGTACGCGGAGTTTGTGACGCCGGGGTCGTACATGCTGTGCCAGGACGGGGTGATGGACGTGATGCCGAAGCTGCGGTATCCGGACGGGGATGGGCCCTTGCCGGCGATTCAGGACTTTGTGAAGGAGCACCCTGAGTTCCAGGTGGATCATGAGCGGTGTGAGCGGTTTATTCTGACGCACCACCCGATGGGGTGGTTGTATCGCAAACCGGTGTGATCGGGAGGCGAGCGGAGGGGCGGGTGTGGCTGGGGGTTTTGAGTGGGGTTCGTCCCTGATTTTGGTGTTGTTCTCGGGCGAGGTGGCGGGAGGGTGGAAAGAGGGCGAAGCGGGGCGGGGATTTGGCCGATGGTGGGGACGAGGAGAGTGTGAGCGTCCGGCGAAGACCGGCAGGGCGGGGCGGAGAGCGTGTGTTTTTCAACGAGTTGTTTCTATAGTCCAACAGCCCACGAACCATGATGACGAACAGCAATACCAATCAGTACGCGGAACTTGTCGCACGCTTCGGCAGCCAGCCTTGCACGGTGGCGATTATCGGGCTGGGGTATGTGGGGTTGCCGCTGGCGCACGCGTTTCACTCGGCGGGGTGCCGGGTGATTGGTGTGGACACGGACCCGAAGAAGAGTGCGGCGTTTGCGGCGAGGCCGCCGGTGCCGTATTTGAAGCACCTGGGCAACCACGTGTACACGGATCTGGCGTACAGCGAGCGGTTTTTGGCGACGACGGACCCGCAGAAGCTGGCGGAGGCGGACGCGATTCTGGTGTGTGTGCCGACGCCTTTGGATGCGAAGCACGAGCCGGATTTGTCGTACGTGGTGAAGTCGGCGGAGGCGATTGCGCCGCGGATGAAGAAGGGGCAGTTGATCGTTCTGGAGTCGACGACGTATCCGGGGACGACGCGGAACGAGTTCATGGAGCCTTTGAAGAAGGCGCAGCCGACGTGGGAAGTGGGGAAGGATTACTTCGTGGCGTTCTCGCCCGAGCGTGAGGACCCGGGGAACAAGCAGCACACAACGGTGAGCATCCCGAAGGTGGTGGGCGGGTTGGATGCGCCCAGCGGGAAAGCGGCGGTGGCGCTGTATGCGCGGGCGTTCCACAAGGTGGTGCCCGTGTCGACGGCGGAAGTGGCGGAGAGTGCGAAGATCCTTGAGAACACGTTCCGCGCGGTGAACATCGCGCTGGTGAATGAGCTGAAGGTGGTCTTCGCGGCGATGGGGATCGATATTTGGGAAGTGATCGACGCGGCGAAGACGAAGCCCTTCGGGTTCATGGCGTTTTATCCGGGGCCGGGGCTGGGCGGGCACTGCATCCCGATCGACCCGTTCTATCTGTCGTGGCTGGCGCGGAAGATCGGGACGCGGTCGGAGTTTATTGAGCTGACGGGTCGAGTGAACACGACGATGCCGCAGAAGGTGGTGGACAAGCTTGCGGAGGAGTTGCGCAAGCGTGGGAAGGACGCGTCGAAGGCGCGGGTGCTGGTGATGGGGCTGGCGTACAAGCCGGATATTGACGATCAGCGTGAGAGCCCGTCGTTCGAGCTGATCGAGCACTTGAAGGATTTGGGCGCGGAGGTGGATTACGCGGACCCGTTGATTCCGGAGATGCGTGAGACGCGGAAGTATGACCTGGCGATGAAGTCCGTGGCGCTGACGGCGGACAACATCAAGGGGTACGACTGCGTGCTGATCTCGACGAACCACTCGGCGTTTGATTACGACCTGGTGGCGCAGAACGCGAAGCTGATCGTCGACACGCGGAACGCGATGAGCAAACACGCCGGGTGGCTGGGTGATCGGCTTGTGAAGGCGTGAGTTGGTTTTGAACGTGAACGTGAACGCAGGGTGATTTTTTCGAGCCCCGGCTTGTGTGCGAGCCGGGGTTTTTCGCTTTTGAGAAGTCAGTGTGAAGGCGAGATGATGAAATGAAAAGCCCCGGACGGTGAGGTCCGGGGCTTGGTGCGATTCGGGTTGTCAGAACTTGGTCGTGGGGTAGAGGTTTGTTACTTGAGCCCTCGACCCTGATGACTCGGCGCTTCTTCCGGGATTAGAGGCAGGGGAGGAAGAGGTTGTTGAAGAAGGCGTTGTAGTCGCCTTCGTTGACGCCGTTGT
>JAVTWO010000115.1:0-7707 GCA_032229765.1 Phycisphaerales bacterium | reverse complement strand
TTCAAGAAGAGCTATCCGAACGCCAAGATCGAGATCGAGGGCAAGGGCTCGTCGACCGCGCCGGCGGCGCTGATCGAGGGCATCGCCCAGTTCGGGCCCATGAGCCGCGAGATGAAGAAGAGCGAGATCGACGCCTTCGAGAAGAAGTTCGGCTACAAGCCCACCGCCATCCCCACCGCCGTGGACGCGCTGGCCGTCTTCGTCCACAAGGACTGCCCGCTGGACGAGATCACCATGGAGCAGCTCAAGCTCGTCTTCTCCGTTGAGGGCAAGGACATGACCTGGGGCGACCTGGGCGTGAAGGACGCCGCCTTCGCCAGCAAGCCGATTGCGCTCTACGGCCGCAACAGCGCCTCGGGCACCTACGGCTTCTTCAAGGAGCACGCGCTGGACAAGAAGGATTTCAAGAAGTCCGTCAAGGAGCAGCCCGGTTCGTCGGCCGTCGTGCAGGCCATCGCCACCGACAAGTTCGCCATGGGCTACTCGGGCCTGGGCTACAAGACCGCGGACGTCAAGACCCTGAAGGTCGCCAGCAAGGGCGGCAAGGCCGTGGCCGCCAACGCTGAGGGTGCGTACGACGGGACCTACCCGCTGGCCCGCTACCTGTACGTCTACGTCAACGCCAAGCCCGGCACCGCGCTCGACCCGCTCCGCGGCGAGTTCGTGAAGTTCATCTACAGCCGCGAGGGTCAGGAAGTCGTCGTCAAGGACGGCTACTTCCCCGTGAAGGCCGAGACGGCCCGCGAGACGCTCAAGGCCGTGGGCATCCAGGCGAAGTTCTGAGATTGAGTTGAATGCACCGGCGCAGCTTTGGCCGGTGTAAACGAATCAAGCCCGCCCGACGGAGAGATCCTCGGGCGGGCTTTGCTGGTGAGAAGGACGGTCGTTGGACGGGATTGATCGCACGGCGGTATGCTCGGGTTGGATTGGAGAGCGCGAACGGTGCGAGAACTTCGGCGAGGGTGAATCGGGAAACGCACACGCATGGCTGAGCAACGAACCAACCCCGCGCCGAACGCCAGCCGACGGGTGACACGCTCCAGCGTGCGGTTCGTCGACGCGATGATGAAGGCGATCGTGACCGTCGGGGGCGTGGGCGTGATTGTCGCGGTCACGGGGATTCTGCTGTACCTGGCGGGGAACGTGCTGCCGCTGCTGACCCCGGGCGTGGCGCGGTTTGAGCAGACGGTGAAGATCGAGGCGGTGGCGGCGAAGACCACGCCCCAGGGCCCGGCGAATGTGCACACCATCGAAGGGGGCAACTCGGCCCCGCTGATCCTCGCGGTGGATGAGTATCGCGCCTCGGCGACGATGCTGCTGCGCGACGGGCGGCTGCTGTGGACGACGATCGACCAGACGCCGGTGATTGTGAACAAGCCGGGCGTTGAGGGTGTGGGGGGTGTTGGGGGGGTGGCCGGTGCGGACGGCGGCAAGGTGATCACATCCGCCACGAGTATTTCTGAAGTCGGTGCCTTCGCGCTGGGCTTCAGCGACGGGACGATCCAGCTCGGCGAGCTGAAGTATGAAACCGAGTTTGTCAACGAACTGCCCGCGACGGCGCAGAGCAAGAAGCTCGCCCGCGGCGAGCGCTCGGCCCTGATCGGCGAAGAGGGAACGCAGGGCGGCTGGGGCGTTGTGGAACGCACGCCGCTGGATCAGTACCGCGTGACCAAGCCGATCTTCACGCTGCAGAACCCGGCGAGCCCCGAATGGCCCGAGCCGGCGGCGGGTGCTTCGGCGGCCGCGAAGACCGGCAAAGCCGTGGTGCGGATCGATTACCGAAACTCGGTGCTCGCAAGCTACCTGCTGCTCATGCGTGAAGACGGCGTGGCGGCCCTGGAGCGCGTCACGTTCGTCCGCCCCCTCGGCGGCGGCAAGCCCCGCACGAAACTCGAAAGCGAACGCGTCGCCTTCAAGCCCCGCACCGATGGCGGCAGCGCCATCCCCGACTGGTTCTTCGTCACCGGCGACGGCAGCAACGCCTTGGCACTCTGGAAAGACGGCCGACTTGATCGGTACTCCCGCACACTCAAGGGCGGCGCGACCACGGGTGACGACGAAGGGCTGATCTTTGCCGAGACGGTCAAGCTCGTGGAGAGCGGGCGGACCATCACCGCCGCGTCGATGCTGCTGGGCGCGCGCACGCTGATCATCGGCGACGACCGCGGCACCATCCGCGGCTGTTTCGCCTCACGGCAGAACTCCGCCAGCACGCCCGACGGCTTGAAGTTCGTCGTGGCTCACGAGTTCACCAGCGTCATCCCCTCGCCCGTGACCGCGATCGCCACCGCCGGGCGCGATCGGCGCTTCGTTGCTGGTCACGAAGACGGCTCGCTCATCGCCCGGCACATGACCAGCCACAAGGTCTTGGGCGAATCGCTGCCGACGGATCTGGCGGGGATCGACACCAAGGCCCGCGCGGTGACGGTGGCGGCCTTCTCTCCGAAGATGGACGGGCTTTACGCCATCAGCACCGCCGGCGTGCTGCGGAGCTATTCGCTGGACGCGAAGTACGCCGACGCGTCGCTGTCGTCGCTCTTTACGCCCGTGTGGTACGAAGGCGACGAAGGGCCCAGCTCGACCTGGCAGAGCTCCGCGGGTGAAGACACGGCGGAGATCAAGTATTCGCTGACGCCGCTGATCTTCGGCACGCTCAAGGCGACGGTCTACGCGATGCTCTTCGCGGCGCCGATCGCGATCCTCGCGGCGATCTATACGAGCGAACTGCTGCACCCGCGCGTGCGCAACCGCGTCAAGCCGATCATCGAGACGATGGCCTCGCTGCCTAGCGTCGTGCTGGGGTTCGTCGCGGCGATGATCGTTGCGCCGCTGGCACGCGACATCCTGCCCGGCGTGCTCATGGGCTTCTTCGTCGTGCCCGTGACAACCCTCGCGGCGGCGTACCTCTGGCAGATGATCCCGGTCCGCTTCCGCTCGGGGCTGGGCAGCGGCGTGCAGTTGGGGCTGGTCTCGCTGGTGACGGTGGTTGGTCTGTCGCTGGCGATCGGTCTTTCGCGCCCGCTGGAGAAGGTGCTCTTCCAGCCCAGCACGAACGATCAGTTGGTCCTCGCGGGCGCGGTGAAGGAAGTCCCGCGTGAGCAATGGCCCGAGGGACTCAAGGCCTTCGCCTCGCTGAGCAGCGAGATCGCCAAGCCCTACCGCGAACAGGGGTTTTATGTCGCCGGCGGCAAGCTCGTGAAGCCCGAGGGCTCGGTGACCGACCCCGCCATCGCGGAGATCATCCGTCGAGAGCGGCTCGATGAGCCCAGCATGCGGCGATGGCTCGACGGCAACATCGGTACGCCCTGGGCGGGGTGGTTCCTGCTCATGGTCCCCGCGTCGTTCATTCTCGTGGCGCTGGTGCGTGGGCGATGGATCGATCCGTGGGTGCTGCAGTTTGTGCCGCGGACGGGGTTGAAGGCGGCGATCTCGGAGCTGACGAAGTTCGTGCTCTCGCTGTCGGCGTCGCTGCTGTTGGCGTATGTGCTGGCGAACGCGCTGGTGGGGATGGGGCTTGATTCGCGCGAGAGCATCTTCGGCTCCTTCAGCCAGCGCAACACCCTCGTGGTGGCGATCGTCATGGGCTTCGCGATCATCCCGATCATCTACACCATCAGCGAGGACGCGCTCAGCGCCGTGCCCGGCTCGCTGCGGTCGGCGAGTTTGGGCTGCGGCGCAACCAAGTGGCAGACGGCCCTGCGCGTTGTTTTGCCCATCGCCGGTTCGGGGATTTTCTCCGCGTGCATGATCGGGCTGGGGCGTGCCGCGGGTGAGACGATGATCGTGCTGATGGCCACGGGCAACACGCCCACGACGAGCTGGAACATCTTCGAGGGCATGCGCACACTCGCGGCGAACATCGCGGTGGAACTGCCCGAAGCGCCCAGCGGCGAGACGCACTACCGCGTGCTGTTCATGGGCGGGCTGTGCCTGTTCGTAATGACCTTCGTGATCAACACCGCCGCGGAGGTGATCCGCCAGCGGTTCCGCAAGCGTTCGGCCGCGTTGTGATGTGCCTCTGACCGTGTCGAAGTGAGATTCGGAAAGACCGTTGATGAACCAGAGCCCCGAAAACCCGACGCAGAACCAAGCGAGAAGCGAGAGCGGCGCGGGGATGGTGCCACGCGTTCGTGCGACGCCGCTGCACGCACGCGGCGAGCCGATGGTCTGGCTGACGGGCTCGGCGCTGGTGATGTGCCTGCTGATGATCGCGGGGCTGTTGAGCCTGGTGCTCTATCACGGCGGGCGTGCGTTCTGGCCCGGGGATGTTCAGCAGGTGACGTTTGCCCCGGTGGGCGAAGACGGCAAGCCCGGCGCGAACCCGACGGTTGTTTTGGGCGTGCCGACGGAGCAGGAGTTCTTCGACCCGGGCGAAGCTGATCAGAAGGCCATCGCCGCGATGAAGAAGGCGGGGACGCTTCCTCCCGGCGCGGTGGACGCTTCTGGCAGGGCGGCACGCAAGCTGCTGCGTGTGGGCAATCGCGAGCTGCAGGACCAGCCGTTCCTGTGGGTGCCGGTGTATCAGATCCAGAAGGTCGAGACCCCCGCCGAAGCGACGATGGTCGAGCGGATGGAATGGGGCCCGTGGTTCGGCGTGCCAGCAGGGGTTGAGATCCGCCAGCGTGTGACGATCGACCAGCCGGCGGAGAAGATTGAGCTGTCGGTGACGCGCGACGGTGAGCACGGGAAGGAAACGGTTGCGCGCACGATCGTGGGCCCGGCTGAAGGGAAGCCCGGGTCGACGGTGGTGGACGAGGTCCGCGTGATCGGAAAGGACGATCCTGCGCGCGCGATGGCGGTCTTTCAGAAGCTCTGGCCCGAGGCCCGAGCCCGGGCGGCGGAGATCGAAAGGCTGAAGGAAATCGAGGTCGGGCGGATCAACCACGAGATCGAGTCGCAGCGGCTGCGCGTGCGTCAGGCGGAGGTCGACTTTGCGCGCGCGAAGGCGGCCTTCGAGACCGGCGCGCCCAGTGCGCCGGTGTGGTTGTGGTGGGTCGGGGTTGTCGGGGCGGTCGGTTTGCTCGCGGGGTGGATCTTCACCAGGCCCAAGCCACCGGCACCGGGTGAACTGCTGATCCCCAAGCCCTCGGTGACCGCGCTGCGGGCGGCGATGCTCGCGGGTGTCGTGGCGCTGGGGATCTTCGCGTATGTCGAAAGACCGAACTCGCTTCTGCGGGCGGATCAGCAGACGGTCGAGCGGCTGTCGCAGCGGTTGGAGGCCATTCGCGCCGAGGCGAAGGTGCAGACCGAGCGGCTGGAGGCGAAGTACGGCGAGCTGCGCACGCAGACCGTGAAGATCGACGAGGAGGACGCGCGGTACCGCGTGATCTTCCGCGAAGTGACGACGGGGAAGTTCGCGCCGGTGCGGCAGACCGAGCTGGGCGAGCCGCTGCGGATCTCGCAGGTGGTGCGAACGATCCAGCCCAACGACGCGGGCGTCTTCAGCAAGCTGTCGGTGTATACGTCGCGGTGGGGGGAGTTCATCTTCGGCGCTCCGCGCGAGGCGAACACCGAGGGTGGGATCTTCCCGGTGATCATCGGCACGGTGACGCTGACGCTGCTGCTCAGCGTGCTGGTGATGCCGCTGGGCGTGATCGCGGCGATTTATCTTCGTGAGTACGCAAAGCAGGGCCCGCTGACGAGCGCGGTGCGAGTGGCGATCAACAACCTCGCGGGCGTGCCTTCGATCGTTTACGGCGTCTTCGGGCTTGGGTTCTTCTGTTACAGCGTCGGTGCATTTATTGATACGGGCTCGGGGGTGAGTGCCGCGTCGAAGGTTGCGTTGCCCGTGGTCGGGTCGGTGTGGTCGACGGTTGCGTGGTGGATCGGCGTGGGGGTGCTGCTGTTGCTGGTGTTGGGCGCGGTCTTTGCATCGATGGCGGCGCGGCCTCGCCCTGGTCAGCACGCGTCGAACGGACAGGTTTGGCTCGCGCGTGGGGCGGCGATCGGTTGGGTGTTGTGCGCGGTTTCGTTCGCGGGGTTGGTGGCGTATACGCCGTACTTCAACGGGTTCTTCGAGGCGAACCTGCCCGCGAAGACGTTCAACGCCAAGGGGATGTTGTGGTCGGCGTTGACGCTGTCGCTGCTGACGCTGCCGGTGGTGATTGTCGCGACGGAAGAAGCGATCGCGGCGGTTCCTCGGACGATGCGTGAGGGGAGCTATGGGTGCGGTGCGAGCAAGTGGCAGACGATCCAGCGGATTGTCTTGCCGCGGGCGATGCCGGGGATTATGACGGGGATGATTCTGGCGATGGCGCGCGGGGCGGGCGAGGTTGCGCCGCTGATGCTGGTGGGCGCGGTGAAGCTGGCGCCGGAGCTGCCGATCAGTTCGCAGTGGCCTTTCCTGCATCTGGACCGCAACTTCATGCACCTGGGGTTCCACGTGTACGACGTGGGGTTCCAGTCGCCCGACTCGCAAGCGGCGCAGCCGATTGTCTGGTGTACGACGTTCCTGCTGATTATGGTGGTGGTGACACTCAACGCCTCGGCGATTTCGATCCGGTCGTCGCTACGGAAGAAGTTCTTTGGTGAAACGTTCTGAGTTTGTGCGGCGTATGAACGGAATCTTCGTACGCCGACGAACTTGCAAGGGGAGCCTGCGATGCCAACCAAGCAGTCAAGACCGGGGCCACTCCAGATGACTACGCCGTTGTCGGTGAATCCGAATGATCGCAGCACCGCCGGCGCGGGCGGTACGAACGGGCAGAACGGCTCGACGAACGGTGCTTCGGCCGCGGGATCGATGAACGGCACGGCGGTGATGGAACAGGGGCAGGGCGGCGCTGACGGCGCGACGGCGTTTGCGGAGTGCATCAAGGCGGGGCGTCCCTTCCCCGCGTGCACGCACGAATCGCTGCTGACTGAGGACCATGTCATCCACGTCAAGGACTTCAGCCTGTACTACGGGCAGGCCCGCGCGCTCTACGACATCGCCATGAGCTTCGCCCGCGGCAAGACCACCGCCCTCATCGGACCTTCGGGCTGCGGCAAGTCCACTTTGCTGCGGTCCATCAACCGCCTGAACGACCTCATCGACTCCGTGCGCTGCACGGGCGATATGACGCTCAACGGCACCTCGGTCTACGCCCCCAGCGTCGATGTGATCGACATCCGCAAGCGCATCGGGATGGTCTTTCAGAAGTCCAACCCCTTCCCGATGAGCATCTTCGAGAACGTGGTGTACTCGCTGCGTATCGACGGCGAGAAGCGCAAGAGCGTGCTGCAAGACGCCTGCGAGCGGGCCTTGCGTTCCGCGGCGCTGTGGGATGAGGTGAAGGATCGTCTGAAGGAATCGGCGCTGGGGATGTCGGGCGGTCAGCAGCAGCGTCTGTGCATCGCGCGGGCGATCGCCGCGGAGCCTGAGGTGTTGCTGATGGACGAGCCTTGCAGCGCTCTCGACCCGATCGCGACGCTGAAGGTCGAAGAGTTCATCAGGCAGATCGCCGGGCGGATCACGGTGGTGATCGTGACGCACAACCTGCACCAGGTGAGCGCGATCGGCATAGGTGAGCGGGCGGGGAGGTTCGCCGGTCAGGCGCGGCCGGTGGCGGTGATCGTGCCGGAGCCGACGACGCGGGTGCCGTCGTAGAGGACGACGGACTGCCCCGTCGCGACGCCGCGCGTCCGCTCGGCGAGGCGCACGTGCATCCGATCCTCCGACGCCCCCGACTCGACCCAGGCCTGGGCGGGGCACTCGGCGCCGTGGAC